>JAZQZQ010000024.1:0-21967 GCA_045634125.1 Alistipes sp. | reverse complement strand
GGTTTTGCTAACCCATGTTTCACTCAGATTCACCCAACATGTATCCCTGTACACGGTACACAGCAGTCTAAGTTGACTTTGATGTCTGAGTCATTGCGTAACGATGGTCGTATCTGGGTTCCTAAGAAGATGGAGGATGTTAAGGCTATCCGTTCAGGCGCTAAGAAGCCATCTGATATCGCTGAGGCAGACCGCGACTACTACTTGGAGCGTCGTTACCCTGCGTTTGGTAACCTTGTACCACGTGACGTTGCATCACGTGCTGCTAAGGAGCGTTGCGACGCTGGTTTCGGTGTGAACGAGACAGGTTTGGCTGTATTCCTCGATTTCAAGACAGCTATCGAGCGTCTTGGTAAGGAGACTATCAAGCAGCGTTATGGTAACCTCTTCGATATGTACGAGGAGATCACTGACGTTAACCCATACGAGCAGCCAATGCAGATCTTCCCAGCTGTTCACTACACAATGGGTGGTATATGGGTTGACTACAACCTTATGACTACAATCCCTGGTTTGTACGCTATTGGTGAGGCTAACTTCTCAGACCACGGTGCTAACCGTCTTGGTGCATCTGCTTTGATGCAGGGTCTTGCAGATGGTTACTTCGTATTGCCATACACAATTGGTGACTACCTATCTAAGAAGATTCAGGCTCCTAAGGTTAAGACCGACACTCCTGCTTTCGACGAGGCAGAGAAGGGCGTTCGCGCACGTATCGAGCGTTTGTTCGCTATCAAGGGTAACCAGTCTGTAGACGATATCCACAAGCGTCTTGGTCTTATCATGTGGGACAACGTAGGTATGGCTCGTACTAAGGAGTCATTGGAGAAGGCTATCGTAGAGATTCAGGCTTTGCGCAAGGAGTTCTACAAGGATTTGAAGCTTGTAGGCGATAACGAGTCATTCAACGTAGAGTTGGAGAAGGCACTTCGTTTGGAGGACTTCTTGGAGTTGGGTGAGCTTATGGCGCGCGACGCTTTGAACCGTGAGGAGTCTTGCGGTGGTCACTTCCGTTCTGAGCACCAGACTGAGGATGGTGAGGCTTTGCGTCATGATGACAAGTTCGCTTACGCAGCAGTTTGGGAGTACAAGGGTATGGACAACGTTCCAGAGATGACTATCGAGCAGCTCGACTACGAGTTCGTACACCGTGCACAGCGTAACTACAAAGACTAATTTTTTGGCGTTAAACTTTAATAAGGATTAAACTATGAATTTTAAGTTAAAGATATGGCGTCAAAGAGACGCTAAGTCACAGGGTGCATTCGAGACCTATGAGGTTAAGAATATCTCAGCGGATACTTCATTCCTTGAGATGATGGACATCCTCAACAATGACCTTATCCACGCAGGTAAGGAGCCAGTTGCATTCGACCACGACTGCCGCGAGGGTATCTGCGGTATGTGCTCTATGCACATTAATGGCCACGCTCACGGTCCATCTCAGGCGGTTACTACTTGCCAGATGTATATGCGTAAGTTCGAGGATGGCTCTACTATCACTATCGAGCCTTGGCGTTCAGCAGCATTCCCAGTAATTCGTGACCTCGTTGTAGACCGCGGTGCTTACGATAAGATTTTGCAGGCTGGTGGTTTTATCTCAGTTCGTACTAACTCAGTACCTGATGGTAACGCTATTCCAATTCCTAAGGCAGATGCTGACGAGTCTATGGACGCAGCAGCTTGCGTAGGTTGTGGTGCTTGTGCTGCTACTTGTAAGAACGGTTCTGCAATGTTGTTCGTTGCAGCTCGCGTATCTTCACTTGCTAAGCTTCCTCAGGGTCGCGTAGAGGGCGCACGTCGTGCTAAGGCTATGGTTGCTAAGATGGACGAGTTGGGCTTCGGTAACTGTACTAACACAGGTGCTTGCCAGGCTCAGTGTCCTAAGTCAATCTCTATCGCACACATCGCTCGCCTTAACCGCGAGTTCTTGGCTGCGAAGTTGCAGGACTAATATACCTATATAATATTAGGCTGGGGTTATCCGAGAGGGTAACCCCATTTTTTTGTATGTATTAGAAAAAATGTGTATATTTGTCTGTCAATCGACAAATAATTACAAACTTATATCACTATGAAAAAACTGTTTTTACTTTTTGCATTAGCTTTCGTAGCAATGTCGTGCGGGGACCACTGTCCAAGTTTATGCCCATCAAATGAGATTTGGTACACGAATGGTAGCACAACAGAACCAATAAATCCGAGTGAAGAAGATGTTTTCGGTGTAAATATTATATCAAATACATACGATTCCGAAAAGGAGTGTTGGGTTATTAAATTTGATGGCGATGTAACTACAATTGGAGATTACGCATTCTATAATTGCAGTAGCCTAAGAAGTGTAACAATTCCAGATAGTGTAACTACAATTGGAGTGAGTGCATTCGATGGTTGCACAGGCGAATTGATAGTTAATTGTAATATTCCAGATGGATATTATTATCCTTATTATCGTAGCGTATTTTATGGTAGTAAATTTACCACTGTTACTATTGGAGATAGTGTAACTACAATTGGGAGGTATGCATTCTGTAAGTGCAGTAGCCTAACATGTGTAACTATTGGAGATAGTGTAACTACAATTGGAGATTACGCATTCTCTGATTGCAGTAGCCTAAGAAGTGTAACTATTCCAGATAGTGTAACTTCAATTGGATATGAGGCATTCTGTGATTGCAGTAGCATAACAAGTGTATATTGCAAGGCTACAACACCGCCAGCATTAGGTGGCGCTGCGTTTTACAATAACCCCTCTGATCCTAAGATTTATGTACCAAAGGAGAGTGTCGCGGCTTATAAATCAGCTCCACATTGGAGTGATTATGCTGATGATATTGTTGGCTATAATTTTTAATTTCCTTGTGTACAAAGTTATCTGTTCGGCTCTTTTGGCATCTGCCTTGTTTGTTAAATGCTCATTTACATTTAGTAAACTCCGCTTTCCCAAACTGCGAGCAGCTTCAAAATAGCCACAACATATAAATTTGTAATAAACTCACTGCCCGCGCTACGCATCACCCGTAGCGCGGGTATTATTTTTAATACCTGCAATATAAACACCGTCATTGCGAAGAATTACACCGTTACCGTACTGATACCCTCTTAGTTTCTATGCAATTCTGTGGACAACGCCGCGATTAAGTGAGAGCAGAGGCTGCTTGCAGACTATGCCGAGCGTGAGCGGTGAAAAGCCCTCGTAGAGGGATTAATCTACCGTTGTTGTGTTACCTTTACTGATACCCACAACACGCAACCTTGCAACCCTCAACGAAGTTAAACAGCGGTAGATCCTCACGTCGGGGCATAGGGCTATGGTTGCTAAGATGGATGAGTTGGGCTTCGGTAACTGTACTAACACAGGTGCTTGCCAGACTCAGTGTCCTAAGTCTATCTCTATCGCACACATCGCTCGCCTTAACCGCGAGTTCTTGGCTGCGAAGTTGCAGGACTAATACATATATATAATATATGTGTAGGGCTATCCGAAAGTGGGTAGCCCTACTTTTTTTGCTTTTGAAGGAGCATAACAAGCGTACGAATAAGACAAAAGTTAATATTTTTATAGCGTAGACTGTAATCATCTCTCTGGATTGGCTGTGTGGAGATAGCTCCAGATATTCTGTGATATTGATGCGAATATCATTCCAAGTGTTGCGCATTCTACCCCTTTATTTGCCTAAAATTTCGCAATACTTTTGCACCGTGAAAAATGCTTAAATGATAATTGTGTATGAATAATGTTGTTTATTTGGTGACTGGAGCTGCGGGATTCTTGGGTAGTAATATTTGTGCTCAATTACTTGCACGGGGTGAAAAGGTGAGAGCCTTTGTTCTTAACGGAGATAAGAGCGTCGAGTATCTTCCTCAAGAGGTTGAGATTTTCTATGGAGACCTATGTAATAAGAAGTCGTTAAGAGATTTTTTCAAGGTTGATGAGGGCATAGAGACAATATGTATTCATGTGGCAAGTGTCGTAACTGTAAATCCAAATTATCGTAAACTTGTTTTGGATGTCAATGTCGGAGGTACTGAGAATATTGTAGATATGTGTTTGGAACATCCTGAGTGCAGAAATCTTGTCTATGTGAGTTCTACAGGCGCTATTCCCGAGAGACCGCATAACGAACTTATTAAGGAGGTTGCAGAGTTTGATCTTGATAAGGTTGTTGGTTGGTATTCCAAGAGTAAGGCTATGGCAACAAATAATGTGTTTACAGCGGTAAAAGAGAGGGGTTTGAAGGCTTGCGTTGTATATCCTACAGGTATATTTGGCCCTAATGATTATGCTTTAAGTGAAACGACATCAACTATAATCAAGATTATTAAGGGTGATATGCCTATAGGTATAGATGGCTCGTTTAATATCGTTGATGTTCGTGATCTTGCTGCTGGATGTATTGCCGCTGCTGATAAAGGTCGTGTTGGAGAGGGGTATATTCTCGGCAATGAGGTTGTTAAATTGAAAAAGTTAAGTAAGATACTTAATAAGAGTTTGGGGTGTAAGCCTATAAAGATGTATCTCCCAATTTGGCTTGCTGAGTTCATTGCTAAAAGAATGGAGAAAAGGGCTGCTAAGAGTGGAGAAATGCCTATGATGACAGCATTCTCGGTGTATAATCTAAAGCGAAACAATCGTTTCGATTATAGTAAGGCGGTAAAGGAACTCGGTTATAAGGTAAGACCAATAGAGCAGACACTTATAGATGAAGCTAACTGGTTGCGTGATAACGGATTTATCTAATCGCTAATATAATGTTGTTCTATAGTACGGTCTACGAATAGATAGGTGGCGATAGAGGTGGTTGGTGAAAATATGTAGACATAAGAGTGGCGTACGAAGCGAGCATTGCTCCTACTTCATACGCCACTCTCAGTTATATAGCATCTTTGTTCGATACTCTATGTGTTGCTTTACTTCGCTGGTGCCCACTTGCAGCGGACTGGCGATACGATTGCACCCTCCTCCTTAAGCTCCTTCATTGCCTTGTCTACCTCCTTGCGGTCAATACCGCTAAGCTCTGCAATCTTACCTGCGTTCATAGGCTCACCTGCCTCTACCATTGTTGCCAATACTTTCTCCTTTGCATTCATAGTTTTATCTGTTTTATTAGGTTAATTATTATTATCTGTTTTTAATAGTTATAATTTCTTAATTCAATTGTTATATCTCGATATGCTCTGCGACCCTCGATATAATCTTCGTAGACTATCTCTGCATCGCGCCCTCTGAGCATATTGCACTTGCCACATAGCTCGCAGTTGCACATACATCGCCATCTATCCTGCACATATTCCAACCGCTCCGCCCGTGTGCTCTCTTCAATCTTTGGCGCAAACATCGTATATATCTTTTATCTACCATATCTTTTTGTTTTCAGTTGCAAAAGTAATACAAATTTCTATAAGTGCAAATCGGAAATTTTGATCGAGTTATAAGCTGAGCTTATGCAGACGTATAAATAGAAGAGAGGCTATCCACACATTGGATAGCCCCTCAATCAGAATATATGTAGTATTCTACTACTTACGAATCTCTGCGCCTGCCTTCTGCTCCAACTGAGTCTGAAGGTTTGCCATAGTGCGCTCAATCTGCTTGTCAGTAAGAGTCTGGCTCTTATCCTCAAGGATAAAGCTTAAAGCGTACGACTTCTTGCCCTCAGGGAGCTTGTCGCCCTCGTAGACATCGAACAACGATACAGACTTAAGCAACTTCTTCTCTGTAGCAAACGCAATAGAGCGAAGCTGTGAGAATGTAACGTTCTTATTTACAAGGAGTGCCAAGTCGCGCTTAACCTCTGGGAACTTCGAAAGCTCCTTGAACTGCACCTTTGCCTTCTTAGTCATCTTGATAAGCTGGTCGAAGTCGATTTCAGCAAAGTAAACCTCCTGCTTGATATCGAACTTCTTGCGCACGATAGGCGATACAACACCCATACGCAATACCTCCTTAGGGCCCTGCTTAAATACGATAGCATCAGCATATAGGTCGCAATCGAGGCTCTCGCACTGCAAAGAGTAGAGGTCGATGCCGAAGCGCTTCAA
Source organism: Alistipes sp. (assembly GCA_045634125.1). GTDB lineage: Bacteria > Bacteroidota > Bacteroidia > Bacteroidales > Rikenellaceae > Alistipes. The sequence continues at coordinate 15,925 of JAZQZQ010000024.1, read as the reverse complement.
AAGCTTCTCGACCATAGCGCGGAGTGTGAAGAATGACGAAGGCTCAGCCTTAGCATTCCAAGATAGCTGTGTGGCAAGACCAGTAACGGTGATACCGATACGGTAGCTCTCCTCGTACTTAGCAAGGGCATTCTCCTCCGATGCCTTCTCCTCAGCGAATGCGTAGCAGTTACCCACCTCGTACATCTTAAGGTTGCCGTTACGGCGGTTAACATTAAGCTCCACAGCCTCCAAAGCGTTGAACATAAGCGTCTGGCGCATAACGTTCAAGTCCTGAGATAGTGGGTTTAGAATCTTCACGCAACGCTCCACAGGGTATGACTTGCTCTGCTCGTAGTATGCAGCCTTAGTTAGCGAGTTTGACATAATCTCGGTGTAACCATTAGCCGAGAGGTAGTCAGAAGCGACATTCTGCAAGCGAGCCTTATCAGGTTTTGGTGCGTATGATAGGGTAGAGTTAACGTGATCTGAAATCTCGATGTTGTTGTAGCCATATACGCGGAGAACATCCTCGATAAGGTCTGCCTCGCGCTGTACATCCACGCGGTATGGTGGAACAGCCACGTTCAATACCTCGCCCTCGCGGCTTAGTACCTTAACATCCAAAGCCTCAAGGATGGTCATAAATGTCTGCTCAGGGATATCCTTACCAATAAGCTTGCGAGCGCGCTCCAACGAGAACTCAAACTCGAAATCCTTTGCTGGAGTAGGGTTGATGTCGATAATCTCAGATGTTATGCGACCACCTGCCAACTCCTGCATAAGCATTGCAGCACGTTTAAGAGCGTAAACCTGAATATTAGGGTCGATACCACGCTCGAAACGGAACGATGCATCGGTGTTAAGACCAAAACGCTTAGCAGTCTTACGTACCCATACTGGATCGAAATAAGCACTCTCGATAAATACATTAACAGTCTCGTCGCTAATGCCTGAGTCCTGACCGCCATATACACCCGCAATACACATTGGGCGCTCTGCCGAGCAAATCATAAGGTCGTTAGCGGTGAGTGTGCGCTCAACACCATCAAGTGTTACGAACTTCTCGCCCTCGTTAGCTGAGCGTACCACAACCTTGCCACCCTCAATCTTATCTGCATCGAAGGCGTGTAGTGGCTGACCAAGCTCAAAAAGGACATAGTTTGTGATATCCACAAGGTTGTTCTTAGGGTTGATACCCGCAGCGCGCAACTCATTCTGCATCCACTCTGGCGATGGCGCAATCTTGCAACCGCTTACGGTGATACCTGCATATCGTGGTGCTGCCTCACGGTTTACAACCTCCACCTCTATAGTGCGTGATGTGTCGTCAACCTTGAAGCCCTCGACTGATGGGAGCTTGTACTCTACGCGCTCGCCACGACTCTTGAGATATGCTGCCAAGTCGCGCGCAACGCCGATGTGTGATGCTGCATCTACGCGGTTAGGGGTAAGACCAATACCGATAAGGTAGTCATCGGCGATATGGAGATACTCCTTAGCAGGTGTGCCCACAACAGCCTCTGCAGGAAGCTCCATAATACCCTCGTGGTTGCGACCGATGCCCAACTCATCCTCCGCACAGAGCATACCGAGCGACTCAACACCACGAATCTTGCTGCGCTTAATCTTGAACTCCTCGTCAGAGTCGATAGGGTATAGCACAGCACCTACAGTAGCGCACATAACCTTAAGACCCTTGCGGCAGTTGGCTGCACCGCAGACAATCTGCAATGGTGCCTCGGCGCCTACATCGACGGTTGTAATGTGTAGGTGGTCAGAATCTGGGTGATCCTCACAAGTGAGTACCTCGCCTACGACCACACCATTCAAGCCACCCTTGATGGTCTCAATCTTCTCGAACTCCTCGACCTCAAGACCGAGTTCGGTTAGTATCTCTGCCATACGCTCTGCAGTAATATCTGCATCAAGATAGCGTTTTAGCCAGTTGTATGAAATGTTCATAGTATGTTGTTTTTAATTATTTGTCTGCTAAGTAGCTATAATCGCACAAAGATAGAAAAAAAAGTGGAAAGGACAAACGACATTTACCTTAATATGCAATATATAGTCGTTGTTATCCTTTCCACCTTCTATTTGTGAGAATATTGGGCTACCAAGGTCGATTGCCACCGCCACCTGGCCAGCCGCCGCCACCAGGACCACCCCCACCACTATTGCCAATAGAGGTAACCACGCTTGATGGTGTAAATGTGGTGAGTGTCGAGCCTCCCGACCAAGCCCCATCGTAGCACCAGCCCTGCCAGCACTCGCTGTAGCTGCTTACCGAGCCATTAGATGCTACGGTGTATGTAGAGCCACTTTTAATGTCTGGTGTCGAGAAGCATATCGTTGCACTCATAGTAATAGGCGATTCGAAGCTAAATAGCATATTGTTTGATGAGTCAAGTAGTGCAATGCGCTGACCGCTTGTTACAGATGCGCCACCATATACCACCGAATACTGCGTGCTTGATGTTGATGGTGTACCCATCATACCACCACCAATGCCGAGTACATAGCCACCATTTATAAGTAGTGATCTACTGTTGTCAACGTCGATACCGCCCTCTGGTTCGCCAGAGCCAATACCGATAAATACTCCGCCATTGATTGTAAGTGTGCCATTCGAGTCGATACCATCGTTGTTCGTAGCACGCGCATATACCTTACCATCATTCACAACTATTGCACTTGCAGCATTGATAGCATCATCATAGGCATTTATAACGGTTTCACCACCATTAAAGGTCAATACTGCCTTACTCTCCATACCCTCCGAGCCTTCGCTCTTACCAGTAACAGAGATGTTTAGGTTGCCACCGTTGATGGTAATATTGCCATCGGCACGAACGCCCTTGGGTGAAGATGTCAACTGCGAAGAGTATTTGTACTGACCACCAGTTGTCGCGATGTCGATATTGCCACCATCGAAAATAATATCTGCATCAGCACTGATACCCTTACCACCAGTACCAGAAGACTTCAATACGAGCTTGCCGCCCTTAATATTGATATTTGTATCACTTTTTAGACATGCTGCCGAAGAGGTATCTTTTTCGTCGCTATCGTATGTAGCATTACCCGATGTGGTAATATTGAGTTTACCACCCTCGACCACGATATCCATATCACACTTTAGACCCTTACCTGCAGTGCCAGAAACGGTTGCATAGATCAAACCGCCTGCTATCTTTGCACCGATGCCATCATCGCTATCGCCCTTTACATGAACGCCATTCTTCGCAGCCTCGGTAACTGCTACAGTAGAGCCTGGACGCTGATAGTAGTAGCCATCGGTAACGATTGCGTGTTTATATTTGCCCGTAACAACCAACGCACCGTAACCGCTTACGATAATGTGTCCCTCGGCAAAGAATGCACCCTTTCTATCTTCATTTGCAGAGCCAGCCATAGTATAGTGATCGTCCTGATATGTTGCGCAATCTGTGAGACGGTTTGTTGTGCCGTTTGCAAGGTGTAGGTATACGCGCTTGCCTGCCTGAGAGTTGATTGCCGGACCGCGCTTTGATGTAAGGTCTACACCGTTAAGCGTAAGTTTGTATTTGTTCTCGCTGTAAATCTTTAGACCACCATCCGAACTCTTACCCTTTACAATAATCTCAACACCGCTTACACTGGTCATGTCAAGACCTACGTATGCTCCTGTGATGTAGCTTTTTATGCTACTGTTGTTACTCTCAACACTCGCTGTGCTACCGTTGTAAGTTACAGTAACGCGGTTGCTGAATGTGTTTAGCTCGTAGAAGAAATCTTTGTCTGAGCCTACAGCGTCGCTACCATTATCAGTCGCCCATTCGCCACTCCATGCTGTGATGCTTAAATCTGCATCTGGAGCAGGCTCAACGTTGCTTTCTCCGTTCTCCTCTTCGGTGTCGCCCTCTTCGTTGGCACCACCATCTCCGTTACCCTCTTCGTTCTGGTCTGGATTCTCGTCGCCAGTAGAAGGGGTATCTTCGTTACTCTCGTTGTTTTCTTCGTTGGAGTTGTCGCCTTCACTTGGAGTGTTGTCCTCATTGTTGTTATCCTCCTCGTTCGTGTCCTCTCCAGTATTGTCGCCCTCGTTAGGAGTGTTTGGCTGTTCGGTAGGATTCTTATCGCCACCAAACTGCTCCCACTCTGTAGTACAACTACCCACATAAAGTAGTAATACGAGCAACAATAGTCTTGATAAACTTTTAATGTAAGACATTGTTGTAGTGTGTTGAAGTTATTTAGTCTCTTGTTTGTTCTCTTTAATCTTAGTTCTTAATGCACGCCAACCCTTTACGCCGAGAATTGCTAATGCTGTGTATTGGGTAGTCTTAGCAAGTCCGAAAAATATGAACCATAGTACACCCTTAGCCGCAGCAGATATAGGTAGTAGCATCTGGGCAAAGGATATAATGTAGCATACTACGCATATAATCAATATTATGATACCCGTGCGAATGGATAAACGGCTAAGAAAACTCTTAATTCTCTCCAGCATACGATACCGCTATTCGTTAGTAATACCCATAGGAATATGCACCGCTGGTACATTCTTAAGGTGATCCAGATGCGACATCTGGTCATCAAAGAAGATGTGTGGACGCATAATCTCAAGCACACGATCCTTCGAGATGCCACCAAGGAAGAATGCCTCGGTAACCTCCACGCCCCAACTTTTGAGGGTGTTTACCACGCGCTCGTGTGCAGGGGCATTTCGCGCTGTTACGATAGATATCTTGAGCTTGCGATGATACGAGCCCTCCTCTTCCATTCGCGCCATTTCGAGTCGCTGAAGGTTTGAAATCTTGATGAGTAGGTCTGCCAAAGGTCCTGGGTCGAGCGGAGCCTTTGTTGTAGCCTCGTGGCGGTGGAACGCTGATAGTCCCTGTAGCTGATATATCTTCTCGCTGTCGTCATCGGCAATAACACCGTCAAAGTCGAATGCAATGCGAAGTTCGTTATCTTGTATGTCATCCATAACCTCGCTCTTAAGTACACGACCTGCCGCATATCCTGCATCGCAGGCACGCTTTACGTCGCGCTCCGAGGCGGATAGAAAGAGTGATGCGTTGAAGGCTGGAAGATACTTATATGGCGACTCGCCAGAGAAGAACGATGCACGAGAGATATTAAGGTCGTAGTGCTTGATGGTGCGAAAAACGCGCAATCCGGTCTCTGGGGAGTTGCGAGATAACAAAACAACCTCTACTGGTTGCTCTTCAGGGAATATCTCATTGAAGCTCAATAATCGCTTTACAAAAGGGAATGCAACACCCTTATCCAAAGGATTATCGATATTCTCTTCTTGATAACGACGATACTCCTCAAGTCCACATTCGTTATATACTCTGTCCGACTCTGTAAGGTCGAATAGGGCAGACGACGATACTGCTACCACCAACTTATTCTCAATAGGAAATGCCATACAATATCTTATTAATGTCCCAAAGATACAAAAAAAAACCGATAAGATGTTCTCTTATCGGTTTTTTTATTGCCTCAAAGGCTTTGTGGTTGAGCTACCGAGATTCGAACTCAGAATAACAGAACCAAAATCTGCTGTGTTACCATTACACCATAGCTCAATCGTTGCTCGTAAGCGGGTGCAAATATAGTGTAAAGTTTTGAAACAACAAAATTTTGGATGTTCAAAATCTCTCTTATAATTTACTCAAGAACTTCTCGCGATTAACAATAAATCGAATATGCTCGCCCTCGCCAATAAGTGTCTCGCCATCGTATGCCGAGATCTTAAACGTAAGCTTGCGACCTTCGATTGCAGTAAGCTCTGCGATGGCGCTCACGGTATTGCCAACCTTTGATGGCTTGAGGTGTGAGGTCGAAATCATTGAGCCAACTGTAGTCTCGCCCTCCTCGAGTTTTAGTGCTACAGCAAGCATCGCTGCATTCTCCATAAGCGCCACCATTGCAGGTGTCGCGAGGACTGCCATATCGCCCGAACCGATATACTCTGCAGTGTTACCCTCCATAACACGCATCACACTCTGATGTGTTAAACCTACTTCCAACATATTATTATCTTTTTATTTGTATCGAAATCCTCACAAAGGTAATAAATTCTTCGCACAATGCAATTTTTAGGGATTAAAATCGTATATTTGGTGTCATAATGACATGCACTCTATAAGGGTAGTCTTCATCGGTAGTGAAATATAATTTACTGTTGATTTATTGATGGTTAATATATTATGTCATTGGATTGTGAAGAGACCTTTTGTGCGAAAAGAGATTGAAAGCAGATTTTGAGCATTGCGTGCAGTCTTCTATGTAGCCTAAAAAAGGAGGTAAATACACCCTTATAATTTTGCCTTTCGCATTCTTGCGGGAGGCGAATTTTTGCATTATCTCGAATCAATGTCCCACGGAGTGTTGTTCGTTTCGAAAATATTACTTAATTTTGTAATGCTATTGGACAAATAGCAGACATATTTTACGAAAGTGTTTTCGTAGTCCTAAGTAGAAAATGTGGAAGTTTTCAAGGCAGTAGGATGAGCGAACAGCACTCATTTCTTGTATAGCTATGTGGCTGTATGCACTCTGCGTACCTATCCCCATACTATCCAAGTGTGGGGCATTGTATCGTTTATTGCTGTCGGGTCTTTCCACAACCTTCTACTTGATAAACGAGAGTCAACTCCACACTTTCTTTTTATACTAACCACACCGTATAGGAGTTGTTGCGGCTTTAAGTTGTAGATATTAACTTAAAACATAGATGCTTATGAAACACAATGAACAAGAGCGGTACCTCGCACCCGATTTTGAGGTGGTTAATGTTGAGGTAGAGCAAGGCTTTACTCAGTCGAATTTGGAAAACCCCGAGGAAAACCCCGAGATGGATTGGTAAACTAATAATACAAATAGATATGAAACGACTTTTAACACTATTAGCACTTGTGCTTTGCAGCTGTGCCGAAACTTTTGTAGGAGAGAAGATAGCACGCCCAAACAACGAAAATCTGCCAGACCTTACAGCCTCGTTTGCCGAAGAGGATGCCACTCGTATATATATCGAGAATGGCAAATATCTTCGTTGGAACGAGAATGACCGTCTTACAGTCTTCTTTGGCAATACACTTAACCGTCAGTATAAGTTTAACGGCAAGACCGGCGATAATAGCGGTACGTTCTCGCTTGTTCCGAGTGGAGAACTCGGTACAGGCAACGCTTTTGATTCTATCTATGCGCTCTATCCATATAACGAGAGTGCAAGAATTTCGGATGAAGGCGTTATCTTGCTCACTTTGCCTGCAACACAGTTGTATGCAGAGAACTCTTTTGGGAAAGACGCAAACACTATGATTGCCGTAACCGAGAATGTGGAGGATACATTCCTTGCGTTCAAGAATGCGTGTGGTTATCTTAAACTGAAACTCTATGACCCCGATGGTGGTGGTTTGAAGAGCGTAACCATCAAGGGTAACAATAACGAGAAGATTGCGGGTGCAGCAACGGCAACAATCGCCTTTGGCGAAGCACCTGTTGTAACATTGTTGGAAGATGCCACCGATTCGATTACTCTTGATTGTGGTGATGGTATCTTGCTTGGCACAACCGCAGAAACAGCCACAGAGTTGTGGATTGTTTTGCCTGAGACGATATTTACAAAGGGTATAACTATCATAGCAACGGATGTAGATGGAGGTACATTCGAAAAATCGACTTCAAACGAAGTCGTTATTTCGCGAAATACCATTCAGCCGATGGCAGCGTTAGAATTTGTCGCTGAACCATCTGCGCCAATTATTCCGAACAATGAGATTTGGTATACCGCAACAGCAAAGGTTGAGCTTTACGATACATGGGGCATTGATGCAACCATTATATCAAATGAATGGGATGAAGCTACTGGCGAAGGATATATTACTTTCGACGGTGAACTAACGACAATTGGAGAGTATGCATTCTATGGCTATGGCTATAGTGGCGATAATCTCACAAGCATAACTATCCCTAATAGTGTAACAACGATTGGAGAGAGGGCATTCTATTATTGCAGCAATCTAACAGCTTTTTATGGCAAGTTTGCTTCGGAAGATAATCGCTGTTTAATTATTGATGGGGTCTTAAAATCATTTGCTCCATTTGGACTTACTGAATATACTATTCCTAATGGTGTAATCACGATTGGAGATTCTGCATTCGCTTATTGTTACAGCCTTACAAGTATTACTATCCCTGATAGCGTAACAACGATTGGAGAGGATGCATTCGGAGATTGCACCTCGCTGACAAGTATAACAATCCCTGATAGCGTTACTTCGATTAGAGATTCTGCATTCGCTTATTGTTACAGCCTCACAAGTATTACTATCCCCGATAGCGTAACAACGATTGGACGTGGAGCATTCAGTAGCTGCAGTAAACTAACACATATTGCTATCCCCGATAGCGTAACAACGATTGGAAATTATGCTTTTTCTTTTTGCGATAATCTAATAAGTATTACCATCCCCGATAGCGTAACAACAATTGGAGATTATGCATTCTATTATTGCAGTAGTCTAACAAGTGTAACCATTGGCAATAGTGTAACATCTATTGGAAGCCAAGCATTCTCTTTATGCGAGAGTCTAACAAGTATAACTATCCCCGATAGCGTAATAGTGATTGGAGAGGGCGCATTCTGTTTTTGTAACCATCTAACAGAATTTAAGGGTAAGTTTGCAACCGAGGATGGACTTTGCCTAATTGTTGATGGCGTGTTAAATGCTTTTGCAATTGGCAGTAGCGTAACAGAATATGTTATCCCCGATAGCGTAACAACAATCGGAATGGAAGCGTTCCGAAAGTGCACCAGTTTAACGAGTATAACTATTCCTGATAGCGTAACAACGATCGTGAAATATGCTTTCTTTGATTGCGACGGTCTAACAAGTGTCACTATCGGCAATGGCGTAACGACGATTGGACGGTCTGCATTTGGCTGGTGCGAGAATCTAAAGAGTGTATATTGCAAGTCAACAACACCACCTATAGGTGGTGATGAGATGTTCGAAGACCATGCTTCAGGATGTAAAATTTATGTACCGACTGAGTCTGTCAATGCGTACAAATCGGCAACGTATTGGCGTTCCTACTCCTATGCTATAAATGAATACGATTTTGAAAATAGCCCATATAAATTATATGTCTATGAAACCGAGTAACAAAGAATTTATCCATAGAACTATTAGAGTCATAGAACAGTATGAGAATATTAAGAATAAACTCGATTGTAGCTATTCAAGAACATTGTTTATCAATTGTTGTGTAGGGCTCCTTTTGTTAAGTAAAGAGATAGCTTATAAGCAATTGCCGAATAAGAAAGCATGTGTAAATGATTGGGGAATAGATATAGAAAAGATTAGCGAATGTTTACCCTATATTTCTCCCAAGCAGATTACTCGTCATTTACGCAATTCTATCTCTCATGGCAATTTTGATTTTACTGTAGAAGATGGTTTGTCAATTCCGATAAATCACATTAATATCGAAGATTATGATAAGAATGGTAATTTGACATTTCAAGCACTAATCCCATTTAATGAGTTTAGAATATTTGTACTCAAAGTATCAGAAGAAGCATTAAAGATTTTAAACGAGAAGAAATAGATAGTCCGCTTACTACCCACGAGCATTACTGTTCGTGGGTATTTATTCTCTTCAATACTTGCTTTATGTTACTAATAGAGGTAATTCTAACAAATTTTCCCTTCTTCTCAACATGGTCCTGCAAGTAATTAAACAGCAAGTGGCGTATATATGAAACCGTGTAGTTCGCTCATACGCCACGGGTGTTTCTGCACAATACATCTTTGGAAGAAGCTTGATTTAAGTGCTTTATTGTCAAGATGTTTATATGACGTTGCATTAGTAGTTTGGGGAATTAATTATGATCTCTATGTAGCCCTCTGTGTAATTTTGTGATTTTTTTGTGAAAATTGGTAATGAAAATCAATGGTCTAAAAATATGAGTCATAGTTCGTTTTTGTCTTTACAAAAATATGTATAGCATAAAGTGAGATAATGTAAATACTTTTTCGTATATTTGTCGTATGAAGCGATTTGTATCCATATTCGTTATACTTGTCGTGCTCTTTGCGGAGTGCAATATCGCCTCGGCACAACGATGGCGACCTCTGCGTGGCGTGCGCACCGTGACCTGGGAGGTGGATAGTCGTGGTGACTCGGTGATGCGTGTTGAATTACTGGATGTTAGGATATATAACCGCAAGCGTGACTTGAAGAACTATCAGCGTATGGTGCGCGCGGTAAAGAAGGTATATCCGTTGGCGCAAGAGGCGGCGCGACGTATGGAGAATCTCGATGAGGAGTTGGCGCGAATGGGTAAGAAAAAGGATAGGAAAAACTATACCGAGGCTATCGAGGAGGCTCTCAAAGAGGAGCTTACACCAATGTTGTGGAAGATGACGCGATACGAGGGTAAGATACTCCTAAAACTTATCGACCGCGAAACAAACCATACTGCATTCAAAATTATTAAGGAGTTCCGCTCTGGATTTACGGCCTCATTCTATCAGGTGCTGGCGCAGATGTTTGGCAATAATCTTAAACTCGAGTACGACCCTACGGGCGAGGATGAAATGCTTGAATATATTGTGAAACAATATCGAGCAGGGGTGCTTTAATGCCTATAATGACTCTACATCTATAAGTGCTTTTTCAAAAATATATACGGTATCAAGTGAGGGAATGTAAATAGTTTTTTTTATCTTTGCGCGATGATTGATCGTGAAACTATAGACAGAATACTCGCCGCTGCCAATATCGTAGATATTGTTGGAGACTATGTTACACTCCGTCGTAAGGGTGTGAACTATGAGGCGTGCTGTCCATTTCATAACGAGAAGACACCATCATTCAAGGTCTCTCCAGCACGTGGTATATACAAATGTTTCGGCTGTGGTAAATCGGGAAACGTAGTCCGCTTTATCATGGATAGCGAGAGCGTTAGCTATCCCGAAGCCCTCAAGATGCTCGCGAAAAAGTATGGTATCGAGGTGCGCGAGGAGCAGATGACAGAGGAGGATGTGGCTCGCAACAACAATCGCGAGAGTATGTTTGCGCTTAATGCGTGGGCATCGGAGTACTTTCAGCGATATATGTTGTTCGAGGATGAGGGCCGCAGTGTCGGTTTAAGCTACTTCTCGTCGTTGCGTGGCTTTTCGGATGCTACAATCAAGCGCTTTGGCTTGGGCTTCTGTCCATCGTCAGGACATAGATTCTCGGATGATGCTCGTGGTGCAGGATATAAGGAGGAGTTCTTACTCTCCACAGGTCTTGCTATTGCACGCGAGAGCGATGGCGCTTTGCGCGATAGATTCTACGATAGGGTAATCTTCCCAATTCACAATATCTCGGGTCGTGTTGTTGGCTTCGGTGGTCGTACGCTTCGTACTGATAAGAAGGTGGCAAAGTATCAGAACTCGCCCGAGAGCGATATCTACAATAAGCGTAGAGAGTTGTATGGTCTCTTCTTTGCCAAAAAGGCGATACAACAGGAGGATATGGCTATCCTTGTGGAGGGTTATGCCGATGTTATCTCTATGCACCAGGCGGGTGTTGAGAACGTTGTGGCATCATCTGGCACATCGCTTACCGAGGAGCAGATTCGTCTGATAAGTCGCTTTACAAACAACATAACGCTGATGTTCGATGGCGATGCTGCGGGTGTTAAGGCTGCATTGCGAGGTGTGGATCTTATCCTTAAGGAGGGTATGAACGTGAAGATTGTGCTTCTTCCTGAGGAGCATGACCCTGATACCTTTGCCCGTGCCAATGATTCAGAGACGTTAAGGGCATATATTAAGGATAATGCACAAGATTTCCTTGCGTTTAAGGCGAAATTATTGTTGGGCGAGGCTACATCCGATCCATTGCTGCGTACTAACGCTATTAATGATATGGTGCAGAGCATCGCGCTTATATCCAATGAGATAAAGCGCTCGGAGTATGTGCGATACTGTGCCGAGATTATGAATGTCGAACACCAAACACTGGCTGTGGCGGTAGCGCGACAGTTGGATGGTGTGAAGGGAGATAGCGAGGCTCAGAACTTCCTATTACGTCAGCAGCAGCGCGAGAGAAACCAGTATCCTGCATCGTCGATGCAAGTGGCGCGCCCTGAGATTGATCCCGCTCCGGTGGCTCCATCGATTGAGGGTGGCACAACACCAGAGACTTTGGAGCGAGAGCTTACGAAATACCTGCTTAAATATGGTCATTGTAGTTGTGAGGTGCTTAACGATAGGGATGTTGTAACATTCAATGTGGCGCGTTACATATTCGAAGAGTTGGATGATGATGGCTTGCAGTTCGATATCGAGGTATATCGCAAAATTGTAGACATCTATCGAGTAGAGTGGGAGCGATTGGGCGATGGTGTGGAGGTCTCTACGGATGTCTTTATCAACCATTCGGATATCAACGTGTCGACGGTAAGCATTGATCTTCTAACATCGGATGATAACTATGTTATTAGCAAGATATGGGAGCAGAAAGAGGTACATATCGAGAGTGCTGAGGAGCAACTTTCGGAGGGTGTGCCTAAGGCAATGATGGTATATAAGTGGCGCACATTGGATAAGCGTATCAAGGAGCTACGCGCAAGCTTAGCAACTGCAGACGAGGAGGATCTTAGTACAATGATGTCTCTGTTGTCGAAGTATCAGGCAGCACGTGTAACGATAGCTCGCACTATGGGTCGACTAATCTAATAAAAAAGGGTGTCCTCGGTGCGTCAACGTATCACTACGCTAACAAGTGTGCAAACAGAAAATAAACTTAAAAGATGTGTAAAACATATCAAAGATAAAAGAATTAGTTACCTTTATCCGAGAACACCCGAACAGAGATGTGGCAAAAGGCGTGCCTAAATGGTGTGATATTTGGAAATGTAGTAGCTAAAAATTAAGAAAAAAAGAGAATGGCAGATTATAAAAATATAAATATCCGCAATAAGCGAGCGACATTCGACTACGAGATATTGGAGGAGTATGTTGCGGGCGTTGTGCTTGTGGGTACAGAGATAAAGTCGCTCCGTCTCGGTAAGGCATCGCTTGTCGACTCATACTGCTACTTCGAGCGTGGCGAGTTGTGGATTAGAAATGTAAATATTGCTGAGTACACATGGGGTACTTGTAATAACCATGTCCCTAAGCGTGATAGAAAGCTCTTGCTCAACCGTAAGGAGCTAAACAAGTTGCAGCGTTCGCTTCAGGATCGTGGACTTACCGTTGTAGGTCTTCGTATCTTTATCAACGAGCGCGGTTTAGCAAAGATCGTGGTTGGTCTTGCGCGTGGTCGTAAGTCGTTCGACAAGCGCGAGTATATCAAGGAGAACGATGCCAAGCGCGAAATGGACAAGGCAATGAAGGTTAATCGTCGATAACAGAGGTAATTATGGCACTTATATTATCTATTGAGACAGGTACAGATATATGCTCGGTAGCTTTGGCTAATGATGGAGAACTTATGGCGCTTAGAGAGAGTAGCGAGGGTCGCGACCACGCCAAGAAGGTGGCTCTATTTGTTGACGAACTTCTCAAAGAGACGGGTGTGCAACCTGCCGACCTCGATGCTATTGCAGTAGGTAAGGGCCCTGGCTCTTACACTGGTTTGCGTATTGGCGTATCCTTTGCTAAGGGTATGTGCTATGCGCTCAATATCCCACTTATTGCTGTAGGCTCTCTCGATGCTCTTGTACAGGTCGCACGCGAGGACTACGATGCAGGTATTCTCGATATTGAGGATGCAGATTGGGCAAATGCCTGTCTCTCTCCTATGGTTGATGCACGCCGTATGGAGGTATATACTCAGATATTTGACACTAATGGCATCGCCCAAACCGATGTCTCTGCCGAGGTAATCACCAACGATAGTTTTGCTCAGTGGCGTAAAGATAGAAAATTTGTTATCTTTGGCAATGGCGCGCAGAAGTGTTGCGAGGTGCTATCAGATGCCATATATGTATCTGTAACTCCCTCTGCCCGCGGTATTGTCCATCTTGCAGAGCAGGCTTTCAATGCCTCACAATTTGAGGATATTGCTTACTTTGAGCCATTTTACTTAAAGGATTTCTTGGTGATACCTTCGAAGAAGAAGTTGTTGTAATGCATTATCTTGTTGGGTCTTTTGGCATCTGGCTTGATTGAAAAATGCTCATTTACCATAAGTAAACTCCGCTTTTTCACTCTGCGACCAGCTTCAAAATCCCTCAACAATCTAACGCATTAGCATAGATGGTGCTGGGTCTTTTGGCATCTGGCAAAATCAATTAGTAATTAGTAGCGAGTAATTAGTAATAATTTTCTCGATAATCTAAACTAAGATACCATCACATAAAATCAATTACCCCTAAGGAGTGTAGGTTTATCTACTATCACTTAGGGGTAATTTGATGGTGTGTTAACTCTATTACTCGACCACCTTTAGCCTTGTGTCTGCTTGTGGTTGGAAGTTGGCTCTATATGGCACCTTCTGTGAGTAACGACTTGGTGTTGCGCCACTATCCGCCACCTTCACCCAACTCATAGGACCTGAGTAGTAGGATAGGCTGCTATCGTACCATGATACACTACCGTTATTAGTATTATATGCAATGATGTCGAATACAATATATGGTGAGCTGTTATAAGAGCCTACCTCGCAGCTAACATTACCACCTTCATCCATACTCATCGTATAGACGGGGTGATTTTCATGCGAAAGCTTCAATGACTCTGATGCTGCCCACATATATAGTTGCCAATTTCCACTATTCCCCACATAGCAGTAGTTTAGAATTTCAAGGTCACCATTTGCATTTACAATACCATCAACAGCAATTGTTGGATCGATAACGCTTAGACCATACACCTTTACAAAGTGTGGTGCTACAGCATTATGTTCGATATTTACCTCAAATGTTACTGCCTCCTCATTAAATCCTGTTTCAGGGCAATATGTTCTGCTAACTGTAGAACTCCACTTGCCGAGCCAACGCTTGGTCTCTTCCGATGCATTCGCCTCTATAACACAGTTATTTTCATAGTCGTAAGGTTTGATTTTGGCTGCATAGTCCCCCCAGCCATCAGCACTTATATAGTCCTGATATGACTCAGCTGGGACATATATATTACAACCCTTATATAATCCTTGAACTTCAATATATGGTGGTATTATAGATTTACAATAGGTGTCAATCAGGTTTATACAACGATTAAATGCATATGCTCCAATAGCAGTTACGCTATCAGGTATAGTTACACTTTTAAGAGAATAAGCATTATTAAATGCACATTCACCAATTGTAGCTACACCCTCAGGTATGGTATATTCAGTGATACCCGATCCATTTGCAAATGCGTGGAATGTTCCATCAACGATAAGTGCAAGACCATCCTCTGTTGCAAACTTGCCCTTGAACTCTGTAAGATAAGGACACTGTGTGAATGCTACATCTTTAATCTCAGTTATACTATCAGGTATTGTAACACTTTGAATACGACACCCCACAAATGCTCCAATGCCGACAGATGTAATGCCATTATGAAGATTTATGTTGTGGATAGAGTTTCCAGAGAAAAATGCATAGTCCTTAATCACTGTAATATCCGAAGGAATAGTTAAATCTGTAACTAATTCACTGTTTAGATATAGATTCTGTGCAAAAGTTAACGGGTTGGACTCTTTATTAGTGAAATCTATCCTACACCACGCTGAAAGATCTGTGATATGTACTGCATCAAGGCTGCTACAATTATAGAATGCCATCTCTCCAATCGTAGTTACGCTATCAGGAATAGTTACACTTGTTAGGCTACTGCAACCATAGAATGCACAATCTCCAATTGTAGTTACACTATCTGGAATAGTTACATTTGTTAGGCTACTACAATTAACAAATGAGATAATTCGCACCTCTGTTACCCCATCAGGAATAACCAAG
>JAZQZQ010000023.1:0-46774 GCA_045634125.1 Alistipes sp. | reverse complement strand
ACTTGTTAGGCTACTGCAACCATAGAATGCACAATCTCCAATTGTAGTTACACTATCTGGAATAGTTACATTTGTTAGGCTACTACAATTAACAAATGAGATAATTCGCACCTCTGTTACCCCATCAGGAATAACCAAGTCTGTTACTAACTCTTTGTTAAGATATAATCTCGCTCCATAGTATAATGGATTAGCTGCGAAGTGCACGTATCCATCTGTAAGTGGGTTAATAAAATCAATATTGCACCACACTGCAAGATCTGTGATATGCACAGCGTTAAGGTTACCACAGCCACGGAACGCATAACCTCCTACTGTCTCGATACCCTTGCCCAAAGTTACACTTGTTAGGCTACTGCAAGGATAGAATGCACCATGCCCAATTGCAGTTACACTATCTGGAATAGTTATACTGATTAAACTATTACAAAAACCAAATGCAAATCTTCCAATTGATGTTACACTATTAGGAATAGTTATATTCTCTATTTCATTACAATCAATAAATGCATGATTTCCTATTGATGTAACATTGTTTGGGATAATGTATTCTGTTAGTCCTGCAGGAGCAAAGCGAGTAAGAACGCCATCTATAATAAGACAACGACCATCTTCACTAGCAAATTTACCCTTAAATTCACGAAGGTTAGGGCACTCTCTGAAAGTCTGACCACCACCATAATAAGATTCATTTCCAACTGCTGTTACACTCTCTGGAATGGTAAACACCTCCAAATTGCCACACCCTGCAAATGAAAGACCTCCTATCGAAGTTACACTATTAGGTAGAACTATACTTGCCAGACTATCACAATACATAAACGCAACATCACCAATCTCTGTTACATCACCCGAAAACTTAATAACACCCTTGCCGTCGACGTATGTATTTGATACAATTTCCACATTGAATGCTGCACCCTCATTGAGAGTTAGTACCTCGTCATCAGTGGTAGTATACCAAATCTCATTATTAGGGATAGAGACAGATGGCGTAACATCATCAAGATTCTCGCCCGAAGCAAGCTGTTCAAGCTCGATGCGGTAACTCTTGTCGTTTGACAATGTGATATCTACATAGCCTGTACGCTTTTCATCACTTTTGTTTTTGTCAACCTTGATTTGAATCTTATTCTCGCCAGCAGGACCGCTTGTTGGGTCGACCTTGACCCAATCAGCCGACACCTCAGCGCTCCATGCAAGGTCGGCTTTGAATTTGTAATTCTTAGTATCACCCTTGTCATCGAAGTAGACCTTCATCTCGCCTTCAAGGAATACCAAGCCGTGACCTTTCTCATCAATAAAGTCCTGAATCTGCTCGCAGGACATTGCCATAAAGGCAAGCGAAAAAAGTAGAAAAAGCTTTTTCATAATTATTTGTGTGGATATTAATTTCAATATTACTACAAAGATACGCAAAATTTTCAAAATAAGAATAGGTTATCCTATTCCAAAAAGAGTTACCACATTTTAACCATTACTAATTACTAACTCCTAATTAACAAAGACCGCCCCAATTGTTACAAACCCAAAACAGAGATATGACATTTCTGTTACATTTGCTTTCGTGGCGTTTTTTTCGCTTTGCAGATATATTTTTTTGCTATACATTTGCCTCAACAAAAGTAGAAAACAATATAAACTAAAAACATTTAATAGATGGGAATTTTACAAATCTTTACACTTTTAGGAGCCTTAGGAATGTTCCTATACGGAATGAACCTTATGAGTTCTGGACTACAAAAGGCGGCGGGCGATAAGCTTCGTGGCTTCCTTACAGCTATGACCTCTAACCCATTCAAGGGCGTAATGACTGGTCTGGGTATCACATCGCTCATACAGTCATCATCGGCAACTACGGTGATGGTCGTGAGCTTCGTGAATGCAGGTCTTCTAACCCTCGCCCAGGCTATTGGCGTGATTATGGGTGCCAACATTGGTACTACGGTAACTGCATGGTTGGTGGCATGGCTAGGCTTTAAGGCAGACATCTCTATTCTCGCCATTCCACTTATGGCTGTGGGCTTCCTATGCTCGAACTCTAAGAAGAACCAGCGCCAGAATATCGGCGAGCTTATCGTGGGCTTCTCGCTTCTCTTCCTCGGTCTTTCGTTTATGAAGGAGTCTGTGCCAGATCTCAACCAGACACCAGAGGTACTCGAGTTCGTGAAGAGCTGGGCAAGCCACGGCTTTGGCTCGGTGCTTATCTTCCTTGTATTCGGTACGTTGCTCACCCTTGTACTCCAGTCGTCATCGGCAACAATGGCCATCACCCTTATTATGCTAAGTATGGGCTGGATACCTTTTAATATGGCGTGTGCAATGGTTTTGGGCGAGAATATCGGTACTACAATCACCGCAAACATTGCAGCATCGGTAGGTAACACTCAGGCTAAGCGCGCAGCGATGTCGCATACCATATTTAATGTATTCGGTGTGATATGGGCGTTGATACTCTTCAAGCCATTCTTGGCTTTGGTAGGCTCTATTATCGAGTTGTTCGGTCTACCTAACCCTGCCGCAGAGGGCTTTGTTGTAGATCCAGCATCTGCATCCGACAGCACGGCAGCGTTGTATGGTCTCTCGATGCTACACACCCTCTTTAACACCATCAACACACTGATTCTTATCTGGTTTGTACGCTTTATCGAGAAGGCTGTTAAGCATATCATCAAGACCCCAAAGAATCAGGAGAGCGATGTATTCCGCCTAAAGTATATCTCGGCAGGCCCTCTTGCCACACCAGAACTTGCTACCGAGCAGGCATTCGACGAAATTATCCACTTCGCACAGATATCACGCAATGGTCTTGGCTACACCAAGCAGGCACTTGTGGAGACCAACGAGGATAAGTTCGAGGAGCTACGCAAGAAGTTGGTTAAGTACGAGGAGATCTCAGATAAGATTGAGTATGAGATTGCAACATTCCTAAATGCAGTATCGGCAAGCGACATCAGCGAGACCACATCTGTACAGATTAAGGCAATGTATAAGATTATCGGCGAGTTGGAATCATTGGGCGACTCTGGCGAGGCTATCAGCCGCATCCTCTCACGTCGCAACATTCACAAGAAGTGTTTCGATGAGGCTACTATAAAGCGACTTATGGATATGGTCGAGGCTGTAGATTCGGCCTACGAGGCTATGCTTGAGAATCTCGATGCAGCACACAAGCGCACACTCACCGAGATTAGCAATGCATACAACGCCGAGGAGCGCATCAACAACCTCCGTAACAACCTCCGCGATGCCGAGATTGAGGATATCGAGGATGGTGGCAAGAACTACCAGACAAGTGTCTACTACATCGATATCGTCAACGAGTTGGAGCGTATGGGTGACTTTATAATCAATATCTCGCAGGATCTTGAGAGAGCCTTTGTTGAGCGCGATTAACAAACTCTCAGGAGATAACCTCAAAACATCCAAGACCCCAAAGTAGAAATCTTTGGGGTCTTGTTATACACTTTAGCCTCTACTTCAGTCATTCAAGCAGCAGATTAGCAACATTACTATTGGATATAACAATAATTTGCATTACATTTGCACAGCGATTAAAGATTATGGTTGTGAATAAGATTGCTAAATACCTCTCTCTACTTCTATTTGTTGCCATCGCCACATTAGGCTATGCCAACGATGGAGAGAACTCGGTGGCAGAAAGACTACCTGCTGAGGCATCGACTGAGTTTACCACAACCTTTATCGACTCCACGGTGCATAACGGTAACATCTCCTTTTCGCACCACACATCTACACCCCACACCATTCAACTACAAGGTGCAACAAAGCGCACAAGCAACGCACATAAAAACAATTTCGAGTTTATCGCAGCAGGCAAGGCTATAAATGTCTGCATCGAGAACTATATCTTCAAAAAATCCGCAACCATAAATACCTCGTTTACCAAGTCTGGACATAGACTTATCAGACTCGGTAAACTTATCATTTAGCATATTATATCCGCCCTATTCTCATATTTGAGAAGCTATCACTACACCCATTTTACGGATATATTATACAATTCAACAGACTAAATGACAAATAGTTACAACTATGGAACAGAGATTTATTAAGATTCGTTCTACAAAGAATATTATCACATTCGCATCATTCATTATCGCAGGAATTATACTTGCCATACTACCAGACAACGTAGGCGCAAATATGGGTGGCTACACCCTTATAGTTATAGGTATCATTCTCTCTTGCATTCTCAAAAGCGACTACTGCGACAAGCGAAGCCTTAAACGCTACTACAAGCATCAACTATACTTCGATATCACACAAAAGAGTCAGCTACAGAGAGCTGTAGCATCAAGTCCAAACACAATCACTCTATCAGAAGAGAGCGCAGGACAAACCCTACGCCTTGATATATATTTTAGTCCTCAGGCAAATCGTGCATCGATACAACTATTCGAGTACGTACCACACGAGTATTGCCCTTGTAGCGAGATACACGACTACGACTTAGCTGAGATTAAACAACTAATTAATTAACAATGGAATACCTAATTCTAATACTCTCACTTGCAGGCATCGTCTTTGGTGCAGACTTTCTTGTTACGGGCGCGGTAAGCATCGCTCGCAAATATCACGTTTCGAACTTTGTTATTGGCGCAGCTATTGTGGGCGTGGGAACATCTATGCCCGAGTTGGTCGTAAGTTTTCTCGGCGCAATAAATGGCAATGCCGATGTAGCGATTGGCAATGTCGTAGGCTCAAATATCTTCAACGTCTTAGGCATCTTGGGACTAACAGCCATCTTCTTCCCCGTGGCTATAGAGCGTAAAAATTTGAAGTTCGAGATTCCACTCTGCATAGGCGTATCTGGCATTTTGACCCTACTTGCACTAAACTTCTTTAGTGGCACACCAGCCACTATTAGTCGCTTGGATGGCATACTACTCCTCTCGCTCTTTGCTCTCTTTATGTGGTACTCCTTTGCCCGCGATAGAAAGCAGGCAGAGCCAACTGAGGAGATTGCAGAGCAAGGCTCCATATGGATGGCGATAGCTAAGGTCGTGGGTGGTCTTACCCTACTTATTATAAGTTGTGATTTGTTTGTTGACAACGCGGTAGCCATAGCAAAATCCTTTGGTGTTAACGATGCCTTTATCTCGTTAACCCTTATTGCGTGTGGCACATCGTTGCCAGAGTTGGCAGCCTCTATCGCTGCTGCGGTAAAGCGAAATACAGATATGGCACTGGGCAACATCATCGGCTCAAACATTTTCAACATCACACTTATACTCGGTCTTAGCTCGCAGGTTATGCCCCTCACCTCTTCAGGCATTACACATATCGACTATACCGTGATGATTATGGCTGCAGTGGCAACCCTCGTAATCGGTCTGCGCGGTGGCGTTAACCGCCTAAGTGGTGCGGTGCTGGTCGTAGGATTCGTACTATACAATTGGTATCTGATATCGAGCCAAGTTACACTATAAATAGTTAGGGCGCGTCCAAATGGATGCGCCCCAACTTTATCGTATTCGCTCTTACTTGAAATATATATCGAGGAGTTCCTTGGCAGCGATGAAGGATGAAAGTTTAGCATCCAGCACGCGCTGTTCAATCTCTGCCAACTTAGACTCGATTTCAGGGTTGTTGTAGAAACTCGATTTAAGAGTCTCGTTGATAGTCTCATACATCCAATACTTATTCTGGCGGTTACGGTTAGCCATAAAGTAGCCATTAAGCTCGATATGCTGCAGATACTGCTCCACACCCTGCCATACCTCCTCGAGACCTGTGCCTTCGAGCGAAGAGCAGGTGTAGACCTTTGGTCGCCACTCCGAGTCAGGCAATGGGAAGAGCATCAACGCACCTTGATACTGTGCCTTGGCAAGTTCTGCCTTCTTGACATTCTCGCCATCAGCCTTCGTGATAACCATCATATCTGCCATCTCCATTATACCGCGCTTGATACCCTGCAACTCATCACCAGCGCCCGATATTTGAAGCATCATAAACATATCTACCATAGAGTGTACCGCAGTCTCCGACTGACCCACACCCACAGTCTCGATAAATATCACATCAAAGCCCGCAGCCTCACACAACACAATAGTCTCGCGAGTCTTACGTGCCACACCACCCAACGAACCAGCCGATGGCGAAGGGCGAACAAAGATATTTGGGTTTAGGCAGATGCTCTCCATACGGGTCTTATCGCCAAGGATTGAGCCACCGCTACGCTCCGAACTTGGGTCGATAGCAAGCACCGCCAACTTATGGTTATAGGATGTTACCATATTACCCACAGCCTCGATAAAGCTCGACTTACCAGCACCCGGAACACCCGTAATACCGATACGCACAGACTTGCCTGAGTGTGGCAAGCAACGCTCGATAATCTCCTGAGCCTGAGCATAGTGCGTAGGGTTATTACTCTCGATAAGTGTAATCGCCTGTGCGAGAATAGTGATATTACCCGCAAGGATGCCATCGACATACTCGTCGGTGGTCATCTGACGACGCTTCTTACGCACAAAATATGGGTTTACCACAGGCTGATCCTCCACGCCCTTGGTAACGTTGAGCGCGCTATCGTGGTGATGATCCAGATACTCCTTCTCGTAGTGTTCTATCTTTGTATATGACATAATATTATAGTTTTATTTCCCACACAAGATAAATATATTATGCGAAGGTACGAAAAATTTTTGTTCAATATGCCCCTTTAATTGAAAATAATTTATCATTCGTTATTTTTAGGGGTAAAACTCTTTGATTTCTCACAAAAATAGATAACTTTGCTTAAAACTTTATAACTAACAAATACCAAAATGAAACGACTATCACTACTTTTTGTGTGTGCGCTCCTTGCATTTGCCTGTGGCGATAAGGAGACTCCAAACAACACACCTGTTGCCGACCCAGTGCTAACGATAACCTCGGAGTCAGACATATGGTTTGAGAGCGAGGGTGGCGAGGGCGAGATTACATACGTCATCGAGAATACTCAAAAGGGGGTATCGCTAACCGCAGAGAGCAGCTTCGACTGGATTACCAATATCACCGTGGGCGATAGCATCACATACACTATCGAAGAGAATGCAACATACGACGAGCGTCGCGGTACGATAGTCCTAAAATATGGCACACAAACGAAGATAGTCTCTATCAAACAGCGCACTCGCTTCGATCTAACCTACACCGCCCTAACAACATCGGGCAGTCTATATTATGGCGGTAGCGGAGTATATTGCTACACTGTGGTACTCTCAACCGAAGGCTTGAACGAGAGTGGATACCTTCAACCAAATAGCGAGTACTACTACTTCGACCTCTATAGTTCGACACCAGCAACTGGCAATATGGCAACTATCCCTAATGGCACATATCGCCAGACAAATCGCAACACATTCCGAGATGGAGATATTGACCCTGTATATACCAACCTGACAATCACCGACGACTACGACTACGAGGAGATACCATTTAGCGAAGCAGAGGTTGTGGTAACAGACAACCATATCAATGCCGTAGTTACATTCAAGGATGGCGAGTGCCACCTAATCACCTATAGTGGCTCGTTGGAGATACCTCGCTACGACAACTATCAGGGCGGTGATACAGGCAGTGGTCTCAGCACCCTACTCTCCGACCACCTCTTCAACATCGAGGATGGCGTCTTTGTTGGTGCGTGGGTAGGCGACCTTCTTGGCAATGGCTACGACACCTGCCAAGTCTATATGTATGAGTATCTTGACTACGAGACTGGTGAGGAGTATGGCGACCAGTTCCAGATAGATTTGCAACTTCCTCGTGGCACTACCGACATCTGTGGCACATACACCGAGGGTACTACCGCAGGACACTTTATTCCTGGTTCTGCCGAGGATGTTGGCGGTCAGTATTTGCAACAGAATAGTTGGTATATGACCGCAGGATATATCGACTTTGCACCACTTGTAAGCGGTAGCGTAACAGTGGAGAAAGACGACGCTAATGTCTACACATTCACCATCGACACCGTCGACGATAAGGGCAATGCGATAAAGGGTGTTTTCAAAGGTAGTGGACAGTTTATAGAGTGGTAAAACTACTGTTTTCCCGATATTCAGACCGCTTGGCAGAGTATGCTAAGCGGTCTTTTTTGTTACATATTGCGCAATGCTCGAGAAAGTGTAAAAAAAGTATAAAAAAAGAGTCGAAAATATTTCGTAGTTTCAAAAAGATAGAGTACCTTTGGGTGATTTTTGAGATTAAGAAAGAGAAGACATTTACAAATAAATATTAAATTAAACTTTATAAAAATTAAACACTATGAAAGTATCACACATTGAGCATCTCGGCATCGCCGTTAACAGCTTGGAGGAGGCAATCCCTTACTGGGAGAACGTATTGGGTCTAAAGTGTTACGCTATCGAGGAGGTAGCAGACCAGAAGGTTAAGACTGCATTCTTTATGCTTGGTCAGACTAAGATTGAGCTTTTGGAGCCAACATCTCCAGAGTCTACAATCGCTAAGTATCTTGAGACTAAGGGCGCAGGTATCCACCATATGGCACTCGCTTGCGAGAACATCGAGGAGCAGTTGGCTGACGCTGAGGCTCGTGGTATCCGTCTTATCGACAAGACTCCACGTAAGGGTGCTGAGGGTCTTACTATCGCGTTCCTTCACCCAAAGTCTACACAGGGTATTCTAACTGAGCTTTGCGAGAACAAGAATAAGTAATCTAATTTGATTGTTTTGGCGTTGCACTCGTGCGCCTAAAACCAATTCAAATTATATCACTTATTAACAACTTGGGGTGGTAGCATCCCAACCAATTAGACAAATTATCTAAAAACTAAAAAATAAAATTTCACTATGAGCGAAATTCAGAAAGCGATTGAGAAGTTGATGGATAACCGTCAGACAGCTCGTATGGGTGGTGGCCAGAAGGCTATCGACAAGCAGCACGAGAAGGGTAAGTACACCGCTCGTGAGCGTATCGCTATGTTGTTGGACGAGGGTAGCTTCGAGGAGTTCGACATGTTCGTTACTCACCGTTGCTATGACTTCGGTATGGACGCTAAGCACACCTTCGGTGATGGCGTTGTAACAGGTTATGGTACCATCGCTGGTCGTTTGGTATATGTATTTGCACAGGACTTCACTGTAACTGCTGGTTCTTTGTCTATCTCTTTGGCAGACAAGATTTGCAAGGTTATGGATATGGCTGTTCGCAACGGCGCTCCATGTATCGGTCTTAACGACTCAGGTGGTGCTCGTATCCAGGAGGGTGTTAACGCCTTGGCTGGTTACGCTAACATCTTCCAGCGTAACGTAATGGCATCTGGTGTTATCCCACAGATCTCTGCTATCTTCGGTCCTTGTGCCGGTGGTGCTGTTTACTCTCCAGCGTTGACAGACTTCATCATCATGCGTCGTGAGACATCTAACATGTTCCTTACTGGCCCTAAGGTTGTTAAGACCGTAACTGGCGAGGATGTAACTCAGGAGCAGTTGGGTGGTGCTAATATGCACACTACAAAATCAGGTGTTGCTCAGTTCGCAGTTGACTCAGAGGAGGAGGGTCTAAAGCTTATCCGCGACCTTCTCTCATATATGCCACAGAACTACACAGCTCTTGTACCAGATCAGCCTTGTACTGACGATATCGCTCGTAAGGAGGATATTCTTAACGAGATCATCCCTGATAACCCTAACAAGCCATACGATATGATGGAGGTTATCAAGGCTATCGTTGATAACGGTGAGTTCTTGGAGTCTGCAGCGCCATACGCAAAGAACATCATCACTGGTTTCGCACGCTTCAACGGTCAGTCTGTTGGTATCATCGCCAACCAGCCTAAGTTCATGGCGGGTGTACTCGATATCAACGCTTCTCGTAAGGCAGCTCGTTTCGTACGTTTCTGCGACGCCTTCAACATTCCACTCGTAACATTGGTAGACGTTCCTGGCTTCTTGCCTGGTACTGCTCAGGAGTACGGTGGTGTTATCACACACGGTGCTAAACTTCTATTTGCTTACTGCGAGGCTACAGTGCCTAAGGTTACTGTTACATTGCGTAAGGCTTACGGTGGTGCATATATCGTTATGTCATCTAAGCATATCCGCGGTGATGTTAACTACGCATGGCCAACTGCTGAGATCGCAGTTATGGGTGCAAGTGGTGCTGTTGAGGTATTGCACGCTAAGGCTCTTTCATCATTCGAGAATGCTGAGGACAAGGCTAAGTTCGTTGCAGAGAAGGAGCAGGAGTACCGCGACAAGTTCTCTAACCCATATAACGCTGCTCGCTACGGCTACATCGATGACGTTATCGAGCCACGCAACACTCGTTTCCGCGTAATCCGCGCGTTGGAGTCATTGCGCAACAAGCGTTTGGAGAATCCTGCAAAGCGTCATAACAACATTCCATTGTAATCTTATAACACACAAATAAGTTATGATGATACTTACAACAAATTGGGGTAACGCTGGTACTATGGCACTCACGAGTATCTTGCTCGTATTCGTGGTGCTTGTGTTGCTTATCTGCGTATTGAAGCTTTTCGGAGTTATCTTTGCACAGAAGAACACTGCTACAGCAGCCTCTGCAGCTGTATCATCTGACGGTATCACTGACGAGGAGGTGGCAGCTATTGCGGTAGCTGTCAACCTCTTCTTCAATCGTCACGATGAGGAGAGCGACGTTTTGACATTCCGTCAGAACCACGACGTATCGGCTTGGCAGGTGCGTAACATTCACAAGCAACTATAGTACAAAGCACATAAACACAACTAAACGATTATGCAGAAATTCAAATTCAATATTAACGGTAAGGGCTACGAGGCGATTGTTGAGGAGACAGAGCGCAATACAGCTCGCGTAGAGCTTAATGGCAAGAGCTATACCGTTCAGATCGAGAAGGAGGAGGCTATCGTATCTCCTAAGATTGCAGCAGTGAAGCCATCATCTTCATCTGCAGACTTCGTAGATGCACCTCAGCAGCCTATCACTGGCAACGCTGGTTCTATCAAGTCTCCACTTCCAGGTAACGTCTCTAAGATCAAGGTTAAGGAGGGTCAGGCAGTTAAGGCTGGCGACGTTCTTATGACTTTGGAGGCTATGAAGATGGAGAACGAGATTATGGCTCCAGGCGCTGGTACTGTAAAGAAGATTTACGTTAATGAGGGCAAGGCTGTACAGCAGGGCGAGGCTCTTATCGACATCGCTTAATTCTAACTCTTAACATATATAAGATGAAGAGTCTAAAATTCTTTTTTTCGTTACTTCTAACAACTGCGATGCTCTCTGTAGCTATGCCAGCAATGGCTCAGGAGGAGAGCGCAGAGGTCGTGACTGAGGCTGTTGCTGAGGTTGAGGCTGCTGTAGAGGCTGTTGTTGCAGAGGAGGTTGTGGAGGAGGCTGAGGTTGCTCCTGCGCAGGGTACTCAGGGTCGCTCAAATGAAGTTATCGACCGCGAGTTCAGCGTAAGCAAGGCACTTGGCGACTTCGTTAACCAGTCAGCATTTAAGGGCTTTGCAGAGGATTGGCGTTATGCTGTGATGATCCTTGTATCATTCCTTCTTCTCTACTTGGCTATCGTTAAGAAGTTCGAGCCATTGCTATTGATGCCTATTGCATTTGGTATGTTGCTTACTAACCTTCCAGGTGCAGGCTTGTTCCATGCAGATTTGTTCGCTGGTGGCCACGTTCACTGGGAGGACTTCGCTCTTGGCTCAGGCGTAGGCTTGCTCGACTATCTATATCTTGGTGTTAAGCTTGGTATCTACCCTTGCTTGATATTTATTGGTGTAGGTGCTATGACCGACTTCGCTCCATTGATTGCTAACCCTAAGAGCTTGCTTTTGGGTGCTGCGGCACAGATTGGTATCTTCGCAACATTCCTTGGTGCGTTGGCTCTTGGCTTCAACTACTGGGAGTCAGGTTCTATCGGTATCATCGGTGGTGCTGATGGTCCAACGGCTATCTACCTAACATCGAAGCTTGCTCCACACTTGTTGGGTCCTATCGCTGTTGCAGCATACTCATATATGGCATTGGTACCAGTTATCCAGCCACCTATTATGAAGTTGCTCACAACAGAGAAGGAGCGTAAGATCGAGATGAAGCAGCTTCGTTCTGTATCACAGCGTGAGAAGATTATCTTCCCTATCGTTATCACTGTTGTCATCGCTATCCTACTTCCATCTGCAGCACCACTTATCGGCTGCTTGATGTTGGGTAACTTGATGAAGGAGTGTGGCGTAACAGAGCGTTTGTCTAAGACCGTACAGAACGAGTTGATGAACATCGTTACCATCTTCCTTGGTATCTCTGTAGGTGCTACTGCAACAGCCGATTCATTCCTTAACTGGCAGACTTTGGGTATCCTTACCCTCGGTATCGTTGCTTTCTCATTCGGTTCTGCAAGTGGTGTAATCTTGGCTAAGATTATGAACCTCTTCAGCAAGGAGAAGATCAATCCACTTATCGGTTCTGCAGGTGTATCCGCAGTACCTATGGCAGCACGTGTATCTCAGACCGTAGGTCAGCAGTACAACCCAAGCAACTTCTTGTTGATGCACGCTATGGGTCCAAACGTTGCTGGTGTTATCGGTTCAGCAGTTGCAGCAGGTATCTTGCTTGCATTCTTGCCTTTGTAATACCTATTATTATATATAAGGTATGGGGCTGTCCGAGTGGACAGCCCTTTTTCATATAATGCCTCACATGGGTGTTGTTCGTCTTGAAAAAAATACTTACATTTGTAGTGCTATTAAATAAATAGCGGACATATTGAAAGTGTTTTCGGTATCCTACAATGAAAATATGGAAGTTTTCAGAACTAAAGGAGAAACGAATAGCTCCCATTTCTTGTATAGCTATGTGGCTGTGCACTCTCCGTGCATATACCCCATACTATCCAAGTGTAGGGCATTGTATCGTTTATTCTTCTTTAGGTCTTTCCACAACCTTCTTGTAAATAAGCGGAAATCAACTCCACACTTTCTTTTTATATACAAACCCACCGAAAGGAGTTGTACGGTAAAACAAACAATTTTTATGAAAAAGTTACTTTTACTATTAGCTCTATTTGGAGTGCTTTGTAGTAGTTGCTCCAAGGAGGGTGACGAGGTAAGCAATCCGCAAGAACCACCTAAAACAGAGGAAGATGTACTTATTATTGATGGCAATAGAAATTATGTTGTCGATGCCTTAGGTGGAGAGCTCGTCGTTAAGGTTAAGACCAACAAGTGGTATGGAGTCTTTATTCCGGAGGAGGCATCATGGATAACTCTTGCAGACACACGCTCTTTGCGCGAGGATGAATTGACTTTTATTATATCCCCGAATGAAGAATTCGCTGTACGTTGTGCAACACTTACTTTATCCGTCGACTGGGATACTTTTCAAGAAATTACAATCGTACAAAATCCTGCCTCAATAGATATTCCTAATAATCAGATTTGGTATACATCTACCAATGGTGAAATAATACTACCATACATAGGTAGAGGTAATAGTTACGCAGACGCACTTACCTCTTTCGGTGCAAATATCATTTCAAATACCTATGAGAATGGTAAGGGTGTTATCACCTTTGATAGTGATGTTACAAAAATTGGAGAGTGTGCATTTTGTGGTTATTACGATTCTCCTCTTCTACCCGACTCTTCAGAGGAAGATCAAGGATATACATTGTGTAGAAACCTAGCTACCATTCTAATTCCTAATAGTGTGACAACAATTGGGGATGATGCATTCTTGAATTGCGATTATCTAATAAGCGTAACTATGCCTAATAGTGTTTTAACGATTGGAGAGCATGCATTCCGAAATTGCCGTAGTCTTACAAGTGTAACTATTCCTGATAGCGTAACTATGATTGGAAGTTTTGCATTCTATGATTGCGGGACCCTTACAAGTGTAACTATCCCAAATAGCGTAACTACGATTGGAGATCAGGCATTCAGATATTGCAACAGTCTAACAAGTGTAACGATTCCTGATAGCGTAACTACGATTGGAGAGGCTGCATTCAGTAATTGCTACAGCCTACAAGAGTTTAATGGTACGTTTGCATCCGAGGATAGTAGATGCTTGATTATTGATGGTACACTTAATTCATTTGCTCCTGTGGGACTAACTGAGTATACTATTCCAGATAGCGTAACTACGATTGGAGATTATGCATTCGATAATTGCCACAGCCTTACATGTGTAACTATTCCTGATAGCGTAACAACGATTGGATATCATGCATTCAGTTATTGTAGTAGCTTAATAAGCACAACTATTACAAATGGTGTAACTACGGTAGAAGATTATGCATTTTGGCATTGCGAAAGCCTAACAGATGTGGCTCTGCCTAATAGCGTGGCTACTATTGGAGACTGGGCATTCGAGGGTTGTAGTAGCCTTACAAGTGTAGCTATTGGCAACGGTGTAACTGAGATTGGAATGTTTGCATTCGATGAATGTACTAGTCTTACTAATGTATATTGCAAGGCTATAACTCCGCCTACAGGAAGTATAGGCATGTTCCAATCGAATGCCTCTAATCGTATAATTTATGTGCCGAGACAATCTGTAGAATCCTACATTAGTGCGGAGCATTGGAGAACATATGCTAGTTATATTTTGGGTTATGACTTTTAGAAGAAGTTAAATATCTACTTTATCTATGCTATATCCGCGCTACGAATGTGGCGCGGATATTATTTTTAATACCTGCAATGAACCTCGTCATTGCGAAGAATTGCACCTGTTACCGTGCTGATACCAACAGACTTTATGTGCAATTCTGTGGCGATCTACCTTTGTTTCACCTTTGCTGATACGTATCATTACAACCTGCAACGAAGTTATACAGCGGTAGATCCTCACGTCGGGGCATAGGGCGTGGTTGCAACCCTCAAAAGTATCGGTTGCCCCTCCTCTGGATGACGTGTTTATTAAACTGAAATGTTAAAACTGAACTTTGCTACGGATCGGCAGAACAAGTAAACTTGCTCTGCTCTCTCCTTAATCGCAAAGTTCACTTTTCAGTTGTCAGTTCCTTTAAGAATTGTCCCGTATAGCTCGCCTCGACCTTCATAATATCCTCTGGTGTACCCTCGGCAACGAGTTCTCCGCCTGCGCTACCGCCCTCAGGTCCCATATCTATAATCCAGTCGGCAACCTTAATAACATCCAAGTTATGTTCGATAACTATAGCTGTATTACCACAATCAACAAGGCGATTGATAACATCGAGCAACTGACGGATATCTTCAAAATGTAGACCCGTAGTAGGCTCATCAAGGATATATAATGTACTACCAGTCTCGCGCTTCGATAGCTCCGTGGCAAGTTTTATACGCTGCGACTCACCACCCGAGAGTGTAGTACAGGGCTGACCTAATGTTAGGTAGCCAAGACCCACCTCCTGCACGGCGCGCAGCTTCTGATATATGGTAGGGATATGCTCGAAGAACTCCACAGCCATATTTATAGTCATATTAAGCACATCGTTGATGCTCTTACCCTTATACTTCACCTCCAAGGTCTCGCGGTTGTAGCGCTTACCGCCACACGCCCTACACTTGACATATACATCCGGAAGGAAGTTCATCTCGATAGTCTGATGACCCGCGCCACGACACTCCTCGCAGCGGCCACCCTTGACATTAAATGAGAAGCGGCCCGCCTTATAACCACGAATCTGAGCATCGGGCGTAAGCTCGAAGAGCTTGCGTATATCTGCAAAGACATTGGTATATGTAGCAGGGTTACTGCGTGGTGTACGACCGATAGGCGACTGATCCACAACCACAAGCTTGTCGATATACTCCAAGCCCTCCAACGCCTCATACTTTAGAGGCTGGTCGTAGGAGCGATATAGATGGCGCGCAATGATTGGGCGCAGTGTGCCATTTATAAGCGACGACTTACCCGAGCCAGAGACACCCGTAACGCAGACAAATTTACCCAAAGGTATAGAGACATCTACCCCCTTGAGGTTATGACCTTGTGCGCCACGAATAGTAAGCCACTTACCATTACCCTCGCGGAGTTTTGCGGGTGGTTCTATTCTCTTTCGCCCCGTAAGATAGTCCGCAGTTATAGTATCGCTATTACAGATATCCTCGTATGTTCCCACAGCGATAATCTTACCGCCACGACGACCCGCATAGGGGCCCACATCGACGATATAATCTGCCGAGCGCATCATATCCTCGTCATGCTCAACAACGATGACTGAGTTACCTGCATCGCGGAGGTTTTTAAGACTATTTATAAGTCTACGATTATCTCTCTGATGCAGACCAATACTCGGCTCATCAAGGATATACAACACGTTGACGAGCTTAGAGCCAATCTGCGTTGCAAGCCTAATACGCTGCGACTCACCACCCGATATGGTGCGTGATGCGCGCGCCAAAGAGAGGTATCCCAAGCCTACATCTATCAAGAAGCCTACCCTCTCGCGTATCTCCTTCACTATATCGCGGGCAATCATCTGTTCCTTTTCGCTGAGGTACTCCTCAATATGCGACATCCACTCAGAGAACTCCGAGATGGACATTGCCGATAGCTGTGCGATATTCTTATCTCCAATTCTAAACTGCAACGCCTCAGGCTTAAGGCGTGAACCGCCACACGCAGGACAGGTCTCTACAACGAGGAACTGCTCGCGCCACTTCTCACCACGCTTCGACTCCTCGTCGACCTCGCGCATTATCCAATCCGAGAGTCCCATCCACTGACACAACTGCGTACCTCCTGAGGTGCTAAACTCCGCCAGGTGGATAGTCATAGGCTCCGAGTCGCCATATAAAATGGCATTCATACCCTCCTGCGATATAGTCTCGATGGGGTCGTCGATGGTGAAGTCATACCTACGACCCAGCATCTCCATCATCGCAAAGAGCATATTGTTATGGTGCTTGCCCAAAGGCTCGATACCACCCTCACGGATAGTACGCGACATATCAGGCACAAGCTTGCTAATCTCGAATACAGCGCGTTCGCCCAAGCCATTACATACGCTACAAGCACCCTTAGGCGAGTTGAAGGAGAAGGTGTGTGGCTGTGGTTCCTCGAAGGCCTCACCCGTGGTAGGACACATAAGGTTACGCGAGTAGTAACGCACACCCTCAGTGCCATAATCGTAGAGCATCATCGTACCCTTACCGTGGCGCATAGCCTCATTTAACGAGGTAAGCATACGCTCACGGTGAGCATCGCCTATGACAAGACGGTCGATGACCATATCAATTGTGTGAATCTTATATCTGTCGAGCTTCATGCCGGGCGATATCTCGCATATCTTGCCGTCGATGCGGGCATAGATATAACCCTTACGCGACATCGTCTCGAAGAGTTCACGGTAGTGTCCCTTACGCCCCTTAACCACTGGGGCAAGGAAGGCTACCCTACGACCATCAAAGCCCTCGATCATAAGGTCGCAAATCTGCTTATCGGAGTAGCGCACCATCGCCTCGCCCGTATGTGGCGAGTAGGCTCGCGAGGCACGAGCAAAGAGCAGTCGTAGAAAATCGCTAATCTCGGTTACCGTACCTACCGTTGAGCGCGGATTTTTATTGGTTGTCTTCTGCTCGATAGCAATAACGGGGCTAAGACCCGTAATATGGTCGACATCTGGGCGCTCCATATTACCAACGAACTGACGAGCGTACGACGACAACGTCTCCATATAGCGACGCTGACCCTCAGCATAGATGGTATCGAATGCCAACGACGACTTACCCGAGCCAGACATACCCGTAATGACAACAAGGGAGTCGCGTGGTATGGCAACATCCACGTTTTTGAGGTTATGCACCCTCGCACCTGTAACTACTATCTCACGCTTCGACATTCCAACAAATTACAATAATCTTGCTAACATATCATGTAGCGATAGCCAACCCATTAGGTCAAAGAAAAAGACTACGATAATCGCAAGCGTAAACCATCGCACAAACTTAACTCCCCAACTCATCGCCCAATGTGATGCCATAACAGCACCAACGATATTACCAACACCGTGCAACAAACCTGCAACCCACTCCACTTGTCCGTTATACACAAAGACAGCAAGAGCGAATGGCGTTGAAAGGAATATCACAAAGCCCTTTATGACGTTGGCAGTAACGATATCAAGATTCATCGTCCATATCGTAATTGCAAGGATTAGGAAGCCTAAGCCAATATAGATATATCCGCCATAGAAGCCGATAATAAAAAACCAAATATAGTGCCACCACTTTATCTTAAGTCCATGACCACCCGTAACCTGCTCATTATCTTTACCTAACACTAAGTAGATAAGGATAACAACCAGCACCACGCTAAGGCAGACCTTAAAGACTGCCTCACTAACTTCGGTAGCCACCATAGCACCGAGGATATTACCCAAAATCGCGGGGATGGAGAGGAGCAAGCCACTCTTAATATGGAGCATACCCTTACGCAAAAATGCCACAGTAGCCGAGAGGTTCTGCAATAGCACCGCGATACGATTTGTGCCGTTAGCCATACTTATAGGCATACCCATAGCCATAAAGAGCGACATCGTAATGACCGAGCCACCACCACCCAAAGTATTTATTATACCCACCAATACTCCCGAGAGCAAAAGTAGAACTATCTCATTGGTACTCATAATATTATTCTTTATATAATTTCAAAATTATCAGCATCACGCGCCACATTAAAGCGCTCTCTAAATCTCGCTATCTCCTCGCTCTCTATCTCCACAATCTCTATAGACTCTCGTTCCTCAGCATCTGCAATGATACGACCCATAAAATCTACGACCATAGAGTCGCCCACATACTCCAACTCTGGCTCCGAGCCTACCCTATTTACGCCCACTACCCACGCCTGATTCTCTATCGCGCGAGCCTGAAGCAGTGTTCGCCACACCGCCCTACGTGGCTTAGGCCACAATGCCGAGTAGATAATCGCATCGTAGTCGCCACGCTGACGACTCCACACCGGAAAGCGCAAGTCGTAGCATATCTCCAATAGATATCTCACTCCACGCCACTCTACAACTACGCGCCTATCGCCTGCCGTGAAGTGCTTATCCTCGCCAGCCACAGAGAAGAGATGGTGCTTATCGTAGTACTCCATCTCGCCCCTTGGCTTGACAAAAGCCATTCTATTATAGTAGCACTCGCCCTCCTTAACCACCACTGAGCCTACGATGGCAAAGTTGTGCTGCATAGCCATACTCTGCATCCATCGAATGGTGCGACCATCATCGGCGATGCTCTCAGGCTTAGTAACAAAGCCCGTCTGGAACATCTCTGATAGCACTACGATATCTGCCTTAACACCCGCAAGCATATGCTCCAGGGCGCGAAGGTTGGCATCTATATCCTGCCATACGATATCTCGCTGCACTATAGCTATTCGCTGTCTCATTTAGTTGCCACATAAAAGAGGTCAAAGCACTCATTATCAACTTGTTGAAGCGAGTAATCCTCCATCGCAATATTCTCGGTTAGAGTTCTATTCTCGCTATGTAGCCTGCGACGATTCAGGCGGTTAAGGATGTCGTATGGTATCTGCAACACCCAGCGCGGCATCCACCACTGCATCCTAAATATATCGAATCGAGTGATACGGCGCACCGACTCGCGATTCTTCTTGTAGTAGCTCCAGACCTGCTCATTACCAGCCACACCCAGAGCCTCAACATCTGCAAACTCCGAGAGCAACGCCCCAAACTGCTCTGCGGTGTACTCCCTAACGTGCCAAGGGTTGCGTGTTAGAGACATTGGTCTATTAGGGGTGCTAACGATAAATTTGCCCCCTTTTTTTAATACCCTATACACCTCACGCACAAACTCCTTATCGCGCTTTATATGCTCGATAACCTGGAACGACACCACGCAGTCGAAGCTCTCATCGGCAAATGGTAGCGGTGGAACAACACCCTCGACAAACTCCACATTCTCAGGCATCACACCAAGTTCCTCGCTACGGGTCTTATCCATCGTTACGAAGCGCTTGACATTTGGGGCGATGATATCGACACCGTAACCTGTGCCAGTGCCTATCTCAAGGACACAACCCTGCACACGCTTCGCAGCCTCGACGTAGGCTAACTTCGAACGTTGAAAAACAAAGTTATCCGTAACATCTTGCGATACTCGCTCTGCCGTCTTAATAGCCATACTACGCTACTTTATTACCTCTATACCATGCTCCGTCTGGCGCACCTTGCCCTGCTTAAGCAACATACCTAAAGCGCGCTTAAAGACCTTCTTACTCATACCTGTAAGGCGAGCTACATCCTGAGGCTCGCTATGGTCATTTACACCAAGCACGCCACCATGATCACGAAGCATCTGCTCGAGCTTAACCACCGATGTCTCCACCTCAGCAAGACCTGTCTGCTGAAGGCTCACGTCGATACGCATATCCTCGGTAATCTTACGCACCCAGCCCTTAGTCTTATCGCCAACACGGATAGGTCGGAACAACTGGTTTTTGTAGATCATAGCCCAGTGGCGGTTGTTGATAACAACACGGTAGCCAATAGGGGTCTCGAATGCCACCAACACATCTACCTCGTCGCCAACTTTCACGGTTAGAGGATCCTCGTTATAGATAAAAGGCTTAATCTTATTTGTTGCCACACAGCGACCAGTGCGCTCATCGACATACATATATACCACCGTCTTCTGACCTGCGATAACACTACCCTGCTGGTTGCGGTTAGGTAAGAAGAGATGCTTACCCGACAAGCCCCACTCAAGGAATGCTCCGTGGATGCTCTTATCCACAACCTTTAACGCAGCAACCTCGCCAACCTTAATCAAAGGCTGCTCGGTAGAGGCTACAAGGCGATCTTCAGAGTCGTGGTAGACAAAGACCTCAACCTCATCGCCCTCCTTCATATCGAGGCGCGTAAAGCGGTTAGGAAGCAACACCTCAGCACCCTCGTCATCGATAAGGTAGAGACCAAAATCGGAGATGCGCGACACCTTCAGAGTCTGTATTTGACCTGTTTTCATAACTTCTTTATATTATTATAAGCGTATAAAGATACGCCTTTTTATTGGATTATGCAAATTACAACATCAAGATTGCGTATTTCCTAATATTTTAACTATATTTGCCCTATATGAGCGAGATAATACGACAACATCTAAAGGAGCAGGTGGCGGCACTACCCCACTCGCCTGGCATATACCAATATATCGACCACCACAACAAGGTCATCTATGTTGGTAAGGCTAAGGATCTAAAGAAGCGTGTGTCGTCGTACTTTGTCGAGAGCCGCGAACACTCGGCAAAGGTTATCGTTATGGTACGCCAGATTGTAGATATCAAGCATATCGTGGTGGACTCTGAGCAGGATGCACTACTCCTTGAGAACTCGCTTATTAAGAGTCTACAACCGCGATACAACATCCTACTTAAGGATGATAAGACCTATCCATGGATAGTTATACGTCGTGAGCCATTTCCACGTGTGGAGTCTACGCGCCAACTTATAAGAGACGGTTCGCAATACTTTGGTCCATACGGTTCAATTGCTACACAGCGCTCCATCTTGGAGTTTATCCGCGAGGTTGTGCCACTACGCACGTGCAAATTAAACCTCTCAAAGGAGAAGATTGCAAATGGCAAGTATCAATCCTGCTTGCAATACCACTTAGGTAACTGCAAAGCCCCCTGCGAGGCACTTCAAACCGAGGAGGAGTATGCCGAGAGCATCGCCCTTGTGCAGTCTATCCTCAAGGGCGACCTGCGCCCCGTTAGAGAGTGGCTTGAAGAGGAGATGATTCGCGCTGCTGAGGCTCTGAAATTCGAGCTTGCAGAGATATATAAACAGCGCTTGAAGTCGTTGGAAAATTACCAATCAAAATCGGTTATCGTAAGTTCTAAAATTGTTGATGCTGATGTATTTACAATCTTTAACGAAGGCTTAGTAGACGAGGCGTACTGCAACTTTATATCTATCCGTCATGGTTCTATCGTGGCAGTGCAGACCGTACGCATGACCACGGGTATCGACACCTCGCCCGAAGAGCTTATAGCGCGTGGTATTGAGCATGTGGTAAACGAGTTTAACCACACCCTCGCGCGTGAGGTTATAGTATCACACATTCCAACTACATCCATACTCTTCAATGGTACGATATTTACCCAGCCACAGCGTGGCGACAAGGCGGAATTGGTAGCATTTTCGCTACGCAGCGCACGTCTCTATCGTTCTGAATTACAGAAGCGATTGGCAGAGCGCAACCCCGAACGACACACAGACAAACTTATGGAGGATATGCGCCGAGAGTTACATCTTGAGCGCGAACCACGCCATATAGAGTGCTTCGATAACTCCAACCTGCAGGGTACAAACCCTGTTGCCTCGTGCGTGGTATTTCGTGATGGCAAGCCATCGCGTAAGGAGTATCGCCACTTCAATATTAAGACTGTCGAGGGTCCTGACGACTTCGCCTCGATGCGCGAGATTGTACACCGCAGATACTCTCGCCTTCTTGACGAGGGCGCAGAACTACCCGACCTTATCATCGTCGACGGTGGTAAGGGTCAGCTCTCAAGTGCATATGGCGTACTTAAGGAGTTGGGCATCGAGAAGCGTGTGCCTATCGTAGGTCTTGCAAAACGCTTGGAGGAGGTATTCTACCCTGGCGACCCAGAGCCATACTATCTCAGTCGTCTTGGCGAGCCACTAAAGGTCGTTTGCCATATCCGCGACGAAGCGCACCGCTTCGGCATCACATTCCACCGCAAGAAGCGCAACAACAGCTTCCTTGTAAGCGAGCTTAGTGCAATTAAGGGCATCGGTCAAAAGAGTGCCGACGAACTACTAAAACATTTCAAAAGCGTAAAGGCTATCGCTAAGGCATCAAAGGAGGAGCTTAGCGCAGTAGTGGGAGCAAAGCGTGCAACTATAATTTTGGACTATTTCTGCCAGAACCCGTCAAAATAACGAAACATTTCGCCCCCTATTTTTGTCGTTTCGCCCGATATTGCATACCGGTCAATCTTTCATATAACCAGTTGATTGGCAGGTATTTTGCTTAGAATTTTACATTCCAAGAATAGATATGCAGGCAACGTATCGGAGAAGAATATATTTTGCAGATTGACAAATAATTTCTATCTTGCGCTCAGAAATAAAAATATTAACCATTAAAAACGCATTGCCTATCGAAAAAATTCTACTCTTGAACAATTAAAACATAAGAGTATGAACGTGACTACATTGAGCGATCGAGTATTGCTTAATAACTACCTTTTAGGGGATAGGAGTGCTATATCTGAACTTATAGAGCGTCATTCACGACGCGTGCGCAACTACATCGGTATAATGGTTAAGGACGATGCTGTTGCAGATGATATCTTTCAGGAGACATTTATCAAGGCGGTAAAGGTTATCGATGAGGGAGGCTACACCGACTCGGGCAAATTCCTGTCGTGGGTGCTACGCATCGCGCATAACCGCGTATTGGATCACTTCCGTCGCGAAAAATCGAGCCGCCAACTAAACGAAAAAGAGGCGGGCTACGATGTCTTAGGCTCGCTACGCATTGCCGAGAACACCGTTGAGGATGATATCGTACACAACGAGTTGATGGAGACCGTGCGACGTCTTGTCGAGCAGCTTCCTGACGACCAGCGCGAGGTAGTACGCCTACGCTACTACTCGAAGCTCTCGTTTCAGGAGATTGCCGAGCAGACCGAAGTGAGCATAAACACCGCCTTAGGTCGTATGCGCTACGCCCTTATCAACCTACGTCGTATGATTAAAGAGAAAAATATCGTGCTAAGTTAGCAGCGTTGCACAATATATCTACACATAGGCACGTTTTACTACCAAAACAGAATGCCTATGGGAGAAATTGACACGCGACTATTAAAACTTTATGACGAGGAGCCACTATTTTTAAGTGAGGTTGTGCAGAATGATGCCGAACTACTTATGTTAGACACGTGGCTAATGGAAACACTAAGTCTTAACTAGTGATTAAGCTAAAAGCGTAGCTCAGGGCTACGCTTTTAGTTTATTAATAAAGGCCTTATTTATCACAACCCTTACTTCGCGGTGCATAACCTGAATATCAACGGGGGTATGACCATACAACTCGCCATCAATCTCAAGATGGGTCTCGGGAGATGACTCGATGCGGATATGCTTACCCTGAGCGTGGATGACATGACCGATAGAGTAGATAGTACCATTAAAGAGTCGACGTAGACGGAAGATAACGTGCCACCAATGCACTGGTCGAATCATCGTAACATCCAACAGACCGTCGTCGGCAACAGCATCTGGCAACTGCTGGATACCACCACCATTATACTTACCAACACCTATAGCGATGCTAAAAAGTAGGTTGTTGTAGACAAGTTCGTCGTCGACCCATATCTTAGTACCCGTAGCTCGATGCGCAAAGAAGGAGCGTATCAAGCACCAGAAGTAGCCACCACGACCGAGATAACCCTTAGCCTTGCTTGTAAGCGTGCGCTTGATAACCGCAGCATCGAAGCCCAAGCCCGCAACATTAGCCATGTAGCGTACCTGGCGCACCTTCGACTCCTCGTAGCCAATCTCAGCCACATCCTGCAAGAAGGTGTAACCCTCCTTAATGGCACGTATAGCCTCCGAGTAGCGCGTAGGGATACCGAACATACGTATCCAGTCGTTACCCGTACCAGTAGATATCATCGCGATAGTAATCTCGGAGCTATCTACCTTTTTCTGGATAAAGACACCATTAACCACCTCGTGAAGTGTACCATCGCCACCAACAACAATGATATGTCGATATCCGCTCTCGATTGCCGACACGGTCAACTCTGCGGCATGGTGCTTATGCTCGGTAAATACAGCTTCGTGGCGAATACCATTATCACGCAAGAGCTTAGATATCAATGGGTAGTCAGTCAACCCCTTACCTGATCCAGATGCGGGGTTGACAACTACAAACCATTTAGCCTCCTGCTCGACGGTAGGTCTATCAAGCGTTTGCTCTCTCATTTGGGTTAGCCTTAGTGAATACTACTTAAGAGGAGCGTTACGCAAAGTATTTAGTAGGAAGTCGTAGAACTTCTCCACAGATGCTATGTTTACCTTCTCGTCTGGAGAGTGTGGGTAGCAGATAGTAGGACCGAATGAGATCATATCCATACCTGGGTACTTAGCACCGATGATACCACACTCCAAACCTGCATGAATAGCAGTTACTGATGGTTTCACGCCATATAGCTTCTCGTATGACTCGAGCATAGTGTGCAAGATTGGCGACTTCATATTTGGATTCCAACCACTATAAGCACCCGAAAGCTCAACATCAGCACCTGCCAACTCAAATACTGATGAGATAGCGCCTGCCAACTCAGCCTTCTCAGTATCTACAGATGAGCGCAACAAGCACTTAACCTCAACGGTAGAACCGTTAGATACCACGATAGCCAAGTTAGAAGACGTCTGCACCAAGTTCTCCATAGCGATAGACATACGCTGTACACCGTTAGGACAACCGCAGATAGCACGGATAAGCGAGTGAGACTCAAGGTGTGGGATGATAACCTTAGGGCACTCGATAGGCTCTGCAAAGATCTCGATAGAGTCCTCGATACCCTCAAACTCCTTGATGATAACCTTCTCGTATGACTTAACATTAGCCTCGAAGATTGCCTTCTCAGCCTCACGCACAACTACCACTGCCCAAGCCTCGCGTGGGATAGCGTTACGCATATTGCCTCCCTCTACAGATGCAAGCTCCAAACCGTAAGACTCAGTCTCCTGACGCAACAAACGGAACAATACCTTATTAGCATTTGCGCGCTGTGTGCCAATCTGGATACCAGAGTGTCCACCCTTAAGACCCTTAACAGTAACCTTATACGCAGCGAACTTACCCTCAAGAGGCTGCTCGCGATAGTTGAATGTAACGTTTACATCCATACCACCAGCGCAACCTACATACAACTCGCCCTCTGTCTCTGAGTCGAGGTTGAGCAAAATCTCGCCCTTAAGCATACCACCCTTAAGACCGAATGCACCATCCATACCTGTCTCCTCAGTAGCTGTAAACAAGCACTCAAGTGGACCATGTACGAGGTCTGCATCCTCCATAGCTGCCATAGCCGCAGCAAGACCGATACCATTATCAGCGCCAAGGGTTGTGCCATTAGCAGTTACCCACTCGCCATCGATATATGCCTCGATAGGGTCAGTCTCGAAGTTAAATACAGTCTCGTTGTTCTTCTGTGGCACCATATCGGTATGTGCCTGAAGGATGATACCCTTACGATTCTCCATACCTGGAGTCGCAGGCTTATATACATATACGTTCTGAGCATCGTCAACCTTATGCTCCAAACCAAGTTCCTCTGCCCACTTCACGATATATGCGCGGATGGCATCCTCGTGGTGCGATGGATGAGGAATATTACAAATCTCTGCAAAGTGCTTCCACACTAATGCTGGCTTCAAGCCCTTCAAATTCTTGTCCATATTAGTTCAATTTAAGTTGTTTATTTATCATTATGTTTTAATCCATTCTCCAAATCCTCTCTACGCTCAAAAGCATCGACGATATACTTCACAAGCTGATGGCGCACAATATCGCGCTTATCAAACTCTACAATACCTATGCCCTCGATGTTTTTCAAAGTCTCCATGGCGCGTGTAAGACCACTATCCGAGCGACGTGGAAGGTCAATCTGCGTAACATCGCCCGTAACAATAAACTTAGCGTTACGACCCATACGCGTTAGGAACATCTTTATCTGCGAGAGGGTTGTATTCTGCGCTTCATCTAGGATAACAAAGGCGTTATCAAGTGTTCGACCACGCATATATGCCAAAGGGGCAATCTGCACTGTTCCCTCCTCAATATACTTCTGAAGCTTCGCCGCAGGAATCATATCGTTCAAGGCATCGTACAGAGGTTGCAAATATGGGTCCAACTTCTCCTTCATATCACCAGGCAAAAAGCCAAGCTTCTCACCCGCCTCAACCGCTGGGCGCGTAAGGATGATACGACGTATCTCGCGCTCCTTCAATGCTCTAACAGCCAACGCTATAGCCGTATATGTCTTACCCGAGCCTGCAGGACCCACAGCAAAGAGTAGATCGTTCTTCTTAGAGAGCTTCACAAGATGTTGTTGATTTATCGTGCGGGCGCGGATGATAGCGCCATTGTTGCCATAGACGATAACATCCTTGTCTACAGCTGGTGGCTCCACCGACAACTCCGTAAGGCTCGACGAGAATGCTTGCGACACCACCTCCGAAGAGATATGCCCATACTTTATGTAGTACTCCACAAGGGCAGTCATTCTGCGCTCGAATGCCAAGACATCGCTCTTAGCACCCAACGCCTTAATCTGGCTGCCGCGTGCCACAATCTTAACCTTTGGGCATAGCTCTCGCATCTGCTCAAGATAGGCGTCCTGCGCA
This sequence comes from Alistipes sp., assembly GCA_045634125.1. Lineage (GTDB taxonomy): Bacteria > Bacteroidota > Bacteroidia > Bacteroidales > Rikenellaceae > Alistipes. Next base: position 19,385 of record JAZQZQ010000023.1, on the reverse strand, counting down.
CCATATAACTCTCGGGCATCGACACCCTCAACAATTATCTCCTTTATAATCTCTTCACTCATAATCTCTTATAGTATCAGTGACACTCCAAGCATCACCTTATGTGTACGGGTTGTAAAGTCGAGTCCCGCACCCTTATCAGTTGCCCCAAGCTGGTTTACACCATCCTGCAAGGCATGGCTATATCTAAGCTCCACAATGACATTTGGCATCACGCGAAGTCCAAGACCTGTGGCGAAGTTCCATGTTGGCGTTACCGTACCAAACATATAACTCTCATTACCATCGAGATATCCTCCATTCGATATAAGACCGAACTGCACACCCGCATTCGCCCTTAAAACGCCATCCCACAAACGCAGCGAGAGGAGCAATGGCATCTCAAATGCTGTGGTCGTGATATCGTAGCACTTACCCCTATACTCGGCATCTATACCCCCCTTCTCGAAGATAAGACCACTCTCAACAGCGAAGTAGCGACCTACCGTGAGTGCCATATTAAGGCGTCCCTGAAGGCTTAGGCGCGAGTTGAGCGTTACAGCCTCTACTGATACCTTGCTAAAGCCAGTGTAGACACCTCCAAGACCTACACCCCACTCGGTACTTACCAAGTTCTGCTCGCGCTCCTCGAGCATAAATGGGTTGGGATACTCCTGCGCCATAACCCTTGCTCCCACCATCGAGAGCAACGCCACCACCGCAATAGTTACAATATGTCGTACACGACCCATCATAGATCAAAATATTATCCTTCAAAGATACTTATTATAAATAAATAAACCAAAATTTGGAGTAAATATTTTCTAAAGTTTCCAAATTCCAACTAATTAACTTATCTTTGTGCCGAAATATGTGGATATAAGAAATAAAAAAGATAGTAGATTATGAGTTTGGTTGCAATTGTAGGTCGCCCAAATGTGGGTAAGTCAACACTTTTCAATCGTCTTGTAGGTCAGCGTCAGGCTATTGTCGATGAGACTGCCGGCACAACACGCGATCGCCACTATGGCAAGACCGATTGGAATGGTAAGGAGTTTTCAGTAATCGACACTGGTGGTTACACCGTGAACTCTGAGGATATCTTCGAGGATGAAATTCGCCGTCAGGTGATGTTGGCTATCGATGAGGCAGACCTTATCCTCTTCCTTGTTGAGGTACGCACAGGTATCACCGACCTCGATATGATGATGGCAGACATCTTGCGCCGTTCGGGCAAGAAGGTGATGCTCGTATGTAACAAGGTTGATACTTACGACCTTATCTACTACTCACACGAGTTCCACTCATTGGGTCTTGGCGAGCCATTCTGCATCAGCTCAATGTCTGGTAGCGGTACCGGCGATATGATGGACGCTATTCTCGCCAACCTCCCTGAGGACACCTCTGCAGAGTACGACGCTACACTACCACGTATCGCTATCGTGGGTCGTCCAAATGTGGGTAAGTCATCTATGACAAACGCCCTACTTGGTCAGGAGCGCAACATCGTAACCAACGTAGCTGGCACTACACGCGACTCTATCCACACACGATACAACATGTACGGTATGGACTTCTACCTTATCGATACCGCAGGTATGCGTAAGAAGGGTAAGGTTACAGAAGACCTTGAGTTCTACTCTGTTATGCGCTCTATTCGCGCTATCGAGAACTCGGATGTCTGCGTGCTTATGCTCGATGCTGAGCAGGGCATCGAGTCGCAGGACTTGAACATCCACAACCTTATCGTGCGCAACCGCAAGGGATGTGTTATCGTGGTAAATAAGTGGGACTTGGTGGAGAAGGATAGCAACACCATGAAGGTATGGAGAGAGTTCTTGGAGAAGAAGCTCGCTCCATTTAGCGATATTCCAATCATCTTCACCTCGGTAATCAACAAGCAGCGCATCCTCGATGTATTGCAGGCCGCAATCCGCGTATACCAGTCGCGCAAGCGTCGTATCTCTACATCGGAGCTTAACGAGTTCTTCTTGCCTTTAATCGAGAACTACCCTCCTGCAGCAACTAAGGGTAAGTACATCAAGATCAAGTATGTAACACAGCTACCAACGCCTACACCGCAGTTCGCCTTCTTCGTGAACTTGCCACAGTATATTAAGGAGTCATACCGCCGCTTCTTGGAGAATAAGCTCCGTGAGCAGTGGGACTTCTCGGGAGTACCAATCCAGATTTACTTCCGTCAAAAGTAAGAGCAAAGCGCACCCTTTGAGGTGCGCTTTTAGTTTAATTACTAATTACTCATTACTCCCTACTAATTGCTATTTATATCCATATATTTGCATCATTTCATTTTTTTCTACATATTTGCAACGTAAAATGAGATAATGTTTCGTAAGCAAAACAAAGAATTATTTATAAACCTTTAACATACCTAAAATTATGAGAAAACTATTTACTCTATGTGCGACCATCTTTGGCGTTCTTAGCCTTATCGGTTGTACAGATGACACAACAACACCTCAGACTCCATCGGGTGGCACTGATGTAAATCCTGAGATCAGCATCAGCCAGGTGGAGGTTACTCCAAATGCCATCACCTTCGAGGTTACTACAAACGTAACAGGTACTATCGGTTACGCAGTAGCTCCAGAGGGTTACAAGGCACCTAATGCCGATACTTGGTTTACTGCCAACTCTGCAGAGGTATCTGGCACACAGCAGATTACTCTTTCAGGTCTTAACGACGACACGAACTACACCCTTTATGTGATTCTTCGCGCTAAGGATAGTGGCAAGCTAAGTGCACCTAAGACACTTAAGTTCTCTACACCTGATGACGGCGTTGCAAACCCTATCACTGTGTTTAACACTACCTACACCACTATCACGTTCTCTATCGATATTCAGGGTAGCTATGTATACCAGTGTATCGACAAGGCATACCTCAACTTCAACAACCTAACTATCGAGGAGTATATCCAGACACCTGGTATCGGTATTAATGCACAGGGCCCAATAGAGATTGAGTGGGTAGATGGTCAGGAGTTTGGTGCATACGTAATGCACGTTCGCGAGGATAGCGAATACTATGTAGTGGCTGCTATCACAAACGGACAGGATATTACTAACCAGATCTACTACCGCGAGACACGCACACCTAAGCGTCCACAGTCATCAGCAGGTCTCACCACCGAGCTAAAGGATATCACCGCAACATCAGTAAACATCACAACTACACCAGACAGCAGCGTTGCATCGTACTACGTTCTTGTACGCGACAAGGCTTGGTCTGATGGCATCGTAGAGGGCTACGGCGAGTCTATGCTTGCGACATTGGTTAAGTATCCAACAGCTGGCTCTTGGGTACTCACTGGCGCAAACGAAGCCGTATGGGGCGATCTTATGCCAGAAACTGAGTATATCTGCCACGTATTGGTTGTAGATAACAAGGGAGCTGAGGCGCTATCACTTATCCCATTCACTACCTCTGAGGCTACATCTACACCTCCAACCGTAGAGGCATCACTTACACTTGGCACATCGGATAGCCACGAGGCTCTATACCTCAATCTCTACTCTGAGCAGGCTCACACCGTGCGCGTAGCATTCAACACCCTTGCAGATGTTGACGAGTTGCGTAGCGCTAACAACACCGACGCTCAGATTGCAAACAACACTATGTACAGCATTGAGCTATCGGCAGAGCAGGTTGCAGCTATCAAGAGTACAGGCCTTTCACTCAAGCAGGAGGATTTGTTCCCAGGCGTTGAGTACGTAGCTATCGTAAGTGTTAAGAATGCCGAGCAGAAGGAGACCATTAAGGTTGTGGCTAACACTACAACTGCTAAGCCAGTACCTGCACGCGTAGAGTCTGCACTCTTCACATCGTTGCTTGGTGAGTGGGAGGTATCATACCCTCTTGTACAGTTCAACAGTATAGAGGTAAACATTACAAACGCTAAGGTTACTATCGCTGCTGGTGCTGACGATGAGACTGCTGACTACTACCGTAGCCACAACCGCCTTGTAGTTCAGGGCTGGCCATTTAACGTGGAGGCTGACGGCACTCACGCACCTATACCATACTACTCTCCAGCCGACTTGAAGGAGAGTGCTGCATATTGGCGCAACTTCCCAGCATTGGCACTCCGCGACTACGGTCCAAAGATCTTCTTGGAGATTGCCGAGGGCGATGTTATTACCGTGCCTTCATCACGCAGCGAGTACCTCTACAACTGGGGTATAGATGGTACATTCTACTTCTTTGGTGCAGACCTTGAGAACGAATTCACAGCACCTGCATCATTCCCTGTAACCCTCTCTGAGGACGGCAACACACTAACTATCGGTGTTTGCAACTCAGGTGCAGAGTTCGGCTATGGCAACTACCGTCCATCGGTATTCCGCTACGGCACTGAGGCGTGGGCATTGGCTACTGGCGATATCGTTCTTAAGCGAGTAAAGTAATATAACTACCTATGAAAAAGATTCTATTTTCACTTATCGCACTTTTAGGCATTGTGGCGTGCGAGGAGACTCCTCAGGCAGATACCCTCACACAGTCGCTAAAACTTACGGTTGACATAAGCGAAATTGTTGCCAATGGCACAGATGTAGCAACATTCAGCGTTGCTGATAGTAATGGTGCTAAGGTTACAGATGCTAAGATATACTTCGCCGACACTAACGAGGTCTTGGGGGCTAATACCTTCAAGACCAAGTATGCGGGCGAGTATAAGTTCTACGCAAAGCGTGGCAACGAAAAGTCTAATACGATCTCTGTAACAGCAACCAAGGTTGAGGAGACTCCAGATGATCCGAACAACCCTGGTGGCGAGGAGCCTACCGAGAAGCAGGTTGTGCTAAGCGTATCGCCAGCATCTATCAAGGCTGACGGTGTGGAGAGCGCAGTATTCACACTTAAGGTTGATGGTAAGAGCACCACAAACTTCGACGTCTACAACGCGGCTAACGATAGCAAGCTTGCAGGAAACGAGTTCTCTACAACAGATAAGGGCGAGTACTCGTTCTACGCTATGTATGAGGGTACAAAGTCAAATACCGTCAATGTTACAGCGCGTATGGTGATTGTGGAGGAGGAGAAGCCTATTACACTATCGGCTACAGCAACCACTATCCGTGCTAATGGCGTGGAGTCGGTTAAGTTTACCGTAATGCAGGATGGCGCAGATGTAACAAATTCATCTACTATCTACGTTAACAACGGTAAGCTCAACGGCAACAAGTTTGTAACCACTACCCCAGGCACTTATAGCGTATATGCTGTAAAGGGCTCGATGACATCGGAGACTATCACCATCACTGCTACAGAGGTTACTGCTACAGGCAAGAGCATCGTCTTTGCCGATGGCGTAACTCTATCATCTGGTTGGTACGATGTAAACAAGAAGAGTACACAACAAGTTGCCGAGGCAGATGCTATGATGTGCTGGGCAGCATCTTCATCCAACTATTTGCAGTGGTTCCAGGATCGCTATGTTGCTGCGGGCAATACCCTCCCAGCAGGATGCCCTAACGGCACTTCAAGCACCTACGGCTACGAGCTACAGATTATGGATGTCTTCCGCGATAACTGGGATAACCTAAAGCGTGGTGGCTGGGCTGATGGTGGTGTTATATGGTACTTCGAGGGTCGAGATCTATACACCACAAATGGTACAGAAAACCGTGCATACCCTAAGGAGGGTACAGGAGGTTACTTCAAGTCTGTATGGAGCGATATCTACCCATCTAAGATGCACCAGTACGAGGACTCTGTATGGGGTTGGCTTTATGATGACTACTCTTATGCTATCGAGATTAACAATTACAACTGGCGCGGAAGCTCAGTTGCCGATCCATTGTTGCAGTTCTCACGATATGTCGTAGATGCTGTAAAGTATGGTCTTTCATCTATGGCTGTTGCTATGTCGCCTAACTTCAGTGGTGCACACGCTGTAACAATCTGGGGTTACGAAATTGATAACGTAACCGAGTATGTTACTAAGCTCTACATCACCGACTCTGACGACGGCTCAACATCTGAGTTGCGCGAGTATGAGGTGATGTCGGATAATAGCAACGCAAAGATTAAGCTTACAGGTTACACAACATACTACCCATTTGCACTATACCCAATTTCGGGTTACGACTCTGCAAACAGATAGTAGAGCTATCCAAATAGAAGAAGAGCCTATCCACAGCGGATAGGCTCTATTATTTTATAGCGGCAGATGATGACAGTGGCAAAAGACCCTTGTTAGACAGCAGTATGAAGTTGTATAACAAGAGCTATTTTGAAGCTGCTCGCAGTACGCAAAAGCGCAGTTTACTAAGCGTAAATGAGCATTTTGCGGACAAGGTCATTTGTTGTCAGAAGGCATCAGATGCAAGGCTCGGCGAATTTCGAGGCGATGGGCTGTACTTAGGCGTACTGCCCATTGATGAGATAATTCGTTAGCAGCGGCAGATGATGACTTATCACAACAAAGAGTGGCAAAAGAGCCTTGTTAAACAAGTTCATATACCAGGTCGTCAATGCATATATATAGCGGCGTATTCGCACCCCACTCGCCTACATCGGTAGTCTCGATAGTTACGCGGATACGGGCTGAGACTGGGAGGTTAAGGTCGAACGTCTGCCAGTTGGTTGCCACAAAGCGTTTGCCGTCGCGGTAGTCCACAACATAGCACTCAACGCTATCACCAGCAGGGCTCTGGTCTGATGCAAGAGGGGTAAATACAACCTTGAGGTAGTCACCATCACTGAAGGCACGCGCGAAGGCGTTGATATCCTCATTAGTGATTGAGGCATAGGTATAGGTTGTGAGGTTTAGCTTCACGCTCTCAACCGCTAACTGAGTCATACAGACAATATCGCAAGGATCGTTATAGCTATCGTAATAGTACAACAAGAAGCCATCGCCCGAAGCAGCCGTGGTATTGAAAGCGCTATACTGATTCTCATACAAGCCATTAGCAGGGTCGGCATCGCACATCGTAGACTGCGCAAAGCCTCCCCAGTAGCCATACTCCTCATTATAGAAGTGCTCGAAGATCATATCCGCGTTGGCATAGCCATATTTATAGTCGCCCTCGAAGGCTCTATCGAAATGCTCAGCAGAAGTCTTTGATGGATATGGTTTCTTACCACTCTCGCAAGCCATAGCACCAAGAGCGAGCATTAGAATAAAGAGTTTTTTCATTGTCTTATAGGTATTTAGGTTTCAAATTAGGCTATAGGAACGAGACCATATCGTAGGTCTTATAGGTATCGACACTCCAGCGCGGCATAACAGCAGTTGCTACGTCGCTCATAATAAGTGCTATCGCGACCTCCTCGCCATCGTAGTCGTACTTGATAGACAAAGGCACTATACGACCATCCCTCCACACAACACTCACATATACCGCAGTGATATCGGCACTCTGCTTAGGCTCAAGCTTGAGAATCACACCATTATGGATATTCTCACTTATCGAGGCTGTAAACTCCTCCTCCACGAACTCAAAGGCGCGTGTAGGGTTTGTAAGCAGATCGCGCGACGAGAGGTTTACCCTATCTTCAGTTACCTCCTTACGCTCGTTGTTAATCTCGTAGCGTAGCTTACCATCGCTATACACCTCCATAATGCCGAGCTGGATATAGTAGCTATCATCCTCAACCATGAAGTAGCCATTCATCTGCTCGCCGTAGGCATCAACCCTCATAAATAGGGCATAGCGATTATCAAGTGTGTAGTTTAGTCCATCTATCCAGTCGCGGGCATTTATCTGTGCCGATACATTGTGTACCAACATCAACGCCATGAGCAACATACAAAACCTTTTCATATTACGAAGTATTAGGTTAGAAAATTCCAAGATCCTGCAAGCGCGCCTCCAACGATTGCAAATCGTAGTACTTGATCTCGCGCTGCTTAGAACCAATCTGAGGTCCCACAATACCGGCACGCTCAAGCTGTAGCATGATGCGACCAGCACGGTTGAAACCAACCTCAAAGTTACGCTGTATCATCGAGGTAGAGATAACGCCTGTAGACACCGCCTCGCGGGCAATCTCCGCGAACTTAGGGTCGTACTTCTGTGGTGCGCTACTCTCCTCGCTACCGAAGCTGATGCCTGCCTCGCCACCCGACTCTGGAATGTAGTCTGGAAGGTTATATGCCGAGGTATAGCCCTGCTGAGCGCCAATATGGTCGACAATGCGCTCCACCTCTGGGGTGTCGACAAAGGCGCACTGGATACGTGTAGGCTCGCCACCACTGAGGAATAACATATCGCCACGACCGATAAGCTGGTTAGCACCCGGTTGGTCGATAATCGTACGCGAGTCGGTCATCTGCATAACACGGAAGGCAATACGCGCAGGGAAGTTAGCCTTGATACCACCCGTGATAACCTTAACATCTGGACGCTGCGTAGCTACGATAAGGTGGATACCGATAGCACGCGCCTTCTGCGCCAAGCGCATAACAGGTTTCTCTACCTCCTTAGCAGTCATAATAAGGTCGGCAAACTCATCGATAACAACCACGATATATGGCAAAAATCTATGGCCATTCTCAGGGTTGAGTCTGCGGTGTAGGAATTTATCGTTATACTCAACGATATTCTTCGCCGCCGCCTTCTTACACAACTCCAAACGGTTTTCCATCTCGGTACACAAGGAGTTGAGGGTATTTACCGCAACCTTAGGATCGGTAACGATAGAGTCCTCCTCCGACTCCATCTTCGCCAAGAAGTGCTTCTCGAGTTTGTTGTACAACGAAAACTCCACCATCTTAGGGTCTATCAACACGAACTTAAGCTCGGCAGGGTGCTTCTTATAGAGCAACGAGGTGATGATAGCATTCAGACCTACAGACTTACCCTGACCCGTAGCACCCGCAACAAGCAAGTGTGGGAGCTTTGCAAGGTCAAAGGTAAAGTTCTCATTCTGGATAGTGCGACCTATAACCACAGGAAGCTCTGCCTTAGAGCCTTGGAACTCCTCAGAGCAAATTGAGGAGCGCATAGACACCGTCTGCTTAGTCTGGTTAGGCACCTCGATACCGATAGTACCACGACCAGGCATTGGGGCGATGATACGCACGCTCTGCGCCTTAAGGTTCTGCGCGAGGTCATCCTCCAAGCCCTGAATACGCGAAATCTTAACGCCTGGCTCCTGCACAATCTCGTACAACGTAACGGTAGGACCTACCGTAGCGGTCATACTTATAATAGGGATATGGAAGTGGAGCAATGTCTCGCGAATACGCTCCTTATTTCTAAATATCTCCTCCTCGTCGATAGCGCTTACGGTCTTATGGTCGGTAAGTAGCTGCGCTGTAGGTGGATCATAGTGCGCGAGGTCAAGCATAGGGTCGTACAACTCGAGCTTCTCCTCCTCGGCATCCTTAGGCTTGAACTCCTGAACTGTGATTACAAGAGCATCATCCTCGCTCTCCGAAGTTTCAGCCTTTGGCTCGTTCTCCTCCTCGATACCAAGCACATCATCCACCTCGATTGGAGCATCCGTACTCTCGGCACGCTCCTCATCGGTAAGAGGCTCGACAACAAACAAGTCATTCGTAGTTGGCTCTGGTTCTGGCTCAGTTGCAGGCTCAGGCTCAGTTGCAGGCTCTGCCTCCTGCTCCTCACTCTCCTGCTCTTCAGTCTCCTGCTGCTCATCATCATCGTTGTACTCCTCGTAGGTATCATCCTCCTCATCCTCTGATGGTTGCTCCTCTCTCTTATTGCGGTGTAAGCGACCAATAGCGCGACGTGTAACGCTTGTAACGCCACCCACAACCTGCTCGCCAGCGCTATCCACCACCTGCAAAAAGTTGCGGTTGATAAGTAGTCCCGTCATTATCCAGCCAGCGATGATAACAAGCAATGTTCCCATGCTACCAATCATATCGCCAAGCCATATATTGAGTGCGATGCCATAGTCGCCACCAAGACCCGAGCCGAAGACGCCCCATGCAGTGCCAAAGATATAGCCCATAGTGAGCGAGCCAAGCACCAACACAAGCGAAAATATCATCAAGTAGCGGTATAGGCGCAATGGCTGATAGCGGAACAGACGCCAGCCAAAGACCAAGAATATAAAGGATATAACCACAGCAAAGAGACCAAAGCCACCGCCCACCAAGCGATGCGCCACCAAAGCGCCACCCTGACCGCAGATATTATGAAACTCAGGGTTTGCCATAGGCACACCAATCTCTGCGATAGCACTCATATCCTCAGTCCAGTAGAAGATATAGGATACTATCGACGAGAATAGAAATGCACCGATAAGCATCAGCACAAAACCCGATATTAGTCGTATGTTGTCTGCGGTGGAGAGCTGTTCGTAGTCGTCAACTCTGTCTCGTTTTGCCATAATTAGTAATTAGAAATTAGTAATTAGTAATGGTTAAAAGCCTTTGGCTTTTTGGGGAATGGACTAAAGTGAACCAAATGAGGAATGCTATGTTAATTTCCCCTTTCTGCCCTTTTTAAGACCTTTTCTGCCTCTTTAGTCCTCTATACCTTAGTTTTCAGTTCCTTAATTATTCTCTTTCCTCGCGCCTCAAGTCTCGCTCTATACTCCTCATCTGCAAAGCTAATAAAGCGATACTCCGCCTTATGGTCGCTACGGGCGGCTATCTTGTAGCGTTTTAGTAGCCACTCAACCCTGCGAGCTACAGCCTCACCAGAGTCGACGATATCTATACCCCTGCCTGCGACAATATCCTCAATATGGGAGCGCAGGAATGGGTAGTGTGTACAGCCAAGCACAATCTTGTCGATGCCACTATCAAGCAGTGGCTCCACCACCCTACTAACAGCATCGTAAGCCTCCGTAGACCCCTCTTTACCAGCCTCCACAAGGTCTACAAAGCCCTCGCCCACGACCTTCAAGACCTCGACACCCTCAGCATAGCGCGACGTGGTGCTAAGGAACATATCGCTTCTTAGGCTATGCGCCGTGGCAAGCACCGCGATACGCCCCGTCTGCGTAGTTAGGCAGGCGGGCTTTACAGCTGGCTCCAACCCCACGATAGGCATATCGCGCCATATATCACGTAGGGTCGAGATAGCGGCTGTAGTAGCAGTATTACACCCCACAACAACCATCTTAGCGCCCTCATCCACAAGCATTTGCACCGACTCCATGGCGAAGCGCGTAATCTCCTCACGCGAACGACCACCATATGGGCAGTTCTTACCGTCGCCAAGGTAGATGATAGACTCATGCGGAAGCAATCGACACAGCTCACGCCACACCGACAGACCTCCAAAGCCCGAATCGTAGACACCTATAGGACGGTTATCCATAATTTTACCCCTTTATACGCTCTATAATATAGTTAACGACAGCATCGTCGCTCATAGTATTGCAGTCGATGACAATATGCGCCTTAGTGTAGTATGGCTCGCGCTGGGCGATATGCTCGTGCATAAATGCGAGCAACTCCTCGTCGCTTTTACCACGAAACATCGGGCGCTTCTGCCTGCCATAGTCCGAGAGGCGCGATAGTATCTGCTCGGGACTACGCTGTAAATAGATGGTCGTACCAATGCTATTTAGGCGCTCCATATTATCTTCCCACACGGGTAGTCCGCCACCCGTAGCAACGATGCCTTCATAGCCCTCCGTAGCAAGCCTTTCGAGAACCTCTCTCTCCGAGCGACGGAAGTACTCCTCGCCCTCGTAGTGGAAGATATCGGCTATCGTAGCACCCACGCTCTGCTCCACAAGGGTATCGGTATCGACATACCCCACCCCGAGAGCCTTCGCAAGGCGCTTTGCTAAGGAGCTTTTACCCGAGCCTGCGTATCCTACCAATATGAGCATAGCCACTAACTAAACAAGTCCAACTGCGAAGCTGAGAAACCAGCATCATCGCCCTCCGAGCGCTGAGCATAGTCCACGGTAGGGTCTGCCTTAATCTGCTCGCCCACGATATCGCTCATATCGATAGTATCATCCGTAACATTCTCGATATCGCTCTCTACGCCCTCGATTGGCTCCTCATCCTCCTCGCTCTCGTAGTCCTCATCCTCTGGGGTCTCAGGCTCTATGAAGCGGAGCGTTGCCACATCGTAGGTTGTGATACGCTTACCCTTAGCTCTGTGGCTCTTGATGCCGATAAACTCATCAACATCGACCAGCTCCTGTGGGCGCTGTGCGTGGTTGCCACCGAAGGTAACCTCCAACGTAGCCCCCTTACGGTAGGTTATAGCCACCAACTTATTTGGTGCATCCTCCTCCAAGAAGAACTGCGTCTTATCGCTTGCCTCCAATTGGAAGCGCTTCATATAGTAATACTTCTGCTCGCCATCGTAGTAGCAAACGGCATAAATCCTCTCTGCCACAAAGCGCTCAACGCGGATGGTGTCGTCAGGGAAGTGCTGCTGCACGTCGAAGCCCGTGATGTAGTACTGATTCTTGGCTGTCCACACCACAATCTTATCATCTCCCTTGAACTCGCCAAGCAGATGACCTCTACCGTCGGTATTCAAGCGGCGCACATCCTCGTCGTACCATATATTCTGACCTCCGAGCGTAGATGCACCCTTCTCCTTCAAAACAATCTTATTGATGGAGTAACGTGTAACAAGGTTACCCACACTCTGGCGACCCTTAATAGCCAAGGTCGATAGGTCGAGGTCGATGATGCACTTCTTCAACCTTGCGCGTGGGCGCAGGTAGATTTTAAGCACCTCAGCCTCTCCGTTAGGGTTGACAGAGAGGTAGAGCAACTCACTCTTTGGCGTACCCTTCGTCAGGTCGTACTCCTTATCGCGCGTAACGCTCTTAATAGCGCAACGCTTCATCATAATAGCGCCACCACGACCATCACGATAGAGCATATTGTATATCGTGCGCTCATCGTTACGCTTATATATACCTATATAGTAGATACCCTTATCGAAGAATGCCTTCTCGGAGATCTTAGTAATCTTATATCTACCATCCTTCAAAATCACAATCACATCGTCGAGGTTCGAGCAGTCGCAGACAAACTCCGAGTCCTTCATCGACTTACCCATACCAAAGAAGCCCTCGGCACGGTCAACGTAGAGCTTAGCATTCGACGATGCCACCTTCCATGCCTCGATAGCATCGAACTCTCTAATCTCGGTTCTGCGCTCCTTACCCTCGCCATACTTAGCCTTGATACGCTCGAAGTAGGCGATGGCGAACTCTGTGAGGTGGTCGAGGTCGTGCTTTGTCTGCTTGATATCTGCCTCAATCTGCTTAATCTCGTTATCCGCCTTATCGCTATCGTAGCGCGAGATACGAATGAACTTCAATTCGGTAAGGCGCTGTACATCCTCCAAAGTAACCTCACGTCGGAGCTTGCTCTTAAATGGCGCAAGACCCTTATCTACCGCCTCGTAGGCAGCCTCACGGGTACGACAACCCTCGATAAGCTGATAGAGCTTATTCTCGATAAAGATACGCTCCAACGATGCTGCGTGCCATGCCTCGTTTAGCTCGTTTAGCTTAATCTCAAGCTCCTTACCAAGCAACCCCTTAGTGTGGTCGGTAGAGTAGCGCAAGATGTCGCTAACGCCCATAAAGACGGGCTTATTATCGACAATAACGCAAGCATTTGGCGAGATAGAGACCTCGCAATCGGTGAAGGCATACAAAGCATCAATAGTCTTATCCGATGACTCGTCAGCAGCAACCTGAATAACAATCTCCACCTTCTCGGCAGTGTTGTCATCGACCTTTCGAATCTTGATTTTACCCTTATCGTTAGCCTTGATAATAGACTCCTTGATAGACTCCGAGGTCGTAGTATATGGTATCTCGGTAATCGCCAACGTGCGCTTATCAATCTTCGAGATGCGGGCGCGAACACGCACCGAACCACCACGTAGACCATCGTTGTAGTTCGTTGCGTCCATAATACCACCCGTCTGGAAGTCTGGCAAAAGGGTAAACTCCTCGCCACGAAGATAGGCAATAGAGGCGTTGATAAGCTCGTTGAAGTTGTGTGGCAGAATCTTCGAGGCAAGACCTACAGCGATACCGTCAGCACCCTGCGCCAAGAGCAATGGGAACTTAACAGGTAGCGTCACAGGCTCCTCCTTACGACCATCATACGCCAACATCCACTCCGTAGTCTTCTTGTTGTATACCACGTCCAAGGCGAACTTCGACAGACGAGCCTCGATATAACGCGCAGCAGCAGCCTCGTCGCCAGTAAGGATATTACCCCAGTTACCCTGCATATCGATAAGCAGTCCCTTCTGTCCCAACTGCACCAAGGCATCCTTGATAGAGGCGTCTCCGTGAGGGTGGTACTGCATAGCCTGACCCACGACATTTGCCACCTTGTTATAGCGACCATCCTCCACGCACTTCATAGCGTGCAAGATACGACGCTGTACGGGCTTTAGACCATCCGCCAAGTGTGGCACAGCGCGCTCAAGGATAACATACGAGGCGTAGTCCAAGAACCAGTTCTTGTACATACCCGTAAGGCGACGCATACTATCCTCGGCACCCGTCAAAGCGCCATACTTACCCTTGGGGGCATCGTCCGTAACATCGGTATCATCGACCTCAACCTCGGGTGCCTCAACGGCACTCTCCATTGCAGCCTCCTCAGCACTCTCTAATATATCTTTGTTCTCCTTCATTCCTCAGTGTTAGTTAATGTCAACAATATCCTCCTCCACGCGAAGGTTGCCCACGATAAAGTCCTTGCGGTCGGGGGTATTCTTACCCATATAGAAGTCGAGAAGGTCGTGGATAGGATCATCCTTCGTAAGACGCACCTTGTCCAAGCGCATACCCTCGCCGATGAACTCCTTAAACTCCGCAGCCGAGATCTCACCAAGACCCTTAAAGCGGGTAATCTCTGCCTGAGCGCCACACCTCTTAACAGCCTCCTGACGCTCCTCATCCGAATAGCAGTAGTGGGTCTCCTTCTTATTGCGGACACGGAACAATGGCGTCTGCAAGATATAGAGGTGTCCCAAGCGGATAACATCTGGGAAGAACTGCAAAAAGAATGAGGTTAGCAACAGACGGATATGCATACCGTCGACATCGGCATCCGTGGCGATAATAACCTTGTTGTAGCGTAGGTTATCCATATCCTCCTCGATGTTGAGTGCCGCCTGCAGGAGATTAAACTCCTCGTTCTCGTAGACCACGCGCTTTGTGAGACCATAGCAGTTAAGTGGCTTACCGCGTAGCGAGAATACGGCTTGCGTGCGTGGGTCTCGGCTCGATGTGATAGAGCCTGATGCTGAGTTACCCTCAGTGATAAATATCATTGTCTGCTCTGCAAGCTCAGATTTGTCGGTATAGTGGATTTTGCAGTCGCGCAACTTCTTGTTGTTAAGTGATACCTTCTTTGCTGCCTCGCGCGCCTTTTTCTGCACACCCGAGATAGCCTTACGCTCCTTCTCATTCTCCACAATCTTCTTCTGGAGAATCTGCGCAGTCTCAGGGTGCTTATGTAGGTAGTTATCCAAGTTTGTAGAGAGGAAGTCGCCCACAAACTGGCGCATAGTTACTCCCTCCTCCTTATCCTTAGAGCCTAGCTTCGTCTTGGTCTGCGACTCGAAGATTGGGTCATCAACCCTCACCGAGATAGCCGCGATAATAGAGGTGCGAATATCCGATGGGTCGTAGTCCTTGCGGTAGAACTCCTTAATGGTCTTAGCCACAGCCTCGCGGAAGGCAGCCTGATGCGTACCACCCTGTGGGGTGTACTGACCATTCACAAAGGAGTAGTATGCCTCGCCATAACCGTTGCCGTGGGTGATAACAATCTCGATGTCATCGCCCGAGATATGGATAGGGGCATATAGTGGCTCACTCGACATATTGTCGTTGACCAAGTCTAAAAGACCATTCTTTGAGATGTAGGGCTTGCCATTAAGCACCACGGTAAGACCGAGGTTTAGATAGGTGTAGTTCTTGACCATCTGCTCCACATACTCGATGTTGTAGGCATAGTCGCCAAAGACCTCGCGGTCTACCACGAACTCCACATATGTACCATTCTGCTCCTCCACGCCACTCTCCGAGCGGTCGGTAAGCTCCAAGCCCTGCGAAAAGGTTACGGTACGAGCCTCGCCATTACGCACCGAGCGAGCGAGGAAGTGTGTCGACAACATATTCACCGCCTTAACACCCACGCCATTGAGACCTACCGTCTTTTTGAAGGCATCGCCACCATACTTACCACCCGTGTTCATCTTGCTCACAGCATCCGCCAACGCCTCCAACGGAATACCTCGACCATAGTCGCGCACCGATACCTTGTCGCCCTCGACAGTAATCTCGATACGCTTACCAGCACCCATGATAAACTCGTCGATAGAGTTATCCACAACCTCCTTCAAAAGGACGTAGATACCATCATCCGCCTGAGTGCCATCGCCCAACTTGCCGATGTACATACCTGGACGTAGACGTATATGCTCGCGAGGCGAAAGTGTTACAATCGCCTCCTTACCATACTCAGCCACGGGGTTTGTCAAATTCAATTCTGCCATATATCTCTCTTACAAGCTTACTTTGTAGCGCGCACCTCAGCCAATGCATCAACCATATCGGTACGCACCTGCGCCATCACATCTTTGATATCGCGTGATACCACCTCCTCAGCAGGGATTGGTGGCAACACCTTGATTGTAGTTACATTCTTCCAGTTAATCATCCAACCCTTGCGCACCAACGTACTTGTACCATCCAACACGATAGGGAGGATAGGCACACCCGCATCCTTAGCGAGGATAAAGGCTCCAGCCTTGAAGTTGTGAATCTCGCCATCCTTAGAGCGCGTACCCTCAGGGAAGATAGCTACCGAAGCCCCCTTCTTCAACCACTCCTTACCCTTAGAGTGTACCAACTGCATAGCCTCCTTGGCACTTGCGCGGTTGATAACGATATCGCCATGCATAAGCAACAAGCGACCTACCAATGGAATACGATATACCTCCCTCTTAGATACCCACTTAAAGACCAAAGGGAGGTTGTAGATGCTAAGAATATCTACCATCGACTGGTGGTTAAGCACCATGACGTATGCCTTCTCTGGGTCGATATTCTCCATACCCACCACCTTACGCTTCGCACCTGGTGCAAATACGAATACAGTTGCTGTGAGCCACGCCGAAAGCTTGTGTACCACACGACGCTTTTTATCGAAAGGATAGCATACAATAAGGGCGACCCATGATGCCAAATAAAGCACCAACCACGCCATTGAAACCACGATGTAATAGATAACACTTAACATAATAAACTGAGTTAGGTTTTTATAAAATATATAATCGCGCAAAGATAGCAAAAAAAAGTGAAAATCGAAAAGTGAAAGGTGAACTTTGCGATTAAGGCGAGAGCAAAACAAGATCTTTTTGTTTTGCCGAGCCGTAGCAAAGTCGAGGCATTACGTAGTTTTGCCTCAAAAGTAAGGCGTACTATGCGCGAAAGGGCAAAAAGGGTAACAAAAGGGCAAAAGGGGTAGTAAAGGGTAAAAAATCCCCTTTAGTCCCCTTTTGGACTCTTTAATTCCCCTTTGTCCGAGCTAACAGGAAACAATTGGTAATGGTCAAAAGGCAATCTCTTTTAGTACTCTCGTAACAAAAGTAACATCGGTAACATGAGTAACATCAGTAACACCCCGTTACCGTGTTACTTTGTTACTCGCTATACGGATAAAGTTATTATCAGCCTCCAAAAGACCCTTATCAATAAGTCGCCTGATGCGCATCTTAGCGGTGGCGATATTGAGACCTAACACCTCAACAATCTTTTTATTCAGCGTGACGCGCTCAACAACGCCACCATACTCAGTATTAAGAATATCTACGATGCGGTCGTTGATACCAAAACCCTCACTCTGAGGGATATCACATAGTTGAGGTATACCCTCCTCAGAGATATTGAAAGCGAAACGCTCGAATGGTTCGTTTCTACAGAACTGAGGCTCTACAACCGAGCATTCGCCGTTGCGATGCACGAATATCACCGTCTCCGCCTTTCGTTGCAACGAGGAGCCAAGGTGTCCACGTGCTTTATCACTACCAGGATTGGTATGTAACACGCAGAGTATATGCGTATTAGTATTGGTACTGATAGCCATCAACGCACCTATCAAAGCATCGCTCTCCTCCAAGTCGTTGGTATTACGTTGGAGGTCGGCGATACCGTCAATGACTATCAAATCAAATGGGTAGCGTTTGATTGCTTCAGTCATGACCATATATCTCTCCATAGGGTCTAACTCCCTAAGTGAGAGAGTCATAAGGCGTGGCTCAGATACCAAGCCTCCCATCTTAGCGCCCGTCATCGTACTGATACGCTCTATAACCCTGCGTACGTGACGTTCGCCCTGCTCGGTATCTACCCACAATACATTGAGATTCATATCCTTATCGACATTCTTAAAGTTGTTAAGCTTGTCGTAAGGTATAGCCATTGCCGAGGCTACAAGTGCTGAGGCGAGGAAGGTCTTTTTACTCTTAGCCTCGCCACATATAGCCGAGATATTACCGCGCGAGCAGATACAACTACCATCTATAGATATCAGTGGTTGCTCGTCGGGTAGCTCCTTCGACATATCAACAATAAATGGCAATACACGCTCCTCAGCGCGTCTAAGCTCCTCGCGTCTGAGAAGCTGCTCATTAGTCAAATCTCTTAACTCCGCAGATTTGGCTATACCCATAGTAGGGTTAGTAATAGAATTACTCTCCATAGTATTAAATATTAAGATATTAATGTATGTATATATGCTGTTGTCTATACACTTAAACAGTGCGAATTAGTACTGAAACGACACTGCAAATATACAACATCAAAACACCATTGTCAAGTATTTTAATAAATATTTTTACACTAAAGGTTAAATATCTTGATTAGCACTTCATTACGAACAAACGGTTGCGATGCGCATGACGGAGCGGATAACAGAGTAACAAAGTAACATGGTAACGGGGTGTTACTAATGTTACCAATGTTACTGATGTTACTAATGTTACTGGTGTTACTGGTGTTACGAGAGCACTAAAAGGCATTGCTTTTGACCATTACTAATTGCTTCCTGTTGGTTCGGACAATGGGGATTAAAGAGTCCGAAAGGGGACTAACGGGAATTTTTTACCCTTTTCTGCCCCTTTTGCCCTTTTACTACCCTTTTTGCCCTTTCGCGCATAGCGCGCCTTACTTTTGAGGCAAAACTACGTAATGCCTCGACTTTGCTACGGCTCGGCAAAACAAAAAAATCTTGTTTTGCTCTCGCCTTAATCGCAAAGTTCACCTTTCGCTTTTCGGTTTTCACTTTTTTTTTGTATATTTGATGTAGTTTGATTAAGATTCTTTGAGTATCAAACCATTAAGAAGAACTTGCATGAGAATGGGCAATGGATAAGAAATTGCTAACTTGTTTTATTACACTATATTCCTCATGCTTTTCAAATAACTCTTTTCT
>JAZQZQ010000022.1:0-13788 GCA_045634125.1 Alistipes sp. | reverse complement strand
TTATATGTTGTGGCTATTTTGAAGCTGCTCGCAGTTTGGGAAAGCGGAGTTTACTAAATGTAAATGAGCATTTAACAAACAAGGCAGATGCCAAAAGAGCCGCACAGATAACTTTGTACACAAGGAAATTAAAAGTCGTAGCCAACAATATCATCAGCATAGTCGCTCCAATAAGATGCCGATTTATACGCCTCTACCGACTCCATTGGCACATAAATCTTACGACCAGAGGCGTTATCGTAGAACATCTCAGAACCTCCAGCAGGCGGAGTTACAGCCTTGCAATATACACTTGTTAGGCTACTGCAATAAGCGAATGCAAGTAATTCAATTGTAGTTACACTGTCAGGAATAGTTATACTTGACAAGTTACTACAACAAATAAAAGCATAATCTCTAATTGTAGTTACACTATCAGGAATAGTTATATTTGACAGATTCGTAAAACTATCGAATACATTCACACCAATTATTGTTACATTATGTGAAATAGTATATTCTGTTAGCCCCGCAGGTGCAAACGAATTAAATGTCGTACCACAAATTAAACACCTTCCATCTTCCGATGAAAACTTACCATCAAATTCTATAAGGTTTTCACATTTTGCGAACGCTGCTTCTCCAAGCATAACAACACTATCTGGAATAGTTATACGTGTTAGACTACTGCAACCAAAGAATGCATAATCACCAATTGTAGTTACACTATCTGGAATTGCTACACTTGTTAGGCTACTGCAATGAGCGAATGCACAATATCCAATTGTAGTTACACTATCAGGAATAGTTATACTTGTTAGGCTACTGCAATCACAGAATGCATAATCTCCAATTGTAGTTACACTATCTGGAATAGTTACACTTGTTAGGCTACTGCAATAACCGAATGCACCATCTCCAATTGTAGTTACATCACCGTCAAACTTAATAATCCAGCACTCCTTTTCTGCATCGAAGGTATTTGATATAATGTTTACACCGAAAGCATCTTTCTTTCTTGGATTTGTTGGCTCTGTTGTACTACCATTGGTATACCAAATCTCATTTGATGGACAAGAGTTTGTAGGCTCCACTACATCATCAAGATCCTCGCCCGCAGCAAGCTGTTCAAGCTCGATACGGTAACTCTTGTCGTTTGATAGTGTGATATCTACATAACCCGTGCGCTTTTCATCACTCTTGTTTTTATCGACCTTGATTTTGATTTTATTCTCGCCAGCAGGACCGCTTGTTGGGTCAACCTCGACCCAATCAGCCGACACCTCAGCACTCCACGCAAGGTCGGCTTTGAATTTGTAGTTCTTTGTGTCGCCCTTGTCATCGAAGTAGGCCTTCATCTCGCCTTCAAGAAATACCAAGCCGTGACCTTTCTCGTCAATAGAGTCCTGTGCTTCCTCACATGACAACGCCATAAAGGCAAGCGTAAAGAGTAAAAATAGCTTTTTCATAATATGTTTGTGATTATCCGTTTATACACTACCACAAACATACTAAACTTTTTGCTGAGCAGGGCAATAATTCCAAAGATTTTTGCGATTACGTAGTAATAATTCACAAAATTTAGGAAAATATTTCGCAGTGTGAAAAATTTTACATAACTTTGAAGATGCTAAATAGAAATTTAATCAAACCTAAAACAATAAAGATATGAGAAAACTACTTCTCGGTGACGAGGCTATTGCACAGGCCGCTATCGATTCAGGTCTGTCGGGTGTTTATGCATACCCAGGTACGCCTTCAACTGAAATCACAGAGTACATTCAGCTACGCGAGGAGAAGCGTGGCGAGGCTGCGGACAAGATCTTCTGCCGCTGGGCTACAAACGAGAAAACCGCTATGGAGGGTGCGCTCGGTATGTCTTATATGGGCAAGCGCGCTTTGGTGTGTATGAAGCACGTTGGTATGAACGTGGCTGCCGATCCATTTGTTAACTCTGCTATGACAGGTGTTAATGGTGGTTTGGTTGTTGTTGCTGCCGACGACCCATCAATGCACTCATCACAGAATGAGCAGGACTCACGTTTCTATGGTAAGTTCGCGATGATGCCTATCTTCGAGCCATCATCACAGCAGGAGGCTTACGAGATGACACGCGCAGCGTTCGAGCTTTCGGAGGCTGTGAAGCTCCCAGTACTTATGCGTGTAACAACACGTATGGCTCACTCACGCGCTGTTGTTAACCTTACAGAGGAGCCTCGCAAGCAGAACGAGATCAACCGTCCTGAGGATGTACGCACCTGGATTCTATTGCCAGCATTCGCAAAGCGTCGCTACGTGCAGCTACTTGCTCAACAGGACGACCTTATGAAGGCTTCTGTGGAGTCTAAGTATAACTTCTATAAGAGGGGTTCTAAGCCAGAGTTGGGTGTTATCACCACTGGTATTGCATATAACTACTACATGGAGAATGTAGCAGGTGCTGAGGAGCGCAGCCTTGTAAAGGTTTCGCAGTATCCACTTCCAGTAGCTCTTATTGAGAAGATGGTTGAGGATGGCGCGAAGGAGATCCTTGTTATGGAGGAGGGTCAGCCAGTTGTTGAGGAGATGGTACGCGCCATCGTTCCTTCAACAGTTGTAGTTAAGGGTCGTTTGACTGGCGATCTACCACGTGTAGGTGAGCTTACACCAGACTCAGTACGCGCATCGTTGGGCATGGCTAAGTTGGAGAACCTTGAGGCTGACGACATCGTTGTAGCACGTCCACCAGCATTGTGCCAGGGCTGCGGTCACCGCGATATGTACAAGGCGTTGAACGAGGTTGCTGCAGAGTACGAGAATCCTCGCATCTTCGGCGATATCGGTTGCTACACTCTTGGTGCTTTGCCTCCATTCCAGGCTCTACACGCTTGCGTTGAGATGGGTGCATCTATCACAATGGCTAAGGGTGCTTCGGATGCAGGTCAGTTCCCAGCATTTGCAGTTATCGGCGACTCTACATTTACACACTCGGGTATGACAGGTCTTCTTGACTGCGTGAATTCTAAGGCAAACGTCGTAGTTGTTATCTCTGATAACCTCACTACAGGTATGACCGGTGGTCAGGACTCTGCAGGTACTGGCAAGATTGAGGATATCTGCCGCGGTCTTGGCGTACACCCAGACCACGTTCGCGTTGTGGTGCCACTTCCAAAGAATATGGAGGAGATTAAGAATACCATCCGCGAGGAGATTGAGTACAACGGTGTATCTGTAATCATCCCACGCAGAGAGTGTATTCAGACTGCTAAGCGTCATGCTAAGGCTCGTGAGGCAGCCAAGAAGAACTAAGTCTGCAAACAACAAAAACGAAACAATTATGAAGAAAGATATTATTTTGGCTGGCGTCGGCGGACAGGGTATTTTGTCGATCGCAACAGTTATCGGCGAGGCTGCTTTGGCTGAGGGCTGGAACATCAAGCAGGCTGAGGTACACGGTATGAGCCAGCGTGGTGGCGACGTGCAGAGTAACCTACGTCTCTCTACCGAGCCTATCGCATCAGACCTTATTGCTAAGGGTGGCGCAGATGTTATCATCTCGTTGGAGCCTATGGAGGCTTTGCGCTATCTTGAGTATTTGAAGAAGGATGGCTGGGTTGTAACTTCAACTGTACCATTCGTAAATATCCCTAACTACCCTGCCGAGGAGGATATCAACGCACACCTAAAGGCACTTCCAAACTGCGTATCGTTGAACGTGGAGCAGTTGGCGAAGGATGCTGGCGCACCATTGCAGGCAGCAAACATGGTGTTGTTGGGTGCTGCTATCCCAATGCTTGACATCGAGTTCGAGAAGATCGAGGCAGGTATTCGTCGTATCTTTGCTCGTAAGGGCGAGGAGGTTATTGAGAAGAATCTTGCAGCAGTGCGCGCAGGTTATGAGAACTCAATCAAAAAATAACAAGACAATGGATAGACCATTAGATAAGCAGACCGTTGACAACATCTGTATTGCCAACGGTTTGCGCAACGCCAAGGAGCTTGGCGCTGCATCAATACGCCAGTTTGTAAGCGTTGTTAAGGATATCGAGGCTAAGACTGGTGTTGAGTATATCCGTATGGAGATTGGCGAGCCAGGTCTTCCTGCCGAGATGATTGGTATCGAGGCTGAGCACGAGGCATTGCTTGCAGGTGTAGGCTCTAAGTACCCTCTTATCACTGGTATCGAGCCACTTACAAAGGAGGCATCACGCTTTATCAAGGCATTTATCAACCTTGATATTCCACCTGTGTGCATCGTGCCTACTGTAGGCTCTATGCAGGGCGCTTTCGCATCGTTTATGGCGTTGAGCCAGATGCGCGAGGATCGTGATACCATCCTCTTTATTGACCCAGGCTTCCCAGTGCAGAAGGCGCAGTGCAAAGTTCAGGGCATACGTTTCGAGTCGTTCGATGTTATCGACTACCGTGGCGCTGCCCTTGAGGCAAAGCTTGAGGAGGTACTCTCTTCAGGTCGCATCAGCGGTATGATCTACTCTAACCCTAACAACCCAACGTGGATGTGTCTCAACGAGGAGGAGTTGGAGATTATCGGTCGTATGGCTACAAAGTATGACGTTGTGGTTATCGAGGACTTGGCATACCTAAATATGGACTTCCGCGAGGATCGTTCGAAGCCTTTCGAGGCTCCATATCAGCCATCTGTAGCACGCTATACTAACAACTGCCTACACCTTCTTTCAGGCTCTAAGATGTTCTCATACGCAGGTCAGCGTATCGCTATCGTAGCGATGAACCCTGCCCTCGCGGAGCGTTGCTACGATGCCTTTGCTAAGAAGTATGGCAACGATGGTCAGTTCCGTCGTAACTTTATCTTTAACATCCTCTACGTATTGTCATCGGGTGTTCCACACTCTGCGCAGTACGCCTTGGCTGCAATGTTCCGTGCAGCATCGGATGGTCGCCTTGACTTTGTGGGTCATACCCGCGAGTATGCAGTACGCGCACAGCGTGTTAAGGAGATTATGGTTAAGAACGGCTTCCATATCGTCTACGATAAGGACTGTGATCAGGAGGTGAGCGATGGTTTCTTCTTCACATTCGGCTACAAGGATATGACCGGCGAGCAGCTTATCAACAAGCTTATCTACTACGGTATCTCGGCTATCACACTTGCACCTACAGGTAGCTCTCGCGAGGGCTTGCGTGGTTGCGTGTCGATGATTTCCGATTATCAGTATGACGAGCTTGACAAGCGCTTGCGTTTATTTAGCCAGGACTATTAAAATAATAGGGGCTGCCCGATAAGGACAGCCCTTTCTAAACAGAGTATAAGTATGAATTTAGTTAGTGCGGCTGAGGCCGCGAAACTTATCAAGTCGGGCGACTCGGTATATATCCAGGGTTCGACATCTATACCAGAGGTGCTGGTGCAGGCTATGACCGACCGCGCCGACGAGTTGCGTGATGTTAAGGTATACACTGCCTTCGCTATCGGTCGCTTCGATGCCCCATATGCTAAGGCGGAGTTGCGTGACTCGTTCGAGCCACTTAGCTTCTTCGTGGCAAACAACCTCCGCAACGCCATCAACTCGGGCGTAGCACAGACAATCCCTGCATTCTTGGGCGAGATTCCATTCCTCTTCCGTTCTGGTCAGATTCCATTGGATGTAACCCTCCTCAACGTATCTGAGCCTGATGAGGATGGCTACTGCTCATATGGTGTATCTGCCGACTTGGCATTCTCGGCTGTGGAGTGCTCAAAGGTTATCATCGCACAGGTAAATAAGTATATGCCTCGCACCTTTGGTGATCCTGTTATCCACGTATCTAAGATTGATGCTATGGTACGCGGTGATGAGCCACTTGTGGAGGTACCAACCGTTATCCCTAACGATGTAGAGCGCCGCATCGGTAACTTTATCGCATCGGAGATTCCTGATGGTGCAACATTGCAGATTGGCGTAGGCGGTATTCCTAACGCTGTGCTTGATGCGTTGCACAACCACAAGCACCTCGGCTTGCACACTGAGGCTATGACCGATGGCGTGGTACCTCTTATCCAGAAGGGTATCATCGATAACTCATTGAAGAAGATTTACCCTGGTCAGTCTGTCGCATGTTTGTGTTTGGGTAGCCAGCGCTTGTACGACTACTTGGACGGCAACCGCGATGTTGTTATCCGCGATGTGGCATGGACTAATGACCCACAGAATATCCGCCAGAACCCTAAGGTTATGGCAGTAAACTCAGCCATCGAGGTAGACCTTACAGGTCAGATTTGCGCAGATAGTATCGGTGAGCGTATCTTCTCGGGCGTAGGCGGTCAGCACGACTTTATGTATGGTGGCGCCTTGTCTGAGGGCGGTAAGTGTTTCATTGCCTTGCCATCTATCACCACTAAGGGTATCTCAAAGATTGTTCCTACCCTAACCAAGGGTGCAGGTGTTGTAACAACACGCTTCCAGGCACAGTATATCGCTACGGAGCATGGCATCGTTTACCTACGCAATAAGTCGTTGGCAGAGCGTGCAAAGTTGCTTATCTCTGTTGCTGATCCATCAGTACGCGAGGATTTGGAGCGCGCAGCGGTGGAGCGTTTTGGTATCGGTTTCCTCCGTTTGAAGTAATTTCTTGTGATAAAGGGTCATCTTCGACTCTTCAGTCAAACTGGCGAATGGGAAATACGCTTAGTATGTCCCATTCGCCAGTTTTCGTGTCAAAGCCAAATCTAACCATATCTCGCAATAAATAGGGTTGTTCGCTAATCACACTTGTCTTAATATCTTCTCTGGAAAGAATGGGTAGTAATGGGGTATATTGGTGCTTTTACCTATATTCCATACAATGCACATAGTCTCCATATAAAACTACCCAAAACAGCCCCGCCTGTTACCCATTACTAACTGCTCATTTCTAATTAAATAGCACTCCTGATACCTATATTTATTATATATGGCCATGTTTTCCTTCGCGGGTTTTGGTTTGTTCGTCGCTAATTATCTACCTTTCGTCGCGAAAGGGCGTTTTTTGTTATTGTATTTATGTAATAATGATTACCTTTGTGCAATTGTGTAAATAAACAATCTAAAATTTATAACTATGAAAAAAGAGTTTATGACAAATTCAAGCCTAAGCTACGAGGCACCAGCAGCCTATGTAGTAGAGGTTTGTGTTGAGCGAGGCTTTGAGGTCTCAACAGGTGAGGGTGTCTTCGGTCCAACTTATGGTGAGGAGGACATTTGGTAATCAATGTTTAACCAAAAAAAAGAGCAAAAGAAAATGAAAAAGTTTTGGAATTTGATGCTTGCTGCGTTGGTTATCATTGGCGCTGCAGCTTGTACAGAGAATAATGAGAATGTTGAGAATGCTCAGGAGGCTGCTTTCTCATTCTATGCTGAGATTGTTAACGATACTCGTGCTACTATCGCTGACGAGAATGGCGATAAGACTTGGGAGACTAAGTGGGAGCTTGGTGATAAGCTTTACGTAAACGATACTTACGAGTTCGTTTGTACAGATGTTGAGAAGGGTCGTTTTACTTGCTATGACGATGCAGTTGCTGAGCTTGCAGGCACAGCTGTAACTATCACTACTGATGGCAAGCACCACTCACTTCAGGGTGCAAACGCATTCTATACAACAGCTACTGTTGAGAACTTCGGCGAGGGTAAGGTTGAGCTTCAGCCACTTACTTCATTCTTCCGTTTCACTTACAATGGTGAGGTTAAGATCTCTTTGTCTGCTGATGCTTTCCGTACAGAGGAGGGTGTTGCTGTAAACGAGATTACTGTTTCTGGTAATGGTGAGCAGTTCGTTGCTTTCTGGCCTAACGGCGCAGAGGTAGCTTTGTCATACGCTGTTAATGGCGAGACTATTAGAACGACTACTAAGGCATTGGCTGCTGGTATGGTTTACAACCTTGGTACATTGGTTGCTTCAAACGCTTCTGAGTATGGTGTTGTAGGTTCATTCCAGGGCTGGGATGTTGCTGCTTCTGCTACTGTTAAGATGACACATGTTGCATCTGATTGGGCTTGGGTTGTAGCTGAGAATGTTGAGCTTTACAAGTCTGACGAGTTCAAGGTTATTACAGGTAACTCTTGGGATAATCCTAACTTCGGTGCTAAGGATGCTGTTTTGGTTGCTGAGCCAGGTAAGGTTAACACTCTTGTTCAGGGAGGTCAGAATATCAAGGTTAATACAAACGGTAAGTTTAACCTATATTTTAACCCAACTTCTAAGGCATTTAAGTATGATGTTGTTGAGGAGTATACTGATCTTATGGTAAACATCACTATCAATAACAAAGCAAACTGGAGCCCACTATACATCACTTTGAAGAACGGTAATACTACAATTGTAGATAACGCTACAGTAACAAACAATAAGTATGCTGTTAGTGGTGATTACATTGGAGAGTCTCTATCGTATGTTCTTTCAAATGGTAGCAAGACAATGGAGGGTAATGTCTCTATCACAAAGGATGGTGCAACTATCACATTGGAGGAGACTGTTATCAAACTTATGGTTCAGTTGAACACTGCAAATTCAAAGCAGTGGTGGGGTGACACTATGAAGATTCACGCTTGGAATACTGGTACATCATTCGATACCTCTTGGCCAGGTAACACTATGACAAGCGAGGGTAACTACACTTGGAGCATTATCGTTCCATCTGAGTTGGTTGGTAAGACTATCAACTTCCTTGTACACAATGGTAACGGCTGGCAGTCTTCAGACTCTAAGGTGACTATTAAGGCTGAGGGTAACACCGTTACAGGTAGCTCAATCGGTATTAACTAAATACGGATATCCAAATAGTAAAAAACAGCACTCTTCGGGGTGCTGTTTTTTTTGTTTGGGATTAGGGTGGGTGTGAGTTGTCTAAAGAGTAGTAAAAGGGCATAAGGGGCTAAAGCGGCAGAAAGGGTAGAAAAGGTAGAAAAGGGGACGGAATCCCCTTTGGTCCCCTTTCATCCCTTTTTTTGAGAAAAAGAGACGAAAGAGACGTGGAGATAGTTTCGCTCTAAGGAGCGACAGCTGAAGCTGTGGGAGATTAAGGGAGGACAGGGAGGACAGAGAGGACAGTGATTTATTTTAAATTGTGATACCCTGTTTCACTGCTCTCCCTGCTCTCCCTGCTCTCCCTGCTGTCCTCCTCCTAAAATGGCAACGCCTTTTAACCATTACTAATTCCTAATTACTCATTACTCATTAAAATAACAAAGGTTGCCCGACGGGCAACCTTTGTTATTTTCCATTGTAGCTATTCATCGTGCGGTCGGGACCGATAGAGACGAAGGAGAGAATCGCATCGCCAAAGAGCTTTAGGCGCTCGGGCATAGCCTTATTCTCCTCGTCGGAAAACTCGCCCAAGACGTAGTCCACCTGGCGTCCCTTAGGAAAGTCGCCGCCCACGCCAAAGCGCATACGGGCATACTGGTTGTCGCCAAGGCACTCGGTAATGCTTCTAAGACCGTTGTGTCCACCCTCAGAGCCATTCTTACGCATACGGAAGGTGCCGAATGGTAGGGCGATATCGTCGGAGATAATAAGCAGGTTCTCGCGTGGTATGCGCTCCTGATCCATCCAGTATCTCACAGCCTTACCCGATAGGTTCATATATGTCGAAGGCTTCAATAGATAGATAGTGCGACCACGATGCTTCAAGGTCGCCATATCGCCATAGCGTGCGGTCATAAAAGAGATATTGGATGCCTCAGCTAAGGCATCCAATACTTTGAAACCTATGTTGTGGCGGGTGTTGGCGTACTCGGCGCCAATATTGCCCAACCCTACAACAAGATATTTCATCCTTACAAGGTGTTATCCTATGCAACGATTACTTTCCAGCTGCAGCACCACGTGATGCACGTGTTACACGTACAGCGCAAACAGCAGTAGTTGCAGGAGTAATGAATGTAAGGTTCTCCTCCTTAAGATCGCCAACGAAGATAGTCTGACCAACCTTCAATGGAGTAACGTCAACAACGATCTCATCTGGAATGTACTCAACCAATGCCTTAACAGTAAGCTTACGTGCTGAAAGAGCCAACTTACCACCGACCTTAACACCCTCAGCGTTACCTGTAAGGCGTACTGGTACTGTAACTGCAACAGGCTTACCCTCCTGAACACGGTAGAAGTCTACGTGAAGAACCTGCTCGCGTACTGGGTGGAACTGAACCTCGCGCATAACAGCCTTCTCTACAACGCCATCGATGTTAAGCTCGATGATGTATGAGTTAGGAGTGTAGATAAGCTGACCGAGCTCCTTAGCATCGATGAAAAATGCCTTCTCCTCGCCGCCACCGTAAACGATACAAGGTACCTGACCCTCGCGACGTGCTGCCTTAGCGTACTTCTTACCGAAGTCGTTACGTGCAGTACCGTTAATCTGAATTGTCTTCATAAGTGTTTAATAATTAAATATTTAACTTCAGCACCACTCAATCGTAGTCTATAGCCACGACCCCATAAGTGCCTGCTTGGGAGTGCAAAGGTAGTAAAAAAAACTGAAATACAAACAATTACGAGGAAAATTAGTGGTGAGGAATGAGTAATGGTTAAAAGGCGTTGCCTCTAATTTAAGAGTCTTTTTTTTGCACAATTCAAATAACATTCATATCTTTGCGCTAAATGTATTTATATAACTACGACTATGAAAAAATTACTATCTCTATTTGTAACCGTTTTTGCGCTCTTGGCAGTGGCTTGTGGTGGTGACGATGTCGATAAACCAAAACCAGCGCCTGGTCCAGAGGAGCCTTCGAATCCAGATGCGTCATTCGTGGTGGATATCACTGCTACCACTCGTGGCTCGGTAACATTCTCGGTTACCCCTAAAGATCCTACGGTAGACTATATTTGTATCGTCTACGAGAAGGCTGAGGTTGATGCCTATAGAAAGGATGAGTACTTTGTAGCTGACATCTTCGCAAAGTTGGAGTTGGTGGCACAGAAGGAGGGTAAGCTCCTTGGTGAGTATCTTCCAAATATTATGCTATGCGGTGATACTGAGGGAAATAAGGCTACTGGTTTGCAGATGAATACTGAGCACTATGTTGTTGTATTCGGCGTTGAGTACACCATCGATGGCTATGTAGCATCTACCGAGTTGGTGAAGAAGGAGTTTAAGACTCCAGATGTTGTTATGAGCGACGCTACATTCGATATTAGTACTCGCGTGCTTTATAACAGTGTGAAATTCACCGTGTTGCCTTCGGATAAGGATATTTTGTACTACATCTGCACTATGCCTAAGGAGTACTACGATGCTTATGTTGGCGAGGGCGAGGGTATGATGAGCCAGGGTGCATTCTTCCGCGACTACTTCCAGAAGGATATCAACAATATGCTTCAGGCTGGCTACACCGCTGAGCAGACTATTATGGCGTTGATCCACGATGGCGACTTGGAGATTGGCGCTAAGGGCTTGAATGCAAATACCGATTACTGCTACCTGCTTTCAGGTCTTACTATGGATGAGGATGGTATCGTAATCACAACAGATATCTTCTATGGCGAGTACACAACTGGAGACCCAGAGCCATCTGATATGTACTTCGATATTCGTGTGTACGATGTACAGCAGATGTCTGTATCGTTTACTGTAACTCCATCGAACAATGATGACTACTATGTATGTATCGTACAGCCTTACGACGGTGTTTCTACCGCTGATGAGGTTATGCACGAGATGGTAGACCAGTGGGGTCCAGGCTGGATGGGCGTTATGGCAAATACCAAGGGTTTTGTAGACTTCGCTACTAAGCCAAAGTCGCTCCCAGCAGCAGATATGGAGTACTGCATCATAGCATTCGGCTATGAGGGTGGTATTACCACAGAGGCATATATGGAGACCTTCAAAACACTCCCAGGCGGTAGCATTGAGGATGTGCAGTTCTCGGTAAATGCAACAAGCATCACTCCATACGGCTTTACATTCACCGTTACATCGTCTGATCCAACTATCTACTATGTACCTGGTGCTTGCATCAAGGAGGAGTACAACGAGGAGGCTTGCATCGCTGCTGTGAACGAGGAGTTCGACTACTATTTGGAGGAGACTTTGAAGTTCGATATATCTACTATCGAGGCAGAGGTTCTTGATCAGTATTATAGCAATGGTACACAGATATTCAACTTGTCGGGCTTGAAGATCGATACAGAGTATATGGTATATGTATATGCTCTTGATATCAAGACAGGTCACGTTGCAAAGACATTTACCTTCGATGCTGTGGCTCGCACAACCACTGTTGGTACTGTAAACCCAACTATCAAGCTCGTGGGCTACTACTCAGGCGATGACGAGGCGGGTTCAATCTTCGGTGTACCAGAGGTAACTGCAGGTAAGGCAATCGCCGTTGTTACATACGAGGACTTCGAGAATGCTGCAGAGCTATATAGCTTCGTTATTAAGGGCGAAGGTAACGATTTCTCTGACCTTAGCGAGTTCCCAGATGCTACTATGTGGCAGTTGACATCAGGTTTTGCGTGGGGTCTTTGTCCTTTGAATGCACCATACTCGTTCTATGTTATTGATTGGACAAATGAGTGCTTCGCATTGGCATACGCTATCGACAAGGATGGTATGACTGGTAGAATGGCTCGTTTGAGTCTCCTTGCTACTGCCGACAATAAGGGTGATGTAAAGGAGCTTCGCGAACTATACGAGTCGCTTCCAAAGGAGGAGGAGACACGCGGTGTCGTAGCTCCATCGTTGGTAGTTGTAGAGTAGCGATATTTGCTCTATATAATTTCGTGGCGTGTTCACAATCGGTGGACACGCCTCTCTTTTTGACTATAAAAAGACAAAATCCTTAATCTGGATAATTATGCAGTTTATGAACATAATTTCGCGGAATGGTTTTTGGGGTGCGAAAGGCTACCTCCTATATATATAAATATAGTAGGGTGGGAGAGAACGCTCAAAAGCGAGGAAAATAACCTATTTGTGAAAAAAATTGGTTATTTATTTTGCTGTTCGGAAAAAAGTGCTTAACTTTATAATCCACAAAGGCACTTAAGGGCTTGGCAAGGAGACAAAATATTCCGAAACCGAGAACTTAAGACCAAAGAAA
Source organism: Alistipes sp. (assembly GCA_045634125.1). Classification (GTDB taxonomy): domain Bacteria; phylum Bacteroidota; class Bacteroidia; order Bacteroidales; family Rikenellaceae; genus Alistipes. Next base: position 784 of record JAZQZQ010000022.1, on the reverse strand, counting down.
AAACCTAAAAACCTAATATACTATGAAAAACTATTCAGCAAAAGAGATTAAGAACATCGTTCTTATTGGTGCTCCTGGCGCCGGAAAAACTACCCTTGCAGAGGCAATGGCTTTTGAGGGTAAGGTAATTGACCGCAGGGGTAGTATCGAGAATAACAATACAATCTCAGATAACACAGATATCGAGCATGAGTACAAACGCTCGATCTATTCTACAACCCTCTTCACAGAGTTCATGGATCGCAAGCTCAACATCATCGACTGCCCAGGATCTGATGACTTCTGTGGTTCGTTGTTTTCAGCATTTAAGGTTGGTGATATCGGCGTGATGGTGCTTAACGCACAGAACGGCTGGGAGGTTGGTTCTGAGCTTCAGTCTCGCTATGCTCGCATCCTTAACAAGCCACTTATCGGCGTTGTTAACCAGCTCGACGGCGACAAGGCTAACTTCGAGGCTACAGTTGAGGGTATTCGCGCAGCATCGTCTGTGAAGCCCGTAATCGTACAGTATCCCGTAGAGGTAGGTCCAGGCTTCAACGCATTCATTGACGTACTTATGATGAAGCTCTACCGCTTCACCGACGAGAATGGTACTCGCGTAGAGGAGGAGATTCCTGAGGATCAGTTGGAGTATGCACAGGCATTGAATCAGGAGCTCTCGGAGGCTGCTGCCGTATATGATGACGCATTGATGGAGCTCTACTTCGAGAAGGGCGCCCTCACACAGGACGATATCCGTTCAGGTTTGAAGCTCGGCGTTGCTAACCGCGAGGTTATGCCTATC
>JAZQZQ010000021.1:0-13131 GCA_045634125.1 Alistipes sp. | reverse complement strand
GATACTGCTGCAACGTGTGCCTTTGCAAGATCCACGATGTCGATGTAGTCACGAAGACATGTACCGTCTTCGGTAGGGTAGTCGTTGCCGAAGATGCTGAGGCACTCACGCTTGCCGATGGCTGTCTGGGTGATGAAAGGGACGAGGTTGTTAGGAACGCCTCGTGGGAGTTCGCCGATGAGGGCTGACGGGTGGGCTCCGATAGGGTTGAAGTAGCGGAGAGCTATACCGTTAAGATGCTCTGTTGCCGATACCATATCGCGCAAGATATCCTCTGCCATCTGCTTAGTATTGCCGTAAGGCGATGTCGCAGGCTTGCGTGGTGTAAGCTCAGTTACTGGGAGTATCTCAGCATCACCATATACCGTTGCTGAAGATGAGAACAATATATTGTGGCGACCATACTCCGCCATAAGCTCAAGAATGGTTACGAATGACACAATATTGTTGCGGTAGTACTTCATTGGCTCGGCAACAGACTCGCCTACAGCCTTATACGCTGCAAAGTGAATTACAGAGTCGAAGTCGTAACGCTCAAAGACTCCGCGCATAAACTCCTTATCGCAGCAGTCGCCCTCGATAAAAGTTGGTCTTACGCCCGTAATCTTAGCCACACCCTCCAACGACGATGAGTCGCTATTCGAGAAGTTATCCACTACGATAACCTCATATCCCGCCTCGATAAGTTCTACGGTTGTGTGTGAACCAATATATCCCGCGCCACCTGTAACAAGCACACTTCTCTTATTCATACTTTCATATTTTATTATCAACTTACAAATATACTATTTTTTATTTGTATCATTGTTCTCTTTGCGTCATTTTATGATGATATAGCAAAAATATTATACTTTTTGCCTATAATATATGGTATTTCAGCGGATTATTCGTACCTTTGTAGATGCGCTGATGCGATTAGCGCATATTTTTAGTAATGATTGACTATGATGAACGAGTTGTATAACAATGGTTGTGCCAGCCTTGAGCAGGGCGATTATAAGGCTGCTCTAAGCTATCTTCGAGAAGCTGCGGATGCTGGCTGTGTGGAAGCAGGATATAAATTGGGCTTGCTCTACCTTAAGGGCGAAGGAGTTAAGAAGGATGTAGATAAGGCTGCATTGCTCATCTTCGATGCTGCTGTTCAGGGTTACGGTCCTGCGCAGTATGTTATGGGTAACTGCTATGTCAATGGCGATGGTGTTGTTGCCAGCGAGCGCGAGGCCTTTATGTGGTATCGTGCTGGTGCACGCTCGGGATGTGCTAAGGCTCAGTTTGCTACTGGCGAGTGCTACTTCAATGGTAATGGCGTAGAGCAGAACTACGAACTTGCTGCTAAATACTATGCCGACTCTGCCGAGAAGGACTATACTCCAGCACAGGTGGCTCTCGGTCGTTGCTACGATGCCGGTCTTGGTGTTGAGCGCGATGCTAAAGAGGCCTTCCGCCACTTCCTTCAGGCTGCAAACAAAGAGGAAGACGACTACGCAATGTTTGTTGTAGGTAGCTGCTACGAGCAAGCTAAAGGTGTCGAGCGAGACGTTGAGGCTGCCCGTGTTTGGTACAGCAAAGCAGCCACCGATGGATATGCAGATGCGATTAATGCTCTACACGACCTTGAAGGTCTAATGGTTTAATTTCTTGTGATAAGGGGCACATCTGCTGCCGCTATCAAAAATAAATGCGAATGGGCAGTACGCCAAAGTACAGCCCATCCGCATTTTTTTTGCCGAGCGTTGCATCTGACCCCTTCTGACAAGAAATTGGGTCTTACGCTAATTAAACTTTCAGTTTAACCAAACAATAATGGCCACCCAAAAGGTAGCCATTACTATTTGGTTTCTAAATATTTATATTACTTCTTGAAGTAGCGGTTATACAAACCCTCGAAGCCCTTACCGTGGCGAGCCTCATCCTTAGCCATCTCGTGAACAGTGTCGTGGATAGCGTCGTAGTTGTTCTGCTTAGCCAATGCTGCGATACGCATCTTGTCTGCGCAAGCACCACTCTCGGCGTTCATACGCTTCTCAAGGTTGGTCTTTGTATCCCATAGGCAGTCGCCCAACAACTCAGCAAACTTCGATGCGTGCTCTGCCTCCTCGAAAGCGTAGCGCTTAAATGCCTCAGCGATCTCAGGATAGCCCTCGCGGTCTGCCTGGCGGCTCATAGCCAAGTACATACCTACCTCGGTACACTCGCCCATAAAGTGGTTGTTAAGACCCTCCAAAATCTCAGGGTGGTCAACCTTGCCATCGCCAATCTTGTGCTCGGTAACAAACTCAAGAGCCTTGTTATCCTCCTCCATCTCGTTGAATCTATCAGCTCCAACCTTGCACAATGGACACTTCTCTGGTGCCTCGTTACCCTCGTGAATATATCCGCATACTGAACAAATAAACTTCTTAGCCATAATCTTGTAGTTTTTATTAGGTTATTATTTTTATATATTTTTATTGGTTTTCTTTTCGTTTCTGGTGCAAATATAAGGGCATTTTTCTTATCTGCAATAGATTTTCCTTAATGAATTTTTATAGTCCTATAAGGTAAATCTATATATATTGATTATCAGGCTATTTCTTCTTTAGACCGATAGCGAGAATGACTCCCAAAGCTACACCAAGCAGTGCTGCGAACAGTACACGTAGTTCACCAGGGAGCATAAAGGTAATTGTGTGGGCAGGATACCAGAAGAGAGGAATGGTCTTTTTAAAGATAAAGCCCCACTGAACATCCCAATTTACGCTCTTAATAAGGCGTTGCATAGGGATAGGGGTAATAAGAGCCTTAAGCGAGCCACCGCACTCAGCGATATGTGCATCAGTAATCTTGTGGAATGTCATAAAGACAGGGGCGAAGAAGGTGTTCATCATCACCGAGATAGACAAAGCCACCACGAACTTACCCCATGTGATGCCCTCAGCATAGAATCCAGCAACAAGCTCGCTACCGCCCATATTTGTAATAAAGGCGGGGATACCAGCCGAGAATACGGTCATCGCCATAGAGATTGCCATACCGAGAATACCCCATACGACCATACGTGGCAACGCCCCAAAGGTAGGGTGGGTGTATGAGCCAGTAGAGATTCTGCAACCGAGCATCTCGCCAAGAGTTGAGAGGATTGCAAACTTAAGGAATGCCATAATCATAGCATGCTCAGCATTGAATGTCTTATACCAAGCATACAACTCTGGCGACACAAAGAATGGAACAAATATCGCCAACATCACAAGGGCGAAGTAAAGATCTTGTCGTTTCATATTGTCATTTATTTATATAGGTAAGAACAAAGGTAGTAAAAAAAACTCCAAACTGAAAATGAAGTGCCCCCAAAAGTTTAGACAAAAAACTTTTGGGGGCACTTCATTCATGGCGCAGGTATTATTTTTAATACCCGCGTTGTATTTAGTTATGCTTTGTGCAAGATTTTTCTTTGGGCTTTGAGATGGGGTGACTGGGTATTATGGGTAGTCTGGGTAATATGGAGAAAAGCTCCAGTTTCCCCAGAGTCCATAAGAAATATTCCTTCTGTCTCTTTATTATTCCTGTTATCTTAAAATTTAGCTCTCGCGCAAAGCGACCACGCCTTTTACTTTTAACAAAAAAACAGCACCCCGTAGAGTGCTGTTTCCGAATATTTAGATATCTGTATTAGTTAATACCGATAGAGCTACCCTTAACAAGATTACCCTCTGCGCTAATGGTCACCTTAGAGTCTGGAGACTGCCAGCCATTACCATTGTGTACAAGGAAGTTGATAGTCTTACCAACCAACTCAGATGGAACAATAATGCTCCAAGTGTAGTTACCCTCGTTTGTCATAGTATTACCTGGCCAAGTGGTATCGAATGATGTGTTAGTATTCCAAACATGGATCTTAGTTGTGTTACCCCACCACTGCTTAGCATTATCGGTATCCAACTGGAAAGTAAGCTTAATAATATTCTCCTCCAAAGTTACAGTTGCACCACTCTTAGTAACAGCTACACCATAAACAGCAGAAACCTTATCGCCTGAAATAAACTTACATGAAAGGGTCTCGCCGATATAGTTGCCACTTATAGAATAAGTACTACCCTCCACAAGAGTACCCTCAGCAGGTGTGAGAGCAGAACCATTATGCTCAAGATAGATATATAGTGGGCTCCAATTCGCTTTGTTGTTGATAGTGATATTTACCATTAGGTCCGCATACTCCTCAACACACTCATACTTAAAGGCATGTGATGCTGTATTGAAGTACACATCATACTTACCATTCTTGATAACACCAATATTCTGACCATTAGCAACAAGTGTATACTCCTTGCCTGCCTCAGCCTTCAAAGCGCTCTCAAGACCATAGTTTACATCCCAAGATTTACCATCGATAAACTTGAACTCGTCGTCCTTATATAGCTCAATACCCTTAGCTACAATCCAGTCACCACCAACAAAGCTCATAGCAACAGGTGTAGTCTCAGACCAACCCTGGAATGAGCCTACAACACCCATAGTAACAGTAACCTCTGGCAATTCTGGCAATGCAGGAACCTCAGCACCCGCCTCAACAACGCATACCATTGTGCGGAGTGCAGAGAAGTAGATATCGTACATACCCTCTGCAACTGTGATATTAGTAGCAGAACCATCCTCAGACAATGCTGTCCAAGTACCAAGGCTTAGGCTACCAGAAGCAAGACCGTACCACTTATTATTGCCAAGAATCTTGAACTCGGTAGTAGCAACATTGTATGCTACACATACATCACCCGCAAGATACATAGGTGTAGCCGATGTATCCCAACCATTGTGAGCACCAGGAACTGTATATGCAGAAAGCTCGCCAGGGATAATCTCGCTTGAATCCTCCACAACATATACTGTAGCACCATCTCTTGCAATTGTAATATTCTGTGGCTCAGTAGCATTATCTGTAGTTGTGAAGTAGCAAGAGAGTGTCTCACCAACATAGTCAACACTTACAGGATATGTAGTCCCCTCAACAAGAGCGCCCTCCTCAGGAGTAATCACTGTATCATTGTATGAAAGGTGGATGTAGAGTGGATTCCACTCAGCAATATTCTCGATAACGATATCTACAGTGCGGTCAATAAGCGCCTCAACAAATACATACTTGAAACTCTTGTTTGCAGTGTTGAAGTAGATATCAAACTTACCAGTTGCTGTTGCGATGATATCCTCGCCAGACAATACGAGAGTGTACTCTGTATCTACAGCAGCGTTAAGCTTGCTACCCTCGTAACCATAGTTAGGCTCGTCCCAGCTCTTACCCTCTGTGAACTTAAAGCCATCGCCCTTGATAAGCTCAATACCACGAGCTACAAGCCAGTTATCCTCAGCGTAATCCATAGCCACAGGAGATGTGATATCCCAGTTCTGGAAAGAACCAACAACACCAACAGTTGCCTTAGGTGCTACATAGCCATCTTTATTACCCCATACACCAACGCTCCAGTCAACGATATAGTAGTAGTTCTCTGGCTCTGCGCTGATATACAAATCCTCAGACTGATTCCAAACATGGTTAGCCTCTGCCTCGCTATTCCATGCAAACTCCTCATAATCAGGGTTCATACGGCAGAAGATAACACTCTTCATATTTGCAGGAACACGGCACTCGAAGATGCTATCGCCATCCTCATCAGACATCTTTACTGCGCTGCTATCACCATCCTCATTGAAGAAATATGCAGCAAACCATGCGCCGTCAACATTCCACTTACCTGCGCTGAGGTATACCAATGTAGGCTCTGCCTCGAATGTGCCGAGATTGTAAATCTTAGCCGTTGCAACATCGAAAGCCTCGTAGGTCTTAATAACCTTACCGTCGATGCTTACAGAGAGGTCTATCTGTGTAGCGCCATCAGTGTAGAATGGCACCCATACATCGCTACCCGCAGCAATATTTGCAACAGTAGCATAACCGTTGTTGTTGCCTACACCTGCAAAGATCAGATCCGAAGCCTCAAGCTGCACATCGCAATCCGATGACAAACGGAAAAATGAGCTACCGATGCCAAGACTAACCTTACGATTCTCTGGGAACTTTGTGTATGACGCCTGTAGACGAAGACCCGCCTTGCCCTTATCGCTATCTACAACATTGTCCTTATGACCATGCCATGAGCTAATCTGAATAGAGCTTGCTGAAGCCACGTTCTTAGCATTAGCCTCTGTAGATGTAAAGGTTGTCAACGCCTCAGGAGTGTTCGAGAAGATGAACTCCTGACCATTGGCTACAACACGAAGTTGATCGTCGCCAGTCCATACGGTCTTCCAACCATCACCCTCAGCAACCATGTCAACACGTGTCTGATCAATCTCTGCGATAAAAGAGAAACCATCACCCTTAGACTCATTACCCTTGTTCTTGTCGAAAGGATTTTCAAAATCCTCACACGCTGCAGCACCTAAAGCTATAAATGCTACAAGCATCAAATTCCAAAACTTTTTCATTTGTGTCTATATGTTTGTGAATATATACATTAAGTGAGTCTACAAATGTAGTGATTACGTCCCAAATTACTCAATTTTTCGCACCCTTTATAGCCGAATGGACAGATTATATAGACGAACGGGGGAAAACCTCCGAAGGAGAGGTATCTAAAAATTAGTAATGGTTTTATGGGGACTATGGGCATTGTGGGTAAACTGAGAAGAATGTAGCTTCCCCCAGACTCACCACAATAGGGGCTATAAGCATTTCAAACTCAAGGCTGATAATAAAAGAGCCAACAAGGCAATGCAAAATTAATCCTTGCCGAGAACGCCCTTCAAATTCTTTGCCCACACACCCTTTGCTCGCATTACCTGCTCAATAATATCGCGGACAGCCCCATGGCCACCGTTGAACTCAGAGATATAGCGGGATGCCTCGACAACCTCCATGGCTGCATCGGATGGGCAAACAGGAACACCGACAAGGCGCATGCACTCGAGGTCAGGGATATCGTCGCCCATATAGATAAGATTATCTAAACCAATATTATAGTCAGCAGCGAACTCACGGATGGCTGTTACCTTATCCATGCAGTTAAGATAGTAGCGGGTAACACCGAGCATCTGAAGGCGGTTTTCAAGCATACGACCACGACCGCCAGAAATAATGCAGACCTTCAAACCTTCGCGAATAGCAGAGGCTATGGCATAGCCATCCTTAGCATTATATCGACGGATAAAATCTCCATCTGGGGTAGGGATAATACCGCCATCTGTCATAACACCATCGACATCCAAAACTATCGCCTCAACACGGGCTATATCCTCTTTGAAGTTTCCCATATGCTATCTGTTATATCATTATAAATCTGTCTCTTAGAGTTATCCTCTTCCAATAAAAGAAGATGCTTATCGGTAACAGCTCTATCGCCTCGGATGGCGGGTCCTGTCTGCACTGCAAAGGGGTCACCAGAGGCTATAGCCTTGCTCGCTGTCTCGCTGATAATAGGACGCAAGACATCGAAAGAGAGCCCCTCTTCATTAACAATCTCTGTCGCGATACCGTAGAGGTGGTTGGTAAAGTTATTAACAAAGACACCCGAAAGGTGTATCTTGCCACGTCGCTTGCTATCAGCATACTCCACGCGTGAACTTATCAGGTGCGCGAATTTCGTAAGGAACGCAGCAACATCCTGATTATCTGCCTCTACAAAGATTGGCACATCTTTCAAGCGGATAATTCTTCCCGAGCTGAAGCTCTGGAACGGATACAATATGCCTCGTCGCTCAGGTCGTGGGATAGCATCTATAGCGACACTACCTGCTGTATGTACTACGATAGCATCCTCCGGGAAGTTGTATTTCGAAGCGACACTCTCCACAGCCCTATCACTCACAGCAATAATATATACATCGGCATCTGCCAACTCTGCTGGGTCGATGCTCCAGCTACAGCGTCCTATGGCTGCCACCTGTTCGCAACGCTCCCTATTACGCGCCATAACCTGACGTAGAAATACATTTGGTGTGTCGGCAAGTGTGCGAGCAAAGGACTCAGCAACATTACCTGAGCCGATGATAACAACCTTTACGCGCTTAGCCCTCATAGTATCATGGTATAGTCTACGACGGTCGATTAGCTCAAAGTAATCGCGATGTTGACGCACATGGCATATTTCGCATCCCAAGAGCAATATAAACCATGAGACCTGCAACCAGATGATAAAGAGTGGCACTGCGGCAAAACTACCATAGATTACACTCAACTGCGACATAGCTCCTTGCAAATAGACATAGCCCCACTGCCATACCGATAGCAGGACACCGGCAAATATTCCAGATCGCATAGCATTGCGCCACGCCACACGTGTAAATGGCAAATATTTATATACCAGCGTTGTAGCCAACGATGTAAAGAGTATTGCTAACGAGCGAGAGAGAAGCAAACTCATGTCATTCGAGAGACCAATCGCAGAGATTATATCGTAGGCAAATGATATTGCCAAGATAAGCAATGCAGGCACAAACAGCGCGATGATAAGGTATGCTGTGTAGCGATGCAGAAAGCTGCGCTTGCGTGTTACCGACCAAATGCGATTAAACGACCCCTCTGCTGTGCGGAAAAGGGTAAAGACCACAAAGAGAAGAATTACGATGCCTACCACCGCGAAGATTCCCGATGGGACAATATCTACAGCCGCCTTAGCAGCGGGGATAACGCTATCAAGAAGGTCGCTCCACTCAGGCACAGAGATATATAGAGCATTAATGCCCGCATCAATAACACCCAGCCTACCCAATATCATAAGCACCACAGCAAGTAGTGGCACTATGGCAAACATACTATACAGCGTAAGTGCCGCACAGTCCACAACGGTGCGGTTGATATTCAGACCGCGCAGAGTGTAGTAGACAAGACGATAGCTACGACGCAACGCACTATGTTGCGCAGCATCAACACTGAGAAGGCTCTCGTGCAGAAGATGATTTATGCGACTATTTATATTCATCCTTGTCTCTTTATATGTATGACCCAATTATCTGACCCAATGGTAGTTATCGCCATCATACGCTCCGAGCCTGCACGCATCCCCGTAGCCTTACGCACAGCATCTATACTAAGCTGCGTGTCGCGCTTAAGTATCTCAACACCCACACCCTTAAACTCCTTTTTAAGTTGCTTAGGGTTATAGTGCTCGACACGCTCTATTTCGTATATTCTTGCTGGGATTTTGCCATCAGGCAAGCTCTCTGCAAAGGCATAACCATTATTACTCCAAATCTGCGCATAGGAGCTAAACTCCGCCAGCGCGACACGTCCCTTCTGCATCGCCACATCCGGGACTATCAAATACTTCGCCCTATCAGTATCAAATAACGATACGGTTGGAGATATTGTCGTAGCCTCGAAATCGTACTCCCAAATACCTACGCCCGCAATGACAATGCGCAACCTCTCTTGCGAAGCCTTTGTGTAGATATTCAACTCCTTGCACTCACCACCAATAGATACAACCTCTACCTCAGAGCATGGGAAGAGTCTTCGCGCCTCCTCGACATCGAATAACGGAGATAGCTTTACGCCCAAGCGGTCTGCAACTCGCTCAATATTAGACATCTGCTCTAATACGTTGGGCGAACAGTCCTCCATTCTAACCATCTTCTTGCCCTCTGCTGAGCGACGATCAGGATCAACAAATATCCAGTCGAAGTGTTCGTTGCATTGGTTCAAATAAACCTCTGCCGATGTTGTTACTACCTCGACATTCTTAATGCCGAGCAATCCTAAATTATACTTCACAACCCTCGCCAACACCTCATCTCGCTCAAGAGCCACAACTCTATCAAAGCGCTCGGCAAAGGTCATCGTGTCGATACCAAGTCCGCATGTTAAGTCCAACAGACTTCTTCCACTAATAGCCTTCACGCCAGCACTCTCCTCGCTCGACGACTGCTCGAAGGCACGGGGTGGAATAATACAACCTGCGTTATAAAGACGTGGTAACTTATGTTTGGCTCGTTGCAGATACTTCACCTGCGTAGCCACCAACGATGCATTCTCTACGTGCTTATCCAATGCCACCACCACAGGGTCTCGCTCGATATTGCGCAAAACGCTTTGGCGAAACTCCTCCGTAGCCATTATATCTATATCAGCATTGGACAACATATTCTAACTACTTAACAAATTGTAATGCACGCCACTCATTCTCCGATAGGCACTCCACAGGGGTAAGTCCTAATGCTGTAGCGGCAGCTGTAATATCCTCAACATCACTCGCAAGGAAACCACTTAATAACAACGTTCCGCCCTGCTCTAAAGCTGCAACATACTGTGCAATATCGGCAAGGATAATATTGCGGTTGATATTTGCTACAACAAGGCTATAGCGTCTACCAGCAATGCTCTCCACCGTGCCATGGATAATCTCAATGCGCTCAGCAAGATTATTCAAACGTGCCGACTCCTTAGCACTCTCCACCGACCAAATATCTATATCGATAGCATCGGCTCTCTCAGCGCCACAACGCAGTGCCGCTAACGACAAAATACCCGTGCCACAGCCAACATCCAAAATTTTACCCTCTGGATGAAGAGCGTGGATAAGACGACACATCATACGCGTAGTCTGATGATGACCCGAGCCAAAGGACATCTGCGGAGCAACAACGATATCAATAATGCCCTCCGCAGCAGGCTTATGATGCGGTGCGCGTATTACCATAACATCCGCAATCTCAACACGCTCAAAACCTGTAGCCTCCCACTCAGCATTCCAGTTCTCATCCTCGATAACTTCTTCGCTAAGCAGCTTGCCATACTCCGAGACTAAACTAAACACCTCGTCGCGACACTCCGACCAGCCATCAGCAAGGATATATGCCTTCAATACGACACCCTCATTGACAATATCCGTATCAAAACTCTCGAATGGATAGTCGGCAAGATATGCTGTAAGAATATCCGCCATATCCTCCGTCTGACATGCAACGCTTATCTCAATATACTGTTTCATTGGCTTAAACTACACTAAACAAGGAACTTAAGCAAGAACACTACCGCCAAGATATACATTCCGAGGCTCAACTTCTTACGCTTGCCACTAAGCAAGTTGATAAGAACATAACTCAAATGTCCCAATACGATGCCATCCGAAATACTATATGTCAAAGGCATAAGCAGCACGCAGATAAATGCAGGGATCGCCTCAGAGTAATCACTAAAGTCGATTTTTAGCACCGAACTCATCATCATAAGACCCACCAACACCAAAACAGGTGTTGTTGCAGCAGCTGGGATTGCCATAAATATAGGGGCAAAGAATAGTGCAACAAGGAAGCATATGCCCGTTACAAAGGCTGTCATACCGCTACGACCACCCTCGTTAACACCCGCAGCACTCTCCACGTATACCGCAACGGTACTTGTACCCATCATAGCACCCACTGTGGTCGATACTGAGTCTACCATGAAGATCTCCTTAAGATGTGGAATCTTACCATTCTTATCGAGCATATTTGCCTTTTGCGACACACCGATAACAGTACCGATACAATCGAACAAGTCGACAAACAAGAGCGTAAACACAATGATAGCCATGTCCTTAGTAAAGATGCTATCCCATGCAAACTTCATAAAGATAGGCTCCACTGAAGGTGGCATACTGAAGACCTCAGTCATCTTGGTAACACCGAGTGGCACACCGATAACCGTGGTAATAAGAATACCAAAGAGCAACGCTCCCTTAACATTCTTAATAAGCAACACCGATGTTACGATAATACCTATTACACCCAAGAGTGCAGAACCACACGATAAATCTCCCAACGAAACCAATGTCGCCTCATTGTTTACGATAATACCGCCACTCTTCAAACCAATAAAGGCAATATAGAGACCAATACCTGCACTGATTGCATTCTTCAACGATGTTGGTATGACATCCACAATCTTTTCGCGCAGATTTGTAACAGTCAAGAGCAAAAATACCAAACCCTCAAGAAATACCGCCGTAAGGGCAAACTGCCATGAGTAACCCAAGATGGTGCAAATAGTATATGCAAAAAAGGCATTAAGACCCATACCTGGTGCAAGCGCCAAAGGCTGCTTGGCATATAGCGCCATAAAGATTGTTGGCAACGCCGACATAAGTACGGTGGTGGTAAAGAGCGCACCCTTATCCATACCTGTCTCCGCCAAAATACTTGGGTTTACCGCCAAGATATAGGCCATTGTTAGGAATGTTGTCAAGCCCGCCATAATCTCCGTGCGCACGGTGGTTTTCTGCTTGTCAAAACCAAAAAGTCTCTCTTTCATAATTTAGTGAAAGCTAATTGTTTGCGAATATTCGTACAAAGATATAAAAAAATGTAAAATCTCACAAGACGATAACTCAAAAGTATGGCGTCGGCTATGGATATTTCATAAAATTTATGCCCCACATAGAAGTACCCCGCGCTCAACGACTGGCGCATTAAGCCAATAGTTGCGTAAGAACATATAAAATAGTTAGGGCCACCGAAAGGGTAGCACTTTATCGGCGGTGAATTTTATTTCACCGCCTATTTTGTTGATATACATTGCATTAGGTTGTTGCGTTGTGAAACGACTTTTTGTGCAAAAACCTCTTGACCCACAATTTTTCTCTTTGCGTGTAGTCTTCTATGTAGTATAAATTAAGTATAATTAAGATAAAAAATCACTTTTTGTGATACATCTTATCAAAAAAAGTATTACCTTTACACATTGAAATTGAGTGACTTGGGTTATGAATAACTTTTTGGCGACATACCGCAATGCTGTGAACTGCACCTCTTGTGCAGTCGTTGCATCGTGTGCCACAAATACCCCCCCCCATTACTCAATGTTCTAATAATCAAATAGTTAGAGGATATACACCATCTTATAGTTGGCGTTATGGCTCTTATCGTGAGCCGTAACGCCCTTTTTGTGCTTACATATCAATAAACATAACAATTAAAAAACAGAGTAATTATGAAGACATTCAGAATGATTGGAATGGCCCTGGTGGCTGTGATGCTCAGCTTTACTATGAGCAGTTGTGACAACGACGATGACGAGGTAGACCCTTACAAGGATTATAAGGATTATCCGCAGTTGATTGTGGGACAGTGGTTTAATTTTACACCAGAGGCAAGTATGCTCTTTAATTATCAAGCTGATGGCAATAT
>JAZQZQ010000020.1:0-48675 GCA_045634125.1 Alistipes sp. | reverse complement strand
CTTGGTTATTCCTGATGGGGTAACAGAGGTGCGAATTATCTCATTTGTTAATTGTAGTAGCCTAACAAATGTAACTATTCCAGATAGTGTAACTACAATTGGAGATTGTGCATTCTATGGTTGCAGTAGCCTAACAAGTGTGACAATTGGAGATAGTGTAACTACAATTGGAGATTGGGCATTCGGAGGTTGCAGTAGCCTAACAAGTGTAACAATTCCAGATAGTGTAACTACAATTGGAGATTGTGCATTCAGTGGTTGCATTAGCCTAACAAGTGTAACTATTGGAGATAGTGTAACTTCAATTGGAAATTATGCATTCAGTGGTTGCAGTAGCCTAACAAGTGTATATTGCAAGGCAACAACGCCGCCTACTGCTATATTATATAATGATGGCTATTGGTATACTTTTGATGACAATCCCTATAATCGTAAGATATATGTACCAATAGAGTCGGTAGATGCTTACAAATCTGCAACTGGTTGGAGCGAATATGCCGATGCAATTGTTAGTTACGATTTTTAGTTGGGTTAATTGATAGCCCAATCCACACCTTACCCGCGCTACGCCTGGTATAACCCCACCGTATCGCGGGTATTATTTTTAATACCCGCGGTATCAACACCGTCATTGCGAAGAATTGCAACCGTTACCGTGCTGATGCCCACTCAGTTTTTGTGCAATTCTGTGGCAATCTACCTTTGTGTTTGCCTCAAAAGTGTGGTGCGCTTAGCTCGAGGTCGATAACTGCGTCTGATACCAAAGGGCAAAAAGGGTCTTAAAAGGGCAGAAAGGGCCCTAAAGGGTAAAATGTAAATAGGCATTGCCTTTTAACATTACTAATTACTCCCTACTAATTTGAATTTTTTTTCTATCTTTGCGCCAAATTGTGCGAAATTTTAATTAAATATTTTAATAATAAACCTAAGAGATGAAAAAACTATTTGGAATTATGGCTATGGGAGTTATTGCATTAACTTCGTGTGGCACGGCTGCTGAGCAGACTGAGCAGCCTTGGATTGTCGATCGTTTCGATGACATCAAGGTTATCCGTTACGAGGTGCCAGGTTTTGAGAACCTATCGTTGGAGGAGAAGGAGCTTATCTACTATCTTGGTGAGGCTGCAAAGTGTGGTCGCGACATCCTCTTCGATCAGAACTTTAAGTACAACCTCGCTGTACGTCGTACATTGGAGGCTATCTACACCGCTTCGGAGGTTCGCGAGGGCGAGGAGTTCGTAGCATTCGAGAAGTATTTGAAGAAGGTGTGGTTTGCTAACGGTATCCACCACCACTACTCAAACGATAAGTTTACCCCAGAGTTCTCTGAGGCTTGGTTCCGTGAGCAGTTGGCTAAGTATATCAACGAGGAGAATCGTCAGATTGAGGATGACTTCCTCTGCCAGATTATCTTCGATCCTACGCTCTACGCTTCACGTCTAAACCAGACTGCAGGTGTGGATGTTGTTACATCGTCTGCAAACAACTACTACGAGGGTGTTAACCAGGAGGAGGTTGAGGCATTCTACGCTAAGATGGTAGCAGCAGATGCTGGCAACCCAGAGCCTATCTCATACGGTCTTAACTCTAAGCTTATGAAGGATGAGAATGGCGTCATCTACGAGAAGGTTTGGAAGGTAGGCGGTATGTACACCGAGGCTATCGAGCAGATTGTTTATTGGTTGGAGAAGGCTTGCACTGTAGCTAATCCTACACAGCGCGAGGTGCTTGAGGCTCTTATCAAGTACTACTACAGCGGCGACTTGAAGGACTTCGACGACTACAGCGTTCTTTGGGTTAAGGATACAGAGTCAAACGTAGACGTTGTAAACGGCTTTATCGAGAACTATGGCGATCCACTTGGTCGCAAGTCATCTTGGGAGTCTGTAGTTAACTTCCGCGACGAGGAGGCTTGCCGTCGTACAGAGATCATGGCTGCTAACGCTCAGTGGTTCGAGGATAACGCTCCTATCAACCCTGCATACCGTAAGGAGGAGGTTAAGGGCGTATCTGCTAAGGTTATCACCGTGGCTATGCTTGGTGGCGACTGCTTCCCTGCAACAGCTATCGGTATCAACCTACCTAACGCTGACTGGATTCGTAAGGAGCACGGCTCTAAGTCGGTAACTATCGATAACATTACCTACGCATACGATAAGGCTGCTCAGGGCAACGGCTTCGCTGAGGAGTTTATCCTTCGCGAGGAGGACCGCGAGCGCGCTAAGAAGTATGGTAAGCTTGGTGATGACCTTCATACCGACCTTCACGAGTGCCTTGGTCACGGCTCAGGTCAGCTTGCACCAGGTACTAAGGGTGATGAGCTTCGTACCTACTCTTCAACTTTGGAGGAGGCACGTGCCGACCTATTTGCACTCTACTACCTCGGCGATGAGAAGATGATTGAGATTGGTCTTATCCCTACTTTGGATGTAGCTTGGTCTCAGTACAGCGACTATATTATGAATGGTATGCAGACTCAGCTCTCTCGTATCGAGCCAGGTAAGAACGTTGAGGAGTCTCATATGCGTAACCGCAAGCTTATTGCTGAGTGGTGCTACGAGAAGGGTAAGGCGGATAATGTTATCGAGATCGTTAAGCAGAATGGCAAGAGCTACGTTGTTGTAAACGACTTCGTAGCCCTTCGTAAGCTCTTCGGTGAGCTTCTATACGAGGTTCAGCGTATCAAGTCTGAGGGCGACTACGAGGCTTGTAAGAAGCTTGTTGAGGACTACGCTGTACAGGTAGACCCAGAGTTCCACGCAGAGGTTATCGCTCGTAATAAGGCACTTAACATCGAGCCTTACGGTGGTTTCGTTAACCCAGAGTACGAGCTTGTTCTCGACGCTGAGGGCAACATCACAGATGTTAAGGTTACCTACCCAGCTAACTACATCGAGCAGCATCTTAAGTATGGTAAGGAGTATTCATTCCTTCCTACCTTGAACTAAAATTTCTTGTGATAAGGGGCATACCTTTGTCCCATCCCAAAAGTAAGACCCCACGGGCTGTACTATGTGTACTATCCCGTGGGGATCTTCTTTTGCGATAGAACAAATCTAACCCCTTCTGACAAGAAATTAGGTAGTGCTGCCCTGAGAGTTTGTGTCTGTTTCGCTTGTTCCAAGCGACAGCTACGCTGAAAGGGCCAAAGGGGAAATTTTCTCTTTCAAAAGGCAAAGCCTTTTAACTATTACTAATTATTACTAATTACTCTCTACTAATTATTTTTGGCCCCGTTTGCCCTTTTACTACCATTTAGTCCCCTTTTATTCTTTATCGTTTGTCTTCACTATCAACCTATAACCTGTGCCTCTGAGTGATTGTATCTCCACGTTGGTGTCGGAGTTGAGGTAGTTGCGCAGATGTGAGATAAAGACATTTAGTGAGCGCAGGTTGTAGTAGCTGTCGTCGCCCCAAATCTCGTTGAGTAGTTCGCTAAATGCCACCACATCGCCACTATGTCGGGCAAGCATAGCAAGTATCGCCGACTCGCGGGCTGTGATACGACGTGTAGTGCCATTGATGGTCAGTGTCCACTGCTTGCTGTCGAGGCGGTAGTTGCCAATGTTGAGTATTGTATTGTTGCCACTCTGTGGGTGGCGAGCAAGAAGTGCTGCTACGCGCGCAAGCAGCTCGTCTAACGAAAAGGGCTTACGTAGGTAGTCGTTGCCACCGCGACGAAAGCCCTCGACGACATCTTCTGCACCACTACGGGCAGAGAGAAATAGTACCTCGACACCGCTATCCATCTTGCGGAGCATCTCCACCATTGTAAGACCATCCATCTTGGGCATCATAATGTCGGCGATAACCAAGTCTATATGCTTGCTCTTAAATGTTTCAAATCCCTCTGCACCATTTGTGGCAAGCGTGACATCGTAACCCTGCCCGCGTAGTGCATCGCATAGCACACGCCCTAATGTCGCCTCATCCTCAACTATAAGTATATGTTTATCTGCCATAGCGTGGTAGTTTTATTGTGAAACAAGAACCTTTGCCGAGTGTGGACTCCACTTCGATGCTACCATAGTGGCGTTGAACGATGCTCTGTACATAGTATAGACCGATACCGTAGCCCGATGTGGAGTATCTGTCGTCTGATACCACGCGGTAGAACTTATCGAAGATGCGTTGTTGTTCGCTCTGTGCAATGCCAATGCCGTTATCTTGGATGCTTATGTATGTATATCCGCTCTTTGTGGTGGCTTTGATGCTCACTATGGGGTTGTCGTTGGTGTATTTTATGGCGTTATCTACCAATGCCGATATTGCACCCTCAAGGTAGAAACGATCTCCCACTACGACGCATCCCTCATCGATGTTGATATCCCACACCACACTGCGTGAAGCGTATTTTAGGTCGAGCGATAGGCGGATATGCTCTACTATTTCTGCAATATTGCACTCCTCGATGTGTAGTTCTGATGTTGCAAACGTCTCTGTCGAGGTGCGCAGTATCTCTTCGACCATAGTGTTAAGGCGTCTTAACTCCCCGAGCGATATATCGAGATACTCGTTGCGCGTGTCGCTACTTTCAGCCAATGTGGGTAGTGTGCGCAGTGCCTCGATTGAGGTATATGCTGCAGCGATAGGGGTCTTTAGTTCGTGTGATATGTTGTGTGTTAGGTCTCGGCGTATCTTGTCTATCTCCTTGGCGCGAAATAGGGTGCGAAGAAGGTATACGATAGTTGCCGTTAGGGCTACGATGGAGAGTATTTGCAGTAGTAACATTATGCGCATACTGCGTAGTATGGCGGTGCTGGGATCTGCAACCGTAATTCGAAGGATAAGGGGTGTTAGATATTTATCCACGGACATAACGTTGGTCGTAGATACCTCCCCTAAAGACATAATCGTTATCGGCTCGCTGTCGGTTGTTGATAGCACCTCCACGCGATACTCCGTTGCAAGACCTGCGGTGCGCAGACCCTCGCCCACGAGGGCGTTGAAGCGCGATATGTTGCCGATGCTTATCGAGGTGTTGCCATTCATCAAGTTCGTGGCATACTTCCACGCTGCCTCCTCCAAGACGCTACATATCTGCTGTCTGTAACTATCGTGCATATCTCGGTATGTGCGGACAGCCCATAATGCCTCGACAGCAACGAGTAACACTAACGAGAAGATTGCTACAAGTGATATGACTCTAAAGGTTAACTCTTTCATAGTTTTGATTTCGTTAAGACAAAGGTATGCAAAAAATCGTTGTTGCGACATTACGGGCGTGTTATTTAACACTATTTAACAAACCTCTTAACACTCTTTAACCTGAAAAATTAGGCAATGAGGCATTACACCGCTATCTTTGCATCAGGAAACGGATAAATAGCTATTTACAACAGACCGAATGTAGAACTTAAAACTTTGTGAGATTATGAAACGAATACTTATGCTTATTTTCGCTGTTGCTACAGCTATACCTGCATTGGCAGATAGTATGTCTATGGTGCAGAGACCGCTATGGGTAGTTGACGGCAGAGCAATATCAGAGGAGGAGGTAAACAACTTGGATTCAGGGATTGTGTCGATAACGGTGCTAAATAGTAGCGAGGAGGTCGAGAAGTTCAAGCACTTGGGCGATGTGTCGAATGGCGTTGTTGTCATCGCTCTTGAGAGGAGTGAGGTGGACGAGGTGTTTTTAGTTGCCGATGTTATGCCATCATATATGGGAGGTGATCTAACCACCTTTAGAAGTTGGGTGATACAGAATCTTCGCTATCCAGAGGAGGCGTTGAAGAGTGGCTGGCAGGATAATGTTGTTGTGCAGTTCGTTGTTAACAGAGAGGGTTATATTGCGCACGATAGTATAAATGTGCTACAATCGACCTATACCGTTTTGGCAGATGAGGTTAAGCGTGTTATTACTACTTCGGCACGTTGGACTCCGGGCATCCAGAATGGACGTGCTGTGTCGGTGAGGATGATCCTCCCCGTAACCTTTATGATTCCTGGTCAAAAGCCTATTGAGAGTGCGGAGAGTGCAGAGGAGTCGGTAGATGAGGTTGTTGTTGTGGCGTTTGATGATGGTAATTTGCCGAAGACGGATAAGGCTCCACTATATATCGTAGATGGTGTGCCTGTTACTGCAGAGGAGGTTAATGATATCCCTGCCGAGAGTGTTAAGATGGTCGCACTGCTTACCGATGCGGAGACCTTGGGTTACTACAAAGATTTTGGCGATATCTCAAATGGTGTGATGATTATACACAGATATACATACTCCGATGTCGCACCAGAACCTTCGACGCAACCTAAATTTATGGGTGGTGATTGGTCGACTTTTAGAGAATGGTTTTATAGTAATCTCCGATATCCTGAACAGTTGAAAGGTCAAAATCTTTCGGCACATCTTGTGGCTCAATTTGTTGTGAACGATAAGGGTTATATCGAGATTCAAGAGATTACAACGATAAAGGGTAGTGATAATCCACTCTTTCGCGAAGAGGTGGAGAGAGTCTTGCTCAGTTCTCCACAGTGGACACCAGGATCGTCAGACGATGGCGAGGATGTCACATGTATGGGTCTTATACCCGTAATCTTTGGTGAGTTTATAGTAAATGAGGCTGAATAGCCTCATTTATTTTTTTTGTGTAAAAACTGAAAACTGTACTTTGCTACAGCAAAGTCGAGGCATTACAAAGTTTTGCCTCAAAAGTGAGGTGCGCTTTGCGCGAGTTTTAATATAATAAACACGCATCGCAGACACCTCACTTTCTAATTTATAAAAAGGCAAAGCCTTTTAACATCGCTAATTGCTAATTAGCCTATGGTGTGCATTCGTACAGAGGCCTTGATAAGGGCGATGGCGCGGATGCGGCTAATCTCGACCTCCTTGTCTGCGTGGTGCTGGTTTTGGCTTACAAGGCGGATATAGCCCTCCTGCTCCGACTTCTGTACATACTTCACGGTGATATACTCCTCGCCATCCATATCGATTGAGAGTAGGTACATATCACCCCAGAATACGTCGCGCACGTCGTTAAGTTGCTTATATAAAATAATATCGCCACTCTTCAAAAGCGGGTACATCGAGTCGCCAACAACATATATCGCACCGTCGCACTTAGGTAGGTTAGGGATGTGAATATGGTTGATAGGCTCGATATTTGCATCGTTGGCAAAGAGCGGTACAAGACCCGCGGTGCCCTCCATTGAGTATAGTGGCACGCTCTGCAACGGAAGTGACTTATCGGTGCGGTGGCTATACGCTGTCAAATTAGGCTCGGCGTTAAACATTTTACCTGTGCCGCTATCCAACCAATCACTATTTACATTAAAATCTTGAACAAGGATGTTTTTGTTTCGATTCGATAATCCTGCCTTACCTGTTTCAATCATTGAAAGGGCTGCCTTGCCTACGCCAAGTCGCTGAGCTAGTTGCTCTTGTGTCATATTCAATTGCTTGCGCATAAGGCGAAGTCGAGTTCCGATAGTCTCCATATAAGAAAATATTATATTAAAATTTTGTACAAAACTATTGACAAAGTAAATATTTGAATATATATTTGCACCACAAAGTTAAGGATTTTGTTTCAAATATCCAAACTTCTTAAATACAAACTCTTAATTTTTTTACGGTTATGTACGAAATTTCAAGTTCTCTCTATCTTGAGATAGCGGAGCGTTTGGCTGATGCGATACGCTCGAAGAGCTTTTTCTCAGGTGTTGTAACGCTCTACGATGGCGATGTGGAGTGTAGATTATGTTGCACGTTGATAATCTCGCGTAGCAACGAAAATGAGCCGAGTGGTGCGATGCGTATCACCTCTATTGTTCCTGTGTGGTGGGAGTTAAAGACTGCAATCAATGGCGAGCTTATCAGCAACGACTTCTCCTTTAAGACAATGTTAACCTATCTTTTTTAGCCTATGCAGAAGATATCATTTAAGGAGTTCTCCAAGAGGGTCTATCCATTTTTGGAGTTTACGCAGTTTCACGAGAGCTACTACTCGGTGCTGGAGGCATATGCCGAGGGGCGTATATCTAAGTTAATAGTATCAGTGCCACCACAGCACGGCAAGAGTATGGGTGCTACAACACTGTTGCCTGCCTATATGCTTGGTATTGACCCAGATATGCGTATTGCAATTGCCTCATATTCTGGTACGTTGGCATCGAAGTTCAACCGTCGTGTGCAACGTATTCTCGACTCTAAGGAGTATGGTGAACTATTTCCTGATACCACCATCAAGCAGGGAACAAAGCCGTTGGGTTACATACGCACCTCCGACGAGGTCGAGATAATTGGTCATAAGGGCGAGCTTATAAGCGTAGGTCGCGAGGGTGCGCTTACGGGAAATAGG
Organism: Alistipes sp.; assembly: GCA_045634125.1. GTDB lineage: Bacteria > Bacteroidota > Bacteroidia > Bacteroidales > Rikenellaceae > Alistipes. The sequence goes on along the minus strand of JAZQZQ010000020.1, from coordinate 40,372 downwards.
GTAGACTGCTTCATTCTCGACGACCTATATAAGGATGCTATGGAGGCGCAGTCGCCCGTAATTCGCGATAACTGTTGGGAGTGGTACACCTCTGTAGTGCGAACACGTATGCACAACGCCTCGCGTGAGTTGATAGTCTTCACTCGCTGGCATGAGGAGGATCTTATCGGCACACTGCTACAAAATGAGCCATATCGCGAGTTGCACTCGTTGGCAGATATAGACTCGGTTGGTCGTGATGAGTGGCTTGTGTTGAACTACGAGGCGTTGAAGTCCTCGCCGCCGACGGAACTTGACCCACGCAGTGAGGGTGAGGCGTTATGGCCCGAGCAGCAGAGTGTTGAGCTGCTGCAATCGAAGCGTAGGCTCGACCCTGTGCGCTTCGAGGCTATGTATCAGGGACATCCATCCTCGCGTGAAGGCTTGCTTTATGGCAACAACTTCCGCGAGTATGATATTCTGCCCCGCGATATTGTAACTTCAGCGTGCTATACCGATACCGCAGATGCGGGCGATGACTACTTGTGTTCGGTTGCCTACTCTGTTGATACCGATGGTATTATCTATGTTACTGATGTGGTCTACTCGAAGGAGTCAATGGAGCATACCGAGTCTTTGGTTGCAGCAATGCTCACGCAGGCTAAGACACGTCAGGTCTATGTTGAGAGTAATAATGGTGGTCGTGGTTTTGCTCGCGCTCTGCAGAGGTTGTTGCCGAGGGTGAGGATCGAGTGGTTTCATCAGAGCGGCAATAAGGAGGCGCGTATCTTGTCGAACTCGGCAACGGTGTTGCATAACCTGCGTATGCCTAAGGATTGGCATCTGCGTTGGCCAGAGTTTTATACTCATCTGACCACTTATCGTCGTCTCTTTAGGGCAAATCGCCACGATGATGCCCCCGATGCTTTGACTGGTATTGTGGAGCGTGAGGTTACAGATTCTTCGAGTGGAAGGTGGCAAAAACTGAGTTTTTTGTGATTTTCGTTGAATTTTGTTACCTATTAATGCATCAATATTGTTTTTTATATATATATTTGCGAACAATATATACTTTAAGTATATAGTTTGTAGATTTTTTGTGCGTTCTTGAGTGCTGTGAGATGTTGGGTTTAGAACTCTATTTTATGGTGTTTGAGACGTATGGGGTTTATTAACTACTAATACTTTTTGCTTAATGGTGAACTCAAATTACATTATCGAGATCACGAATGTAACAAAGAACTTTCCTGATAAGGTTGTTCTCGATGATGTCAGTTTGTCTGTAAGGAAGGGCGAGTTCCTTACAATTCTTGGTCCTTCGGGATGTGGTAAGACTACGCTATTGCGTCTTTTAGCGGGTTTCAATTCAGCTACGAGCGGTGAGATTCTTATTGGTGGAGAGGTTATGACGGGTGTGCCTCCGCATTTGCGCCCAGTGAATACCGTCTTCCAACGCTATGCGCTGTTTCCAAACTACAACGTCTTCGACAATATCGCCTTCGGCCTTAAACTGCAGAAGGTAGATAAGAATGAGATTGAGGTGCGTGTGAAGCGTGCTTTGAAGATGGTGGGTATGACCGACTATGAGCATCGTGATGTGCAGTCCCTATCGGGTGGTCAGCAGCAGCGTGTGGCTATCGCACGTGCTATAGTGAATCGCCCACAGGTGTTGCTCCTTGATGAGCCTCTGGCTGCGCTCGACTTGAAGATGCGAAAAGATATGCAGATGGAGCTTAAGGAGATGCACCGCGATTTGGGTATCACCTTCGTATATGTTACCCACGATCAGGAGGAGGCGCTAACATTGTCTGATACTATCGTTGTTATGAACGAGGGTAAGATTCAGCAGATTGGTACTCCAACAGATATCTATAACGAGCCTTGCAACGCCTTCGTTGCAGACTTTATCGGCGAGAGTAACATTCTTAATGCTACTATGGTGCGCGACCGCTTGGTGCGCTTTATGGATAAGGAGTTCGAGTGTATCGACGAGGGGTTTGGCGAGAATACTCCAGTCGATGTTGTTGTTCGCCCAGAGGATGTATATATCATCCGCAATGCTGAGGCTGCGATGTTCCATGGTGTGGTGCGATCATGTACCTTCAAGGGTGTTCACTACGAGATGTTTGTAGATACACCTGATGGCTACGAGATTATGATTCAGGACTACAACGCCTTCGAGCCAGGAACGGAGGTTGGTATGATGATTAAGCCTGCCGATATCCACGTTATGCGCAAGGAGCGTACTGAGAATCATATCGAGGGTATTATGGTTGATGCTACCCATGTCGAGATTCTTGGAGAGCAGTTCGAGTGCGATGCTCAGGAGGGTGTCGAGGCTGGCGCTAAGGTCGACGTGGCTTTCGACTTCTCGGCTGTAGAACTTACTGACGACCCAGACGATGGTATCTCTTGGGGTACTATCCGCTTTATATTGTATAAGGGCGACCGCTACCACCTTACTGTCCGTACTGACGAGGGCGAGAATATCTATGTAGATACTCACGATGTTTGGGAGGACTTGGATGAGGTAGGTATCAAGATTTCGCCTAAGGCGTTGCGCATATCAAAGCTTTAATGCTGGTGTGAAATGAAGGAATTGGTAAAATTTTTCTCTCGTAGGCGTAGCTGGAGTTTGCCATATATACTCTTTATGGCAGTCTTCGTTGTGATGCCTTTGGTGCTGATTATGATCTACGCCTTCCAGTCGAAGGATGGTAGCTTCTCGATGGAGAACTTTCAGCGTTTCATTAATCAGCCAGAGGCTGCTAATACCTTTATCTACTCGATAGGTATCGCGCTGATAACAACCATAATATGTCTTGTGTTGGGCTATCCTGCGGCATATATCTTGTCGCGTTTGAAGCCCTCTACTGCCCGCCTTGTTGTAATGCTCTTTATTCTACCTATGTGGATAAATGTGCTTGTTAGAACATTGGCTACGGTGGCTCTGTTTGATTTCTTGCGTCTACCTTTGGGCGAGGGTGCGTTGATATTTGGTATGGTATACAACTTCCTGCCATTTATGATTTACCCAATCTATAATGTGCTACAGAAGATGGATGGCTCGCTTATCGAGGCTGCTGAGGATTTGGGTGCTACACCACGTCAGGTATTTACACGTGTTGTATTCCCGCTATCGTCGCCAGGTATTGTGAGTGGTATTATGATGGTCTTTATGCCAACCATTTCGACCTTCGCTATTGCCGAGTTGCTCACGATGAACAACATCAAACTATTCGGTACTACCATTCAGGAGAATATCAATAATGGTATGTGGCACTATGGCGCAGCATTGTCGCTAATTATGTTGATAATCATTGGTATAACCACGCTATTTACCGACTCGTCGGAGGATGGCGCTAACGAAGGACTTATCTAATGAAGAGGATATTATCATCGGGTTATCTCGTGCTATTGTTGGTAATGCTTTATGCCCCAATAGTTATTATTGCGGTCTTCTCGTTTACCGAGTCTAAGGTGTTGGGTAACTGGACTGGCTTCTCTACAGAGTTGTACTCGTCGTTGTTTACAGGTGGTGTCAACAACTCGTTGATTGATGCTATAAAGAATACATTTATCATCGCCCTTGTGGCGGCATTTGTATCTACGTTGCTCGGTACGGTGGCGGCTATAGGTATCAACGATTTACGTTATAGAAAGCGTCGTGTGGTTAACTTTGTGAATAACATTCCAATACTTAACCCAGATATCATTACTGGTATCTCGCTCTTTTTGCTCTTTATCTCGTTGGGTATCACTCAGGGTTATACAACGGTTATTCTTGCCCATATTACATTCTGTACCCCATACGTGGTTTTGAGTGTCTTGCCACGCCTTACGCAGATGAATCCGAATATCTACGAGGCTGCGCTCGACCTTGGAGCAACACCTATGCAGGCTATCCGTCGCGTTATCCTGCCTGAGATTCGTCCAGGTATGATTTCGGGCTTTATTCTTGCCTTTACGCTCTCTATCGATGACTTTGCTGTAACCATCTTTACTAATGGTACAAATGGTCTTGAAACCCTTTCGACATATATCTATGCCGATGCGCGTAAGGGTGGTCTAACACCAGAGCTTCGTGCCTTGTCGACCATAATCTTGGTTGTGGTGTTGGTGTTGTTGATTGTTGTAAACCTTCGCGCTCGTCGTCAGGCGAAGTTGGAGGAGCAAGCGGCATCTAATAAATTGTAGAACGATGAAGAGATTTATCTATAGTATTTTTGCTCTCCTTATGGGAATGGTGGCTCTGTCGTGCAATAACGATGAGCAGCGCATGGAGATACTAAAGGTCTATAACTGGGGTGATTATATCGATGAGGATTTACTCGTTGAGTTTGAAGAGTGGTACTTCGAGCAGACTGGCGAGGAGGTGGAGATTATCTACCAGACCTTCGATATTAACGAGGTTATGCTCGCTAAGATTGAGAATGGCGAGGCAGATTTCGATGTAGTATGCCCTTCGGAGTATATTATCGAGCGTATGTTGCGCAGTAAGATGCTCCATCCTATCCTTACCCCAGAGTTTGTTGAGGAAATTAACGCTCGTGATATCAATTACTTTGATTGCGTATCGCCATATATCAAGGAGCAGTTCGCGCTGTTAGAAGCACCAGATGGTGTCGATCCTAACGATTACTCAGTAGGTTATATGTGGGGTACTACTGGTATCCTTTATAATAAGGCGTATATAACCGAAGAGGAGGCGTCATCTTGGACGTTGATGTTTGATCAGCGCTTGGAGGATAAGATCTTTGTTAAGGATGCCTTCCGCGATGTATATTCTCCAATTCTTATCTATGCTAAGACCCTGGAAGGTCGTGCTAATGGCACATTGGGCGAGGATGAGATGCTCGATATCGAGACCATTCGCGACCTTATGTACGACTCGTCGGACGAATCTATCGCCTTGGTTGAGGGTTACCTTAAGCGTATGAAGGAGCTTGTTGCGGGCTGGGAGGCTGATTTTGGTAAGGAGATGATGACGCAGGAGAAGGCGTGGATCAACCTTATGTGGAGTGGCGATGCTGTATGGGCTATCAATGAGGCTTCATCGGTAGATGTAGGGCTTGGATACGCGGTTCCTGTAGAGGGTAGTGTGGTATGGTTCGATGGCTGGGTTATCCCTAAGTATGCTCGTAACCTACGTGCTGCACGCTACTTTATCGACTATATGTGTATGCCTGAGAATGCCATCCGTAATATGGATGCTACGGGCTATGTGAGCGTTGTTGCTACCCAAGAGGTCTTCGATTCGTTGGAGGATTTGTGCTACTCAGAGCAGCAGGTGTGCGATCTTAGCTACCTCTTTGTGGATAGCGAAGGTAACCCTATTGAAGGTTCGGAGAGTGTCTTGGCAGATCCAGTGTTGTACCCAGATAAGAGCGTTATCGACCGCTGTGCTGTTATGCACGACTCTGGCGACAGAACAGATAAGATGCTTGAGATGTGGTCGCGAGTTAAGGGCGACAATCTCTCTGTGGGTATGCTGGTAGGCATAGTTCTCTTCTTTGGTCTTCTCCTTGTGTGGGGTGTATGGCGTAAGGTAGACAGCTACCGTCGACAGCAGAAGCTCAAGAAGCGTCGCCACCATAGCAAGGCTCGAGCTAAGTAACCTATTTCTAATAACCATAATAACAAACCTTTACTTAAATGACAAGAAAGTTTACTCTATTTCTTGCCTCAATGCTTATTGCATTTACAGCAGAGGCTACTATGCCAATGATTGGCACTACAACCACTGACGAGCAGCCTATAACCCTTGCTACTGAGGAGAGCGAGGATGATGGATTCTGGTGGGGAGCATCTTTTGATATGGCATCGAACTATATCTGGCGCGGTTTCGACCAGTCTTATCGTGGTGGTAATCGTAATATGTTTGATCCATCGCTCCAGCCAGGTGTATCGTTTGGTTATGGGAACTTCTACATCGATCTATGGGCTAACCACTCGCTTATAAGCAAGTATAATGAGTTCGATATCTTCCTTGGCTACGAGAATGAGAATCTTACTGTTACTCTTTACGATGTGCTTTGGGGTGTATGTGGCGAGATGGAGACTATGGACCCATTTAATGGCGATAACCATAGCCTTACAGCTACTATCGACTACACATTCTTCGAGCGCCTACGCTTACATTGGGCAACAACCTTTATCCACTCAGGGGACATACTTCCTAACGGTAAGCAGGCATACTCATCATACTTTGAAGCGGCATATACGCACCCAGTATGTAATCTCTTCGACCTTGAGTTAACAGCCGGTGCATCACCTTGGACTGGCGCTTTCTGGTGTCCATCACGCCTTGGCGATACCTACGATTTCGATAATCCTGCCACTGGCTTCAATGTTACCAACCTAAGTCTTATGGCACTTAAGGAGTTCGAACTTGGCGACTACACTATTCCAGTAAAGGCGGGTTATATCTATAACCCAACAACGGAGTTTAGTTTTGTGTTGTTCCAAACCGGCATCTCCTTCTAAATTCCTTGTGATAAGGTCGACATCTACTGCAGCTAACAAAAATAAATACAAATGGGCTGTACTTTAAAGTACTGCCCATTTGTATTGTTTTCACCTTTCACTTATCAGTTTGTATTGTGATTTTCTGCTCCATACGCACTAAGTTTTCCGAGATGGTAGTAGCTTGTGCCATATCCCGACCAGATGCCGTAGGCGTTGTTGGAGATATTTGTGGGGAGGTTGGATGTTGAGGGGAAGATAGGGTTTATGCTATTGATAAAGTTATCCTCCCACTTACGCCAGTAGGTGTAGCCAAAGTCGCATAGAGTATTTACACGAAGTGTTACTCTCTCCTTGCCACTAAACATTATGCTATAGCCCTCGCGCATAAGTTTGTCGGAAGGAGGGTTGATGGTTATGCGTCGCTCGCTATCCGAGGGTGCGTATATGCCTAAAATTGTTGGGGCGTAGTATGTGCTACCATCAATCGAGCAGTCTATGCTACAAGGGTATGGTGATGGCGGTAGTGTCGCCTTGATGCTATACTCATCCTTGCCCTCGGCAACAACCTCTATGTCGTGCAACTCTATAGGTGGCAGGATAGTACACTCTGCGCGCCAACTATGTCCGCTATACTCTATCTCTATGGTATATGTTTCGTTCACCTCACCGGTGATTTGGGAACCTGTATATACAAATTCGGTGGGGTAGTGCGAGTCCCTGCGACTTGTAAGCACCTCGCGTCTATAGCCATTAACAATAGTTACCTTTGCACCCCATATTGCCATTTTTCTGTATACATTCTCGCTATAGGAGTCGTTGTATGGTATGCTTTGCGAGAGCATAACCACAGCACTATGTCCCTGCTCGATACGACCGTCCACCACAAGACGATAGCGGAAACTATCATCTTGCTCTTGGGGCTTTATGCACCCTGCAAACATAAGCAAGGCTATAAATAGTAGTGCGTAGCGTCTCATCTCTTAAAACTTAAATATCCAACTTATCGATGGGATAATGGTGTATACGGTATGCAGATGCTCCTTTATATGGATAGTGTTATCTTTATCAATGTTTACATCCCACGATATCATAAGTGGGTTGGTGTGGGCGTAGACATTGTATACCGATAGGTTTATGCCACTATGCTTCGATTTACTGCGCTTAAACCAATATGTTGCAGATAGGTCGAGGTGGTGTAGGTCAGGTAGTTTGCCTCCGTTGTACGAACCATACTCCTTTAGGAAGTTGTTGCCACTGATATAGATGCCTTTTGTCGCGGTATATGGCGCACCTGTGGCGTAGACAAAGGTCGCAGCGAGAGTCCAACGTGGCGAGGGTCTATAGGATGCGAGCAACGAGAGGTTGTGTCTGCGGTCGGAGTGCGCAGGGTAGGGGTTGCCACCGTTTATCTCGTCGAACTGGCGTAGTGAGCGCGATAGGGTGTAGTTTAGCTGTAGGTCAAGGGTCGCGGTGGTGTAGCCGATATTAGTCTCTGCGCCATACGACTCGCCTATACCTGAATACAGGTTTGTGGTGTAGTTGTTCTCGCCCGAAAGCACCTCGAATATAGAGGTTTCATACTCGATAACATTCTTCATATATCGGTAGTATACCTCCACGCTGTAGCGTAGTCTATCGTGGCTGTCGCTGATGCCTATGGCGAAGTTATGTGATAACTGTGGCGGTGTCTTTGCGGAACTGCTAACATAGAAGTCCGTAGCAAAGGACATATTGGACTGCGGTGCAAGCAGTAGATACTGCACCATCATATCGTAACTCGCCCACGCACGCATCGTTGCCGATAGAGGCATCGATAGCGATATGCGAGGCTCTGGGAAACACCATACGCGGTTGTTCTTGTATATCGATAGGCGTATGCCGGTGTTTAAGTATATGTCGTTGAAAGTACGGTAGTTGGCATTGGCAAATATCGCACTTTCGTGTGTCGCTTCTAATGGCGCACCATTAGCCGTTGTGCCATCTAATGCTACGATGTGCTGTGGTCGCACACGACGGTATTCATAGTTCGCACCAGTGGTGAGGCTTATGGCGTTTAGGTCTATAGTCGTGATGTTGGATGCTCCGTAACTCTCCACACCAGCACTCACGCCATAGCGGTTGCTCGCAACAACTATATCAAGTAAGTTGTCGTATATCGAACTATAGAGAGTGTTCTCGGTTGTTACACGCTTGCCGATGTGGCTCTCCAACGAGATATTACCAAGACCATTCCACCAACGCAGGTTGCCGTCGCTACTAAACGACTGGGCGAAGGCTTTAGTGTTGTCGTTGTTGAAATGTGTATTTATCTTCAAGCGACCCACCTCGCCCATATCTCTCACGATGCTAATGCCGTAGTCGCCAAATTCGTAATGCATCGATGCATTGTCTACTTGGATAAGGTTTGTGAGCCACGAGGCGTAGGAGTGGCGTGCCGAGAGATAGATGCCGAGTCGTTCGCCTATGGGTATCTGCACCGTAGCATCCGACTCAATAATGCCCACATTGCCCTCGATGCCATACTTCTGTGGTAGGTATGAGTGTGTTCGTATGTCGGTTACAGATGCTGTCGATGAACCATAGTGTGCGGGTATGCCCGATTTGTAGAGCGTAAGACCGCTTAGGTGTGCAGGGTTGAGTACCGAGAAGAAACCGAGCAGATGTGATGGCGTGTATAGAGGTACGCCATTGATAAGTATGCGACTCTGACCGCTGTCTCCACCACGCACATAGAGCGAGGTGTTGCCCTCCTGTGTGGATACAACACCAGGGGTGTATTGCAATAGCTTGACAATATCTACTGCGCCTGCAAAGCGTGGCATATCCTGCAAAGCGCTCAGATTTATCGAGACATTACCGCTCCTGTCTGGCTCGGAGATAATCTGCTGACGTGCCGACACAACAATATCATCGACGCTATAGTGTAGCGTGATGCTATCCTGCTGAGCATAGCCACGAATGGCTATCATCAGTAGTAGGATTAGTAGTATCGGTTTTATTCTCATATAATATAAAAATAGAGAGTGAATAAAAAGTGTATTTTGTCGTTCTTTGTTGATATAACAGCGCATCTACTCCCGCTAACGAATTATCTCAGCAATGGGCAGTACGCCTAAGTACAGCCCATCGCCTCGAAATTCGCCGAGCGAAAGTATCTGCACTATTCTCTCAACAAATTGGCTTGCCCTGGGAATGCTCATTTACGCTTAAGTAAACTCCGCTTTTTCGGGCTTCGCAAGCCTAAAACTACATCTTTTTATTCACTCTCTTAGGTTATGGGGGCTTGCTAAGTTACTTTTTAGTCAGCCCCATATAAGTTAAAAACATCTACTGTGGAAGTATCTCAAAAATACGCTCTACAAGGGTACTGAAACTATCCGCTGTAAAGTAATCCTCGAAGGCAAACTTGCTACCATCAGGGAAAACAAGGATTGGCTCACAAGTGTAAGAAACCCAGCCATAATCCTCGATTTTTCTTGATTGGAATACAACATCTGCAATCTTCTCCTGTGTATCATTGTAGATAGCAACTATATCTAAATACTTATTTAGGTACTTGCAAAACTCCTCATACAGAGCCTTCTCTGCAGCCTCATTATAATTATCCTCCTCATCGTAGATAACATATTTATCCTCAAGAGCCTCAACCTTCTCAAAGAGAGCGTCAAGGTCACCAACAGCGAGAATAGAGAGCGTTAGAAGGTCAAACTGTAGGGCAGCATCAGTAGCGTTCTCAACAAAGTAAACAGATGGATCAACATAAGTTACATACTCCTCCCAGAACTCATCGTAGTACTCTACATACCAATTGTCAGGATTTGTCATACCCTTAACATTTACACTCGCAGCAGCACCGATAATCTTCTGACCATCCTTAGAGAATGTGTAGGCAGAACCCACCTTATTGCTATTGGCATCTACCTGAGTAGCAATCTCGTAACCACCATTAATCTTAATAACAACATTTGGTGCATAGGTGTATTTGTCTGTAAAATTTGGCTCAACATTTACATTAAGGTGCTCAACGCCATCAATAGCAAGCGACACATTGATATAAGATGGAATTTTAACAATATACTCCTCGTCATACTCCTCATCATACATTGTGTACTGACCATTATTCTCACCCCAAGTGAATGTAGCAACAGCATTGTCCCACATCACCTTACATGTACCAGGCTCACACTCCTCAGCATAAGGCTCGCCATACTCGTCAATAACCAAGCATAGACCATTATATGGGAAATCTTCAGCATTGGCATCGATAATATACTGCTCCGAAGCGCGTGTAACAACATCTACAATGCCATTGATAGATAGTGTCCTTACAGCACACGAAAGGGCGTAAATATCTTCGTAACCCTCCTCATCCTCATAGCGTTCAGCAAGCGACGCAAGAGCAATAGCAAGCTCCTCTACATCTGCAGGATCAACAATATCAAGTACATCAAGAGCAATCTCCTCCAATCTCTGCTTGTGTGCATCTGGAGTCAACTCAGAATTCTCGAAATTACCAGCACTTGGACCTTTATCCTCTACTGGCTCATTACACGCTGTAAAAGATACAAGCGCCATAGCACATAGTGCCAAAGATACAAATAATCGTTTCATAGGTGTATTTGTTTATTGGTTTGTTTTACTTTTTACAAAAGTAGAAAATTAAATATGAAAAACCAAATATATTATTATTATTATTATTATTATTATTATTATTATTATTATTATTATTATTATTATTATTATTATTATTCGGCATATTTATGTGAAATATATAAAATATGCACTACTCAGCATCAAAAAAACGCTCGTCGAAGTTTACTAAATACACCCTCTCCGTAGCACGAGTGATGGCGGTATATAACCAACGCAACATATCCTTCGACATAGGCTCATCACCAAACAGGCAACGATCCACAAAGACCACGCTCCACTGTCCACCCTGCGCCTTATGACAGGTCACCGCATAGGCAAATTTAACCTGCATAGCGTTGAAGTATTTATTTTCGCGTATCTCTCTATACCTCTTACTCTTAGACTTAATATCGAGATAATCCTTTTCCACCTCATAAAATAGCTCTTTACTCTGCTCACGAGTTAGCGATGGCGACTCCGAACTAAGGGTGTCGAGCATAACTTTTGCATCCATCTGATAGTCGTCGTAGTCGGGAAATTGGAGCGTGGCATCTATAAAGCGGAAGCCGTAGAACTCCTCGAAACGTCGTATGCGCTTGAGGCGTACTACGTCGCCATTAGCTACAAACGACATAGGCGACTCCTTATCGTGTTCGGCATAGTGGTAGTTGTTCTTTACAATCATAAGCATATCGCCACTCTCGATCTCCTCCTCTGCCGAGAGATTATATCTACGAATGCCCTCATTATATCTATTAGCTCGCTTATTCGAGCGCGTGATAACGATTGTCTCATCCGAGCCATAGCGGTCATAACAATCCTGCAGAGTCTCCAGTAGTTCACCACCATTTATACTCTTAAAATCGGGATACGAACAATCGAAATGAGGCACCTCATATATGCGATTTTCGAGCATGCAGCGTATCATCGTGGCGTTAAAGAGAATACCCGAGTCGGTAGTTTGGCGCACAACCTCGTCCATAGTGGCATACTCCACATCGCCATAGTGCGACAACGATATAGGGTCCAAAGCAGGACTTATATCGCTTCCCACAGGCGGTAGCTGAGCATCATCGCCCACAAGCATCAATCGGCACTCCTTACCCGAACGTACATATTGCACAAGGTCGTCAAGCAAATCGCCCGAACCGAATACCGCACCCTCAGAGGAGGAAGAGGAGAGCATCGAGGCCTCATCAACAATAAATACCGCGCCCTTCTCCTTGTTGTAGTCCAACGAGAACTTCGACTCGTAATCTGTAATACTTCGCTCGCGGTATATGCGTTTATGTATGGTATATGCATCGGTATTTGCATAGTGCGACAATACTTTAGCAGCACGCCCCGTAGGAGCGAGCAATATAGTCTTGATACCCAGTTCTTTAAGTGCTGCTACAAGTGCTGCGATGATGGTCGTCTTACCTGTTCCTGCATAGCCATTAAGCAGGAAGAGTCGTCTGTAGTCGTCATCGGCAAGCCAAAAAGAGAGCTTTTCTATTATTTTTTTTTGGCTAAATGTTGCGTCAACCGATAATTTTGCGTAAATTTGATGCGAAATATGTGTGCTAAGCATAAAGCCCCGTGTTTCGTTAAACTTAAATTGCCGATACAAACTTAATAATAAATAACTAAAATGAAAAAAACAGGTCTTACTTTATTGCTTGTAGCGATTGTTTGCGCTCTACTCTTCTGGATTTGGAGTATGCTTTCAACACCTATCAAGTTCCAGAGTCACTTTGCTGAGCGTAGCAAGGCTGTGATCGAGAAGGAGGAGTACATCATCAAGTTGGTGCAGGGTTACCGCGATTCTAATCCTAACAAGAAGTTTACTACAAACTGGGATGAGCTTATCGACTTCGCTCTTAACGGCACTATGGAGTACCGTAGCCAGATTTACGATGAGAACAACCTTAAGAATGCAGAGATCTTGGCAGAGTTGCGCAAGGACAAGAATTGGAAGAACGAGCGTGTAACACGTGTTCCAGCTCGTGATACTCTCTTTGATGACGATTTCGGTGTATCTCGTCTTACTGATGAGCAGATTCGCGATTTGCGCTATATTCCATTCACACACAATAAGGAGGAGTTCCGCCTCGATACTATCACTTATGAGGTTGGTAGCTACCGCACTCACCTTATTCGTTGCCACGCACCTTACATCAAGTTCATCGATACTGATACCTATAACCAGTGGTTCTGGAATGAGTTGAACGACCAGTTCCAGTATTTCATCAACCACCAGGAGGCTAACGAGGATCTTAAGAAGATGAAGGCTGAGGGTCTTAAGGCTACTGTAACTCGTAATCCTAAGTATATGATTGGCGAGGCACATCCTATCCCAATGGATCTTGAGTTCTTTGGTATCTCTTTTGGTAGCCTTGAGGAGCCTACTAACGAGGCTGGTAGCTGGGGTGGCATGACAGAGTAATTATGGCGTGCAATATGCTAAATAATGTGTCCATCCGCCTTATGTCGGGTGGACACGCTTTTTCTAACAACGATATTGAGGCTATCAAGAGTGTCGGTGATGGTGCTGTAGTGGAGATTGTAACTGAGAAGACCGTGCTACGTCCAGAGGTTGGTTTTGTGCTTGCAGATGCAGAGCAAGACCTTGTGGCTACGGGATATGTGGTGGCAGAGAACGAGGTTGTGATATGCAGTGCAGCGCACAATAGTAGGGTAGCCATTATGGCGGTAAGTGCCGCGTGCGTTGAGGCAATAGAGGCTTCGGGTGTAAAGGTTAGTTATACCTCGCCACTACTTGCTGGCGACGATATCGAAGATGGTTCATATATCGCGCTATATAACAATGTGCTTTTTGTGCGCGTGTATAAGGCAGGCTTACGCTTTGCCGAGGCGATAAAGGTGGAGAACGATGCAGATATACTCTTCTATCTCGAGAGTATAAATCGTGTATATGGTATATATAATATGTACGCGCGCGCGATAGGCGATGTAGAGCGCCTAAATAGAGCGTGTCGCAAATGTATGAAGCTATGCGTATAATAAGTGGGAAATATCGTGGTCGTACCATCGTGCCACCACGCAACCTTAGAGCGAGACCTACAACAGACTTTGCTAAGGAGAATCTCTTTAATGTACTTGTAAACCTTGTGGACTTCGAGGAACTTGATGTTCTCGACCTCTTCTCGGGGACAGGATCTATAAGCTATGAGTTTGCATCGCGTGAGGCGCGTAGCGTGACCTCGGTGGAGGTAAATAGCGTACATCATAACTTTATACGCCAGACTGCAAAGGAGCTAAGGTTTGAGAACTTCTACGCTGTAAAGGCTAATGCTTTCCTATATTTGAAGAGCTGCACTAAGAAATTTGACCTTATTTTCTCGGATGCACCATATGATTTGGAAGGTAGCGACGAAGTTATTAAACTTGTTTTCGAGCGTAACCTACTCTCGGAGGATGGATTTCTTATCTTTGAGCACTCAAAAGATAGAAATTATGAAAATCACCCATTGTTTTGGCAGTCAAGAAGTTATGGTAGCGTGCAATTTTCCTTCTTCAAAAAAGTGTAATTTTTTTTGAAAAAAGTTGTAGAAAAATTTGCAGAATAAAAAAAAAGCAGTACCTTTGCATCGCAATCAAGAAATAAACCTCTTGAGAGCAAGGTTCTAAAAATCTTGGTGCGTTAGTTCAGCTGGTTAGAATACGTGCCTGTCACGCACGGGGTCAGGGGTTCGAGTCCCCTACGCACCGCCAAGAAGGATAATCGAAAGGTTATCCTTTTTTTTGTGTTTGTACGTATGTGGTTTTTGCGGGTATGTGCGGAAAGGTGGCACTACTGGTAGTTGTGTGCCAGCCGAGTGATGCTTTTGACCAATAAGCCAGCATTAGACGATGTAATCGTCTGCTCTGCATATCAAAGACGAATAAACAAAAAAAACAGACAACCGAAGTTATCTGTTTCGAGTAGTGGATAGGGGATTCGAACCCCTATGTCATGCGTGAGAGGCATGTATCCTAGCCCTTAGATGAATCCACCAAATAAGCTTGTCTCATTTTGACGGTGCAAAGATACTACAATATTTTATAATTGCAAATACAAAACCAAAATTTACTACATTTTTTATAAAAATACTTCGATTACCTATCCAATATGTAGGGGAGCTGCGTAGTATAGCAAATACCTTTTAGCTCAGGCTTGCCGAGCAATATACATCTTCTATTTGCTCAACCCCTCTTTTAGTTTGGAATGTCATATGCACTACAGAAGAGTTTGTATCGTGGAGTATGTAGAGCAAAAAAACAAAGGTTGGGGTTGGGACAGTTGTATGCAAGTTTACTTGCTAATACAAACGGTCTAAAAGCATAAGGCGATGCACTCGCCAGTTCTGTATATCAAAGACGAATAAACAAAAAAAAACAGACAACCGAAGTTATCTGTTTCGAGTAGTGGATAGGGGATTCGAACCCCTATGTCATGCGTGAGAGGCATGTATCCTAGCCCTTAGATGAATCCACCAAATAAGCTTGTCTCATTTTGACGGTGCAAATATACGGCAATATTTTTATTCTCCAAAACTTTTTGCCAAAAAAAAACGCAAATAATAGCATTTTTTTTACAAATTGCCCGATTTTACAATAATGTTATGATGGTTATGTTGTAATTCTTAAAAAAGTGTGTGCTATATCATTCGCTTTCGCATCCACTCGGCCAACTCTTTTGCTGCTACGCCACGCTCTTTTAATCCCAAAGTGTTGTTTAGGAAGTTATCCAACTCGGCAAGGTAGCTCTCGAAGTCAAAGTTTGCGATAAGTTCCACAAGTTCTGTACCACTCTGGGCAAGAGGAAATGGTAGCTCGCTAAAGTCGTAGTAGTAGCCGCGGTCGTACTCCTTGACATCGGTGGCATATAGTAGGCATGGGCGACGCAACATTGCGTAGTCGAACATCGAGCTTGAGTAGTCAGTAATAAGCATATCGCTCACACATAGTAGCTCCTGCATATCGTGGTAGCAGGTCATATCTATAACCTCAGGGCTATTCTGTAGCGATGAGGTGTCTACCTTGCCAATAAGGTTGGGATGTAGGCGTAGAAGTACGGTGATTTCAGTACCATCGAACTTATTGCGAAGGTGTGGTATTAGCTCCTGCCAGTTGATGCGGTAAGGCTCTATTGTGCCACTGCGACGGAAGGTGGGGGCGTACATCACAATACGATGATTCTCAGGTATGTTGTACTCGCGGTTAAGGCGCTCGCGAATTTGGCGGTGCTGCTCCTTGTCGAAGAAGATGTCGTTGCGCGGAATGCCAGCCTCAAGCACTTCTCCCGAGTACCAGAAGCTACGCTTTATAAGGTCAGTGTTGGCAGTGCATCCCGAGATCATAAGGTCGCAGACCTCGGAGTCGCGCTTTGCCTTACGCCAGTAGCTATATCCGAGCTTATCTTCGGCATCACGCTCCACCTTCTTGAGTGCTGCGCCACCGTGCCAGAGCATAAGATATTTCTGCTCGGGACGTTTACACCAGTAGATATGCCATGGGTCGGTGCGCGAGTTGGTAACGAGGAACTCGGCACTATTAACCATCTTTAGATACTCCCACGTGCGAAATCTTACACACTTGATGCGCTTGTCGATACCATCTGTGTAGATGCCCTTACGGAAAACCCACACAATCTCCATATCTGGGTAGTTTTCAAGAAGATGCTCAGTAAGGTATCGAGGGTTGCAGCCATACTGTTTGTAGTTATATGCCCAACATAGCACTCTGCCTCGTTTGACATCTGTGGAGTATCTTGCCACAGCCGACATTATGTTTCCGAATAGCTTCGTAAATCTATTGAGTCCCCATCCAATGATGCCACCAATACGCCTCATATGTATAACTTTTTATGTTTATTATAGCAAAGGTACTCTTTTTTCTGGTTTATATGAAAAAAAATGACTATTTTTGCAATTACAATGAGGAGACTGTATGGTTGGAAGTAGTATTGAGGTTAATGCCGAAGAACTCAAGCAGAGATATAATCCTGAAGGCTCGGTGCTAAGACGCGATCAGAATGAGCTGCTTAGGATGCTTAAAAAGGTGGATGCTATCTGTAAGGAGCATAATTTGAAATGGTGGCTAAGTTCGGGTACTCTGCTCGGAGCAGCGCGCCATAAGGGCTTTATTCCATGGGATGACGATATCGATATCGTGATGTTGCGCAAGGATGCAAAGCGATTAGAGAAGATATTGCTCAAGATGGAGGATAAGGAGTTTGTCTACCATACGATGCGTAGTGATGTGGAGTATGTAAACTGCTTCGGTAAGTATCGTAAGCGCGAGGGTCGTATCTCGGTTAATAATCGTCGTTATGACTACTACAAATGGTGCGGCATAGGCTTCGATATCTTCTCGATTGAGAAGACGAGCTTCTTCGCTGCTAAGGCTGCAAGTACCATCTATGGTAACCTGCAGCACTTAACTTCATATATTCGATGCGGTGCTATCCGTAAGCCGTTGATTAGGCTTATCGAGTTGTTGTGCTTGGGTATTGTCTTCCCAATTTTGCGCCTTATAGGTCTTATCAACCCTAAGGGCGAGTACCATTACGCATTGGGTCAGGGTTGGTCGAAGCACACCTTCTTTGCGAGTGATGCCTTCCCGCTCACAACAACGGAGTTCGAAGGCGAGCAGATGCCTGCACCGAAGAATATGGATGCTTACCTTACGCGTGTCTATGGCGACTGGCGCAAGATGCCAACAGAGGAGCAGATACGCAAGAGTATCCACAATCAGGATTATATTCGAGAGATATACGGAACAAAATAGTCGATAAGGCTCAAACAATTATATAACAGTATGGTAGATAAGGAGACTCTAAAGCAGAGATACAATCCAGAGGGGTCTAAATTGCGCGAAAATCAGAAGGAGCTACTTGGGATGCTTCTCGATATAGCGAAGATATGCAACGAGAATAATATTCAGTGGTGGCTAAGTTCGGGTACGTTGCTCGGAGCTGCACGTCATGAGGGATTTATTCCATGGGATGATGATGTTGATATTGTGATGATGCGTAAGGATGCTAAGCGTTTGGAGAAGATTCTGCTCAAACTTGATAGTGATAAGTATGTCTACCAGACTATGCGTAGCGATATAGAGTACACAAATAACTTTGGTAAGTTCCGTAAGCGTGGTGAGAGCGTCGCTATATATGGTGGTCGTTACAAGTATCTTAACTATAAGGGTAAGTTCTTGGATGTATTTTCTATTGAGAAGACTAGCTACTTCGCTTCGCGTGCGGCAAAGGTTATCTATCGTAATCTTGAGCATCTGTCGATATATATCAAGATTAAGTGGTTGCGCCACTTCGTTACGCGTCTTATACAGTTTATCTGCTTTGGATTTATCATTCCAATTTTGCGTCTTATAGGACTTATTAACCCTAAGGGTGAGTATCACTATACGCTCGGTCTTGGTTGGCCTAAGAGTACGTTCTACGCTAAGGATATCTTTCCATTGGGTAAGGCTCGTTTCGAGGGTTACGAGTTCCCAGTGCCTAAGGACATGGATGCATACCTTACAAACGTATACGGCGACTGGCGGAAGATGCCTACCGAGGAGCAGATTTTAGCGAATATACATGCGGTGGACTATCGCGAGGAGATTCTTGCACGAAAGTAAACAACCGAGAACGATGAAGAAGGTTATAACATACGGCACATACGACCTGCTACACGAGGGTCATATCAATCTTTTGCGTCGCGCAAAGGCGTTGGGCGACTACCTTATTGTGGGTGTTACAAATGATAGTTTTGACCGCGAGCGCGGTAAGCTAAATGTTCGTAACAACGTGCTTGAGCGCGTCGAGGCGATAAAAAGCACCGGTCTTGTAGATCAGGTTATTATCGAGGACTATGTGGGTCAGAAGATTGACGATATCCTTCGTTACGAGGTTGATATCTTCGCTATTGGCTCGGATTGGGTTGGTAAGTTCGACTACCTAAATGAGTTTTGTGAGGTTGTATATCTTCCACGTACCGAGGGTGTCAGCTCAACGATGTTGCGTGCCGAGAGCGAGATTATCGTAAATATCGGTATTGTGGGTTGTGGTCGCATTGCTAACCGTTTTGCGCGTGAGGTCGCCTATGTCGATGCTGCTAATCTCTCGGGTGTATACGATATTAATCGTGCTACGGCAGAGGAGTTTGTCCAGCAGCATGGTATTGCTACTCAGTTTGCATCGTTCGAGGAGCTTGTTGAAGCCTCGGATGCGGTATATCTTGCAACACCTCACTTATGCCACTATGCGCAGGCTAAGTATGCTTTGGAGCATGGTCGCCACGTCTTGTGTGAGACACCGTTGGTGCTTCGTGGTGCTGAGGCTGAGGAGTTGTATGCTCTTGCTGAGCAGAAGAGCGTGGTGCTTTTGGAGGCAAATAAGACTGCCTACTGTCCAGCCTTCAACCACCTTATAACTCTGGTTAAGAGTGGTCTTATTGGCGAAGTTGTGGGTGTTGATGCCTCGGAGTCTAAGCTCTGGGGTAACGAAAATCTACACCGTGAACTTGACCCAGAGCAGGCGGGAGGCTCGTTGTATGAGATGGGTTCTTATCCGTTGTTGCCTATTCTTAAGCTCTTGGGTACTGAGCATAGCAACGTCAACTTCTATAGCCGCGAAAATGAGAGTGGTGTAGATATTTACACTCGTGGTATTATGCTCTACAACAGCTCTGTTGCATCGTTTCAGCTCGGCTTGGGCGTAAAGACTGAGGGTAACCTCGTTATCTCTGGTACGCAGGGTTATGTCTATGTGCCATCGCCTTGGTGGAAGACCGACTATTTCGAGCTACGCTACGAGGATCAGAACAAGAATAAAAAGTACTTCTATAAGTGGGATGAGCCGGGTCTAAGGTACGAGCTTCAGGAGTTCGTGTCTTGCATCGTGAACAACCGTAGCTACTCGCCACGCCTAACACCTAAGGAGAGTATTGCCATGGCGCGTATTATGGAGCAGTTTATGGAGCGCAAAAACTTCTTTAAGCTATGAGAGAGGCATTGGTTGTAGGTGGTGCTAATGGCATCGGTCTCGCTATTGCTACGTTGCTTGCCGAGGATGTGGCGTATGGCAAGGTATATATCGTCGATAGGGTAGATGTAGACCCGCAGTATGCGCATGCAAAGTTCGAATATCGCAATTCCGACCTGCGTAGCGAGGACTTCTCGTTATTTGACGAGTTTAAAGGTGTAGATACTCTTATGATAACCGCGGGCTTTGGTCGCTTGGCACACTTTGCCGATGTCGAGGAGTCTCATATCGTTGATAGCTTTAGTGTCAACACTACGGCTGTGATACGCATTATCCGACACTTCTACGATCGTCTGCTTGGCGACAAGGATTTTTATTGTGGTGTTATGGGTAGCATCGCAGGCTTTATGTCTTCGCCATTGTTTGCAGTCTATGGCGCTACAAAGGCTGCGTTGAAGATATTTATCGAGAGCGTAAATGTGGAACTTGAGGTTGCAGGCTCGAAGAATAGAATCCTTAATGTCTCGCCAGGCTCTATTAAGGGTACATCCTTCTATAACGGGGGTAATGACCTAAGCCAGACAAGCGCTCTTGCACAGGAGATTATCGATAATATGATGGCGCACAACGACCTCTTTATCCCTATGTACGACGAGGTCTTTCGTGAGGTACTAGAGCGCTACCATACCGACTTTAGAGCCGAGGGTAGACACTCCTATGAGTATAAGATGAATAGTGGCAGAGTAAAAAAGTAGAACGATGAGCAATACACCTATACGCATATCAATTATAGCACCTATCTATGGTGTTGAGAAGTATATTACGGAGTTTGCACGCACACTCTTTGTACAGGACTACCCACATATTGAGTTTGTGTTTGTTAACGACGGCACTAAGGATCGCTCGATAGAACTTTTGGAGGAACTTATAGATAGTGAGTTTACCCACCTGCGCCCACAAATAAAGATTATCCACAAAGAGAATGGCGGTCTGCCTGCGGCACGCCGTACAGGTATAGAGAATGCTACAGGCGACTATATCTACAATGTTGACTCTGATGACTGGATTGCAGAGGGCTCGATTAAGAAGATTGCTCACAAAATCGAGGCTACAGATGCCGATATTGTCTACTTCAACCTTGTTAAGGAGTATCCTACGCGCTCGAAACCAAAGCCCGAAAGAGAGTATAACAATAATCGTGAGCTATATATAAGGAATATGTACAATCACCGCTCCTTTGCATCGGTATGTAATAAGTGTATCCGTCGCACGCTCTATTTCGAGCACGATATTTATATACCGAAGTATGGCTATGCTGAGGATTGCTTCGTTACTACGCAGCTTGTGGGCTATGCTAAGAGTGTGGCGTTCCTTGATGAGTATATCTACCACTACCGTAAGGGTAATCCTACCGCTATGACCTCGCAGCAGATTAAGAAGCGCAAGCGCGAGTATGCTCTTAATTTTGTTGACCTCTATAGCCGATATATGAATACGCCTAAGGAGCAAAATCCTATCGCCCCAATTATGGACGATATAGCGATGCAGATGGGCTGGTACTCAATCTTCTATTCGCTCGACCTCTTTGCTCAATATCCATGGCTTGCAAAGGCGGTGCGCAAGGCAAAGATGCGCTTCGGCACCGATGTCTGGATTGGTGCGCAAATTCTAACTAAGTTAGTGGCGCTGTTTAAGTAAGAGCGATTTTATCACATACAAACATAGAGGCTATCCAATACATTATTGGATAGCCTCTTACCTTTACGTTATTGCATTAGCGATTGTGTTGCTAATCAAGATACTGTCCCCAATCAGAATTAGCATACGCTTCCTCACAACCTGTTGGAACAATCAGATTTTCAAACTTGCCAAATGAGTCATCAATCTTTGGTGGTATTTTAGGGCAACATACTATTGTGTCTATATTACATCCCTTAAATGCTTCCTTGCCTATCTCACTAACGCCTTTGCCAATAGTTATGTTTTTGAGACTGTTGCAATATTCGAATGCATAATTTCCAATCGTCGTTACGCTATCAGGAATAGTTATACTTGTTAGACTACTGCAATTACAAAATGCTTTAAACCCAATTGAAGTTACGCTATCAGGAATTGTTATACTTGTTAGACTACTGCAATTACAAAATGCAAAATTTCCAATAAAAGTTACGCTATCAGGAATAGTTACACTTGTTAGACTACTGCAATTACAAGATGCAAAATTTACAATAAAAGTTACGCTATCAGGAATAGTTACACTTGTTAGACTGTGGCAATCTTCGAATGCACTATCTCCAATCTTCGTAATAGGTTTATCGAAGATAACCTTACCTATATCTGTATAGGTGTGTGACACTATTTTTGCATCAAACGCATCTTTCTTAAATGATAGCATTTGCCTACCAATAGTAGTGTATTCAAGGATACAAAGTTTATTATTTGTTAAGTCTGCGGAGATAAGTTTTGCCATAGTAGTGTCAGCATAGGTTTACATCTACACAAAGGTAGTGATTTTTTTGCAATATGTAAGAGGATTTACAAAAGAATCAGAAAATAGACAAGAAAATTTTTCCAACCCCACAGAGGATGCCGTAGGAGAAGGGTTGCGGAGGGATGATGACGGATGCAAAAAAAAGAGAAACAAGTTTATATTTCTTGTTTCTCTTTTGATTATCAGCACGTTGGCTGGTAAAATCTACTAATATTCCTCCTCGTTAAACAGAAAATCGTCTTTAGAAGGGTAATCTGGCCAGATGTCCTCGATTGACTCGTAGATGTCGCCCTCGTCCTCGATCTCCTGTAGGTTCTCAAGTACCTCAAGTGGTGAGCCTGAACGGATGGCGTAATCGATTAGCTCCTCCTTTGTTGCTGGCCATGGTGCATCCTCCAACTTAGATGCAAGTTCAAGTGTCCAATACATAGTAATATAAGTTTTATTCGTTAAATTTATTGCTCTTCAAACGTGGTGTTGTACTTATTTAGTATGCAAAAGTATAAAATAATTTCAGATATCAAACACTTTCCCGAAATTATTTGATATTCAGCTACTCTATGGTATCCACAACTTCTCTTCGACCTTCAAACGCTCGGTAACTATACGACCGAGTGTATAGAGGTAATCCGAGAGGCGGTTGAGATAGATTGTTGCGCTTGTGTCTACCTCCGCTACATCGGCTACGCGGAGTGCTGCGCGCTCGGCACGACGACAGACGGTGCGGCATACGTGGCAGAGCGATAGGGCGCGATGACCACCAGGGATGGTAAACTTCGTGATTACTGGTAGCTCCGCCTGCATACGGTCGATAGCCTCCTCGAGCATCTCGATACGCTCCTTAGCGATAGGGGCAACCTTATCCTGACCGCCCTTGCCAACAGCAAGAAGCGCTGCTACGCTCATAAGCTGTGATTCTATCGCTGCCAACTCTGCGGGGATATGCTCTGTGCGCTCATCCTCGCTAAGGACATCGCTAAGCAGTGCGATAAATGCGGTAAGCTCATCTACCGAGCCATATGCCTCGACACGAAGGTCGTACTTCTTAACGCGCTCGCCACCGATAAGTGATGTGGTGCCGTTGTCGCCAGTCTTGGTGTAGATTTTCATAGTCTAAATCGCTGTTTTGGTAGGTGGTTGTTAAAGACGAGCAGGTAAGCACGGTTGTCTATCGTGGTTGATGGGTGAGCATCGATAATACCGAGGCACACCTCCCAGCGCTCGCGGTTGTTGTAGGGGTTGACGATGCAGAGCGTAGCCCCCTTTTCGCGGGCATACTCGGCATAGCGTACCAACTCCGTATAACGAGTGTCGAGCGTCAGAATAATCATCTGCTTCTCATCCATACTGTCGATACACCAATTATCGTACCCGCAATGCTCTGTAAGGTTGGCTAACTGCACAGCGCGACGCTTAGCAACACCCTTAGATAGTAGGGCAGTGTATAGTGCGTTGTCGCTGTTGTAGAGCTTACTCTGCATAAAAACCTTGCGCACAATGTTGTAGACAAAGGGCGAGTGTACGCCATGACCACGAAAGTAGCGCGCGCGACTGAGGTATGATGGAAGATAGCTTATATCCTGCAGACGCTGTTTTAGTGTTCGTCCTGATCGCTTCATAGGCTTGCGGTTTACTTTTTGAGCTGTCCTGCAAGACGACCTGTAGAGAAGGCAATCTGCATATTGTAACCACCAGTGTTAGCATCGATATCGAGGACTTCGCCAGCGAAATATAGTCCCTTAACGAGAGTTGACTCCATAGTATACTTGTTTACCTCGGCGCAGTCCACACCACCAGCTGTAACGATAGCGAACTGGAATGGGGCATAGTCTGAGATTGGGAATGCCATACCCTTCAAAATCTTTACAAGGCGTAGTTTCTCAGCCTCGGTGAGCTTGCTAACGTATGTCTTAGAGTGGAAGTCCACCTCCTTAGCCAAAGGCACCACCATCTGCTTAGGCACAAGCTTGCGAAGTAGCTCCGAGAAAAACTCCGAAGGTTGCATCTCGGCAATCTCGCGGTCGATACGAGCAAGAAGGGTCTCCTCGTCGAGTGCTGGCTTTAGATCGACGATAATCTTCACGCGCTTCTCGTCGATGATGGCATCCACAGCATCGCGGCTAAGACGTAGCGCCACAGCGCCCTCAATACCGCGCTCCGAGAAGCCAAGCTCGCCAAACTCCTCCTGCACAAGCTCATTGTCGACATATAGCTTTGCACCAACATTCTTCAAGAGTAGACCGTTGAGGTACTCCTTCTGTGGATGTGATGTTACCAGAGGCGTTAGCGATGGGCGCACTGGCTCGATATTGTGTCCAAGGTCGGCAGCGAAGTTGTAACCATCGCCTGTAGAGCCAGTCGAAGGGTAGCTCACACCACCCGTTGCGATGATGACATGCTCGGTCTCCTCTCTGCGTTCGAAGCCACGAGAGTTGCGATAGCGCACACCCGTAACTTTGCCTGCCATGGTCTCGATGCCCGTAACCTGGGTCTTATACATAATTTTAACCCCCTTATCCTCGCAGAAGTCTACCAAAGCGTTGGCGATATCCCATGCCTTGCCGCTCTTAGGGAAGACGCGCTCGCCACGCTCAATCTCAAGCTTTACGCCTAAACGCTCGAAGAAGCGTATTGTGGCGCGGTTGTTGAACTCAGCAAATGCCACCGAGAAGAACTCCTGGTTGGTGCGCACCTTCTCGATAAACTCCTCGGCTGGGCGAGCATTGGTAAGGTTACAACGACCCTTACCCGTGATTCTGATTTTGCGTCCCGCCTTCTCCATCTTCTCCATAAGGAGTACCGAGCGACCGCTCATTGCTGCTGTGCCTGCTGCGATAAGTCCCGCAGCACCTGCGCCTATAACTATAACATCGTACGCCATTATATCTGGGTTAAGTAGGGTTTATAATTAGAATGTGCCAAATTTGAAGACTATCTTCTGGCAGTATAGCTCATCAGCCTTAAGCTCTATCGATGGGAACTCTGGGTGGTTTACCGCATCGCTATAGCCCTGACACTCGATTGCCACACCGGCATAGTCTTGATAGCGCTTACCCGACTTAGTGATAGGGCAACCACCAGCAAGCCAGTTACCAGTATAAAGCACCGCCGCAGGCTGTGATGATAGTATCGTTAGCTTACGACCTGTAGCCTCACAACGTAGCTCACCAATCTCCTTTAGGATATTCTTCTGCCAGCCATCCACGGCAAAGCAGTGGTCGTAGCCCTTGTATGTGCGGATATTGTTGAACTCGTCGTTTATATCGTCGCCAAACTTGCGCCACGAAGTAAAGTCGAGAGCTGTACCCTTAACATCGAGCAGCTTACCCGTAGGTATCTGCACGGTATCCATCTCCAATACCTGCGAGCAGTTTAGACGAAGCTCGTGGTCGAGGATTGTCTTATCCGAAGCCTCGCCATGCAGATTCCAGTATAGATGATTAGTAAGGTTTAGCACTGTATTTTTGTTGCTCTTCGCCACGAAGGTAATCTCAAGGTTATCCTCGTCGTCGAAGTCGTAGATGGTCTCCACAACAAGCTCACCAGGGTAGCCCTGCTCCATATCCTCTGATACGTATGAGAATACCACACGGTTGGTCTCCACGCGACCCTCCCAGTAGCGGTTGGCAAAACCCTTAGCGCCACCGTGTAGGTGGTTTGGGCCATTGTTGACCTCAAGACGGTACTCCTCGCCATCGATAACCATATAGCCACGCGCGATGCGACCTGCCACACGACCTACAGTCTTGCCACTCGCAGCGCCATCACCTAAGTAGCTCATAGGGTCTTTGTAGCCCAATGCCACATCCTCGATGTTGCCATCGCGGTCGGCAAACTTAACGCTCACGATAGAGGCTCCGACGTTGCATAGCTGTACCTCAGAGCCACGCTCGTTGCGCATAGTGTATAGTATGATGCCCTCGCCCTCAGGCGTAGAACCCCATATATGCTGCAAAATCTCCATTACTCAACTGGTTTAAGAGTAGCGATAATAGTGTCGATACGCTTCAAGCACTCACCCTTGCCGATAAACTCCGTAACGTCGAACATACCAGGACCCTTACCAGCACCCACCAATGCAAGACGCAAGGTGTTCATCACCTGACCAAGAGCGTAGCCCTTAGCCTCAATCCATGCGCGAACGATGTTCTCGGTATTCTCCTTCGAGAAGTCCTCGATAGACTCCAATACGCCACGAAGCTCTGCAAGCATAGCAGGGTTCTCGCCCTTCCACTGCTTCTTAGCAAGCTTCTCCTCGTACTCTGTAGGAGCTACGAAGAAGAAGGATGTCAAATCCCACATATCTGTTGTGAGGGTCATACGCTCCTTCATAATGCCTGCTGCCTTGCCTGCCTCGGCATTCGAAACCTCGATGCCGTGAGCCTTCAAAATAGGCTGCATATATACTGCCAACGCCTCGTCAGATAGGTTGTGCATATACTGTGCGTTAAACCACTTAGCCTTGTCTGGCTGGAAGCGAGCGCCAGCCTTAGATACGCGATCCAACGAGAAGGCATCGATAAGCTCCTGCATAGAGAAGATCTCCTGCTCGGTACCTGGATTCCAGCCGAGCAACGACAACATATTGATAAATGCCTCAGCAAGATAGCCATCCTCACGGTAGCCACGTGAGGTCTCGCCAGTAGGTGATGTCCAGAAGAGTGGGAATACTGGGAAGCCCATCTTATCGCCATCACGCTTCGAGAGCTTACCGCTACCTGTAGGCTTCAAAAGAAGTGGCAAGTGTGCAAACTCTGGCTGTGTATCTGTCCAGCCGAAGGCGCGATACAATAGGTAGTGCAAAGGCAATGATGGCAACCACTCCTCGCCACGAATAACGTGCGATACCTCCATAAGATGGTCATCAACGATATTTGCAAGGTGGTATGTTGGAAGTGCATCTGCCGACTTGTAGAGCACCTTATCGTCGAGTGTTGAGGTGTTTACCTCCACGTGTCCACGGATAAGGTCATCCATCTTTACAACCTCGTTCTCAGGCATCTTGAAACGTACTACCCACTGGTCGCCATGTGCGATGCGCTCCTCGACCTCCTCCTTAGAGAGCACCAACGATGTTGGGAGCTTCTCGCGCACCTCGTAGTTGTATGCAAAGGTCTTACCCGCAGCTTCAGCCTCGCTACGGAACTTATCCAACTCCTCTGGGGTGTCGAATGCGTAGTATGCCCATCCAGCCTCGACAAGCTGCTTAGCATACTTCAAATATATCTCTCTACGCTCACTCTGACGGTATGGGGCGTGAGGACCACCTACGCCTACACCCTCGTCAATCTCGATGCCACACCACTTCAACGACTCGATGATATACTCCTCGGCACCAGGTACGAAACGCTGTGAGTCGGTATCCTCGATACGAAGAATCATCTTACCACCATGACGGCGGGCAAAAAGGTAGTTATATAGTGCTGTGCGCACACCACCGATATGTAGTGGGCCTGTAGGGCTTGGCGCAAAACGAACTCTTACTTCTCTCATAATCTATATTTCGTTTTAATGATTTTACTTTACTTTTGGTTTAATCTTATACTCTGCACGCACGGTTACACGCGCCTTCTTCTCGCGTGATGAGAGGTTGAAGTTACCACCTGCTGAGAACTCCTCATCACCTGTAGCTGCAGTAATCTGGAAGACACCTGCACGCGACCATGTGAGGTTGCCAAGCTCGGCATCTGAATTCTCAACAATCTTTCTTGCACGCTCGTTAGCATCTGCCGCTGCTGAAGCCAACAAGTCGAGCTTTACGCTCTCCAAACCTGAGTAGTAGTACATTGGGTTGTCCACCTCGATAGAGATGCCACGCGCAAGGAGCGATGGTAGCTCGCGTGCTGCTGCCTCCACGGTGTCAACATCCTTAGACTCGATGGTGAATGACTGTGATAGATGGTATCCCGTAAAGCGTGAGCCTATGTAATCACCATTCTCATATACCGACTCGGTCATCTTGTAGGTACTTGGCATATTGAAGGTTATAGCCTCGAGTGCCACACCCTTAGATGTGAGGAATGAGATAATGCTCTCGCGGCTCTGCTCCAAGTTGCGATAGCCCTCCGCTGCGTCGTAGTTCTCAGCATCAAAGCTACCCTCGATAACGATAAGGTCGGAGGTAAACTGCGTCTCACCAAGACCTGTAACGGTGATGGTACCTGTATTTGTGCGGTAACGCTGTGTGTAGGCTGCAGATAGCACGATAGATGATAGTACTATAGCTGAAGCGATGATGATATATTTCCAAAGATTGTTCATAGTAAAAATCGTAATTAGTCGTTAATAAATTAGTGCTTTGGGTTACACATTGAAGAGGAAGTGCATGATATCGCCATCCTCAACAACATACTCCTTACCCTCGATGCCAATCTTACCCACCTCGCGGCAAGCACGCTCCGAGCCAAGCTCTACGTAATCGACATACTTGATAACCTCGGCACGGATAAAGCCTCGCTCAAAGTCAGAGTGGATTACACCCGCAGTCTCTGGCGCCTTCATACCGCGACGGAATGTCCAAGCGCGGCTCTCGTCAGCACCTGTAGTAAAGAATGTCTGCAAATCAAGAAGACGGTAGGCAGCCTTGATAAGACGACTTACGCCCGACTCCTCAAGACCCATATCCTGCAAGAACATCTGTCGCTCCTCCCAGCTCTCCAACTCTGCAATATCAGCCTCGGCACTCGCCGCTACGATAAGCATCTCGGCATGCTCGTTGGCGATAGCTGCTCGCACTGCCTCAGTGTGAGCGTTGCCATTTACGGCAGCAGCCTCGTCGACGTTACATACATACAACACTGGTTTATCGGTAAGAAGGTTCAAATCCCATACCGTCTTGCGCTCCTCAGCAGTGAGTTCTACGGTACGAGCCGAGAGACCCTGCTCCAAAGCCTCCTTGTAGCGACACAAGATGTCGTACTGGCGCTTTGCAATCTTATCGCCCGCGGTAGCCTGCTTCTGGCACTTGCCAATACGATTCTCGATAGTCTCGAGATCCTTAAGCTGAAGCTCAGTATCGATGATACCCTTATCGCGGACTGGGTCTACTGTGCCGTCAACGTGTGTGATATTCTCATTTTCGAAGCAGCGTAACACATGGATAATAGCGTTGGTGTTACGGATGTTTGCGAGGAACTTATTACCAAGACCCTCACCCTTAGATGCACCCTTCACAAGACCTGCGATATCTACAATCTCGATAGTCGTAGGCACAACGCGCTTAGGGTTATCTATCTCCACGAGTTTTGTAAGACGCTCATCAGGAACGGTGATAACGCCCACGTTAGGCTCGATAGTACAGAAAGGGAAGTTTGCCGCCTGCGCACGAGCATTCGACAAACAGTTAAATAGGGTAGACTTACCTACGTTTGGAAGTCCTACGATTCCACATTGCAATGCCATAATCTTCGTTTAGTCTTATCGACAAAATAATTAGTAGTGAGTAATTAGTAATTAGTAAAAATTTTTGCGATTACCATTAGCATATTACTAAATACTTTTTATTGTTGTCGTTGTTGGTTATATTGTTTATTCTCTAAATTATATTCTACTCTGTTTCAGGTCGGATATTGTTTTCTGCCTCATTTTTACCTTGCAGAGTCTTTGTTGAGGCAACTAATATTCTCATCAATTCTTGACAGTCACGATGTAAGTTCTCAAACTTATCTTTGGGTAGATACTCGGTTTCGTATAATAGTTCTAACCAATACTCTGTTTCAGCACACTCTTTTTGAGCAATAAATAATTTCGTTATTAGGTCAGCCTTAGTTTGAGCATATGCACCTTCCTTTGCATTAGCACCTATACTTGTGCCACAACGAAGTAGTTGCTTGGAGAGAATGTATTCGCGTTGTGTGTTGTTAAGGTACTTGTACAATTGTACTATCTTTATTGCAAAACGCTTGCTCTTATCAGCTAAAACATTCTCTTTCATAAAATTACTAATTACTAATTACTAATTACTAATTTCTAATTTCTAATTTCTAATTAATGTCGTTAATCAGCCTGCGAAACATTCACAAGTGCTTCGCGGTATGAGTTTAGTATTCGTGATTTTGAGATAAATCCTAAGTAGTGATTTTGCTTATCTACAACTGGGAGCATCCATGTATTGCTCTGCTCGAAGCGTGGCATGATGCTCTGTATCATCTCGTGTTCAAGAATCTTATCTGGTGGCTGTATCATATAGTGCATAATCGATCGACCCCACTTGTCGCGGTTGAACATATCGTGGCGTAGGTCGTCGAGCTGCACGATACCAAGTAGCTTATCCTGATTATCCACCACAGGGAAGATATTTCTGCGGGCGTTGGAGATGATATTTACCACATCGCCAAGTGTGATAGACTCGCGTAGGCGGATAAAGTCGGTCTCCATAAGCTGGTCGAGGCGTAGGAATACGAATGCCGAAGAGTCCTTGTCGTGGGTTAGCAACTCGCCACGCATACGCAACTGCTTGGTGTAGATAGAGTCGCGGTCAAGACCGTAGTTCACAGCGAACGAGATACACGACACAATCATCAGTGGGATAAAGAGTCCGTAGCCATTCGATAGCTCTGCGATAAGGAATATCGCTGTTAATGGAGCCTTCATAACACCCGACATCACACCCGCCATACCAGCAAGAGTAAAGGATGTAATCGAGATATCCCAGCCGAAGGTGGTGCGGCAGATAACTGCAATCGTAGCACCCGCAAATGCGCCCACAAAAAGGGATGGAGCGAAGGTACCGCCCACACCACCTGCAGCGTTAGTCGTAGCCATTGCCACCACCTTAAATAGCATAATAGCGATAAGGTAAATGATGAGGAACCAGTCTGCCTCGTTCAACGAGTAGAATAGTGTGTTATCAAAGAGTGAGGTGGTCTCGCCAGCCATAAGCGAACTAAAACTGTTATGACCCTCACCATAGAGCGGTGGAAAGATAAAGATCAAGATGCCGAGCGTAAGACCTGCATATAGCCACTTGCGCCACTGCTCGGTAATAGATTTGTAGAAACCTCCGACCTTAGAGTTTACAGAGGTAAAGTAGTATGCCATAACACCGCAGAAGCATCCCAGTAGGATGAATAGCGGTAGATGTGCCACCTGAAACATATCGCTCTCGGTAAGCGATACTGCGTAGATAGGTGAGAAACCGTGCAGTACCAACGATGTAATAGTGGCGGTCATAGATGCCATCAATAGCGGGATGATAGACTTCGATGTGATGTCGAGCATTAGAATCTCAAGCACGAAGACAACGCCCGTAATCGGAGCCTTGAAGACCGCAGCCACCGCAGCACCAGCACCGCAACAGAGGAGCAATGTGATGTTTTTGTAGTTTAGTCGGGCAAGTTTTCCGATATTTGAGCCTATGGCAGCACCTGTAAGCACGATAGGTGCCTCAGGACCCACAGAACCACCAAAACCGATGGTTGTAGCACCACCCACAATGGATGTCCAGCAGTTATGACCCTTGATGCGAGAGTCGCTACGCGACATGGCGTACAGCACTCGCGTAACACCCTCCGAGATGCCATCCTTAACGATGTACTTCACAAAGAGAGTCGCCAAAATGATACCGATAGCAGGGTAGATAAGATACAACCACTGCGCTTGATCCTCGGGAGTCCACGATGTGAGTAGGTGGGTAATGGTGTGTAGGAGGTTGTTGAAGATATAGGCTCCAATACCCGCACATAGACCAACTAAGATGGCGAGTATTGCCATCGTCTGCGAGTCGGTAAGACGGTGCGTAATGGTAAGGTAGACCTGATAGATCTTCTCCTTTATGTTCTGTTCTAACTTTATCATTGAGTTGATAACTATTTTCTGTACTCGGCAGCCTGACGAGCAATTAGCTCGCTATCCTCGAAGTAGTTGATACGCATAGCGCGACGTACATCGGCAAGGGTCTCAGCAGCAGTGGCGCGTGCCTGCTCAGAGCCACGACGCAAAATATCGTACACCTCCTCGATATGCTGTTCGTAGTGCTTTCTGCGCTCACGTATAGGCTCCAACAACTCCTCAAGTACTGCGATAAGTAACTTTTTGCACTTTACATCGCCCAAGCCACCACGACGATAGTGATCCTTCATAGCCTCGAGGTTTTCGTACTCTGGGCAGTATTTAGCGAAATGCTCGTCGCGAGAGAAGGCGTCGAGGTAAGTAAATACGCAGTTGCCCTCTACCTTGCCTGGATCGGTTATCTTAAGGTGGTCAGGGTCTGTATACATGCCCATAACCTTCTTCTTTACATCCTCGGCACTATCCGAAAGGTAGATGCAGTTACCAAGCGACTTCGACATCTTAGCCTTGCCGTCAGTGCCTGGAAGACGTAGACAAGCCGAGTTTGTAGGGAGCATAATCTGTGGCTCCACAAGTGCTTCGCCATATGTAGAGTTGAACTTGTGTACAATCTCGCGTGTCTGCTCAATCATAGGTTCCTGATCGGCACCTGCAGGTACGGTAGTAGCCTTAAAGGCTGTGATGTCGGCAGCCTGAGAGATAGGGTATGTGAAGAAACCTACTGGCGTACCCTTACGCTGCTGATTCTCCTCCTCGTTGTTGTTCTCAGCGAAGCCACGCATCTGAATCTCCGCCTTTACGGTTGGGTTACGCTGGAGACGCTGCACGGTAACAAGATTCATATAGTAGAACGCCAACTCGCAAAGCTCGGCAACGTATGACTGGATGAAGATTGTCGACTTGGTTGGGTCGATACCGCATGATAGGTAGTCGAGAGCAACCTCAATAATGTTCTCGCGTACCTTGTCTGGGTTGTCGGCATTATCGGTTAGCGCCTGAGCATCGGCAATCATAATAAAAATCTTGTCAAACTCGCCCGAGTTCTGCAACTCCACACGACGACTCAAAGAGCCAACGAAGTGTCCAAGGTGTAGTTTGCCTGTTGGGCGGTCTCCTGTAAGAATTATTTTTTTCATCATTTATCTGTTTTTCTTATTATATTTTCGCGAGCGACAAAAATAGCAAATTTTTAGCGAATATACTATATATTATTGCGAAATATAAATTTTTATTATAACTTTGTGGTTAGTAAACTTGAAGAACTTATAATAAAACATATCGATATATGACAATTATTCAGTTGGAATATTTGATGGCGGTGGCGAATTGCGGTAGTTTTTCTGTCGCTGCAGAGCATTGTTTTGTAACACAACCATCTCTCTCTATGCAGATTAAGGCGCTGGAGGAGGAGCTTGGTGTGGTGCTATTGGATAGAACTAAGAAGCCAATTATTCCTACAGCAGTGGGCGAAGTGGTCTTGGAGCAGGCGCGTCAGACATTGCGCTCGTATAACTATATTCGAGAGTCGGTGGCGGAGATGCGTGGCGAGACTGCGGGAAAGATGCGCTTGGGTGTTATCCCAACTATCGCTCCATACCTGCTTCATAAGTTTATCCCAACCTTTATTAAGGAGTTTCCAAAGGTGGAGCTGGAGATTCACGAAATGGTAACTGCCGATATTATCGAAGCGCTTAAGCACGACCGTATAGATGCTGCACTTGTGGCGTCTGGAACTTGTGGCGATGGTATCACAGAACATGATCTTTTTAGTGATCATTTCTATGCCTACATCTCACCTTCCCATCCTCTTGCAGAGCGTTCAAATATCCGTATTGAAGATATTGATTTTAAGGATCTTATTCTACTAAGTCGCGGTAACTGTATGCGTGATCAGATATTCGAGTTGTGTCAGGCTGCAAACGATATTCCATCGCATTTCTACTTCGAGTCAGGCTCGTTGGATACCCTTATGCGAATGGTAGATTGTACCTCTTGTATGACCATTATTCCAGAGATGGCGCTTGAGTTTATTCCGCATGAGCGTCGCAGTCGCGTAAAGAGTATTGCTAAGGGTGCAACATCGCGTCGTGTGGCGTTGGCGGTTAGTCGTACCTATGTCAAGCAGTCTATTGTTGATGCCCTCAGAAGTACGATTTTAAAATGCGTAAATCAGGAGAAAATTTAACTATAAGACGTATGGATATCGGCTGGTATTTTAGTCGCTAAAAAGAGTCAAATGCAGGGGGTGATACACTTTTTTATACGGAGGCTTCGTTATTATGGAAAAAAATCATATCTTTGCAAGGATATTGTATTATAGTGTACGCTACGCGTGTGTGAGGGTGTGCGCTTTCACAATAAAGAAATTTAATTGAAAATAGGATATTATGGAGAATTTGGAAAAGTTGATTAACACGATAGTTGAGGCTATAGACGACAAGAAGGGACAGGGTATTGTGTCGCTCGACCTATCGGGCTTCGATGGTGCTATCTGTTCTAATTTTGTGGTATGTAATGCCGACTCTACAACACAGGTGGATGCCATCTCAAATAGCATTGAGGAGAAGGTGTTTGAGGTTATGGGAGAGTGGCCAGTGCGTGTTGAGGGTCGTCAGAATGCCTTCTGGGTAGCAATGGACTACACTGATGTTATCGTGCATATCTTCCAGACCGACCTTCGCGAATTTTACCGCTTGGAGGAGTTGTGGGCAGATGCTCCAATGAAGAGATACGAGTTTGGTGAGTAAAGTTTCAGGAGGCGTAGATAGAATATGGCTGTAAATAAGGGTAAGCCTATGATGCAACCACGTTTTAACTTTATGTGGTTCTGGGCTTTAGTGGTTGTTGTTATCCTCGGCTACTCGATGTTTGGCTCTGCGGAGCTGAGACCTATAGATGGCGACTGGAATATGGTCGACGAGCTTGTAGAGCGTGGTCTTGTGGAGCGTATCGAGGTGCTTGATAAGGAGAAGGCGAGCGTATATTTGGTTCGTGATGCACGTGAGCAGTTGGAGGGTGATGAGCGCTTCAAGCTACTTCCTGCAACGGGTGTTCAGATTCGATACAACACTGGTGGCGATGTTCAGTACTTCGCAGAGCGTATCGAGCGAGCGGAGATGGTGGCTAGGGAGCATAATCCCGATGCTAAGAGTGTTGTGGTTAAGTATGGTCGTACCGAGAAGGGCTTTATGGGTTACTTCCTTGATGCGTTGCCATTTATCCTAATCCTTGTATTTTTCCTTGTTATAATGCGTCGCAGCGCAGGTGGCGGTGGCGCAGGTGGTGGCATTATGAATGTGGGCAAGGCCCGCGCTCAGATGTCGGATAAGAACAACAAGGAGCGAGTAACGTTTAAGGATGTTGCCGGCTTGGAGGAGGCTAAGGTCGAGATTATGGAGATTGTGGACTTCCTCAAGAAGGCGGATAAGTATAAGGCATTGGGGGCAAAGATTCCTAAGGGTGCGCTACTTGCAGGTCCTCCAGGAACGGGTAAGACTCTGCTTGCTAAGGCTGTTGCGGGTGAGGCAAATGTACCTTTCCTCTCTATTTCGGGTTCCGATTTTGTGGAGATGTTCGTGGGTGTTGGTGCTTCGCGTGTTCGAGATCTCTTTGAGCAGGCTAAGAAGGTGGCACCTTGTATTGTCTTCATCGACGAGATTGATGCTATCGGTCGTGCGCGTGGTAAGAACTCAGGCTTCTCGGGTAACGATGAGCGTGAGAATACTCTCAACCAGTTGCTTACCGAGATGGATGGTTTCCAGACTAATGCGGGTGTTATCGTGCTTGCAGCAACAAACCGTGTAGATATCCTCGACAAGGCACTTATGCGTGCTGGTCGCTTTGACCGTCAGATTGAGGTGGGTCTTCCGGATGTTAAGGAGCGTAAGGAGATCTTCGATGTACATCTTCGTAAGCTAAAGCTCGATGATAAGCTCGATAGAGAGTTTCTTGCTAAGCAGACTCCAGGCTTTGCAGGTGCCGATATTGCTAACGTATGTAACGAAGCGGCACTAATCGCTGCTCGTCATGATAAGAGTGCTGTTACGCAGGAGGACTTCCTCGCTGCCATTGATCGTATCGTGGGTGGCTTAGAGCGTAGAAATATGCCTATGACGGCGCAGGAGCGTCGCTCTACTGCTATTCACGAAGCAGGACATGCAACCGTTATGTGGCGCTTGCAGCACTGCGATCCAGTATTGAAGATTACCATCATCCCACGTGGTCGCTCGTTGGGTGCTACATGGTATCTGCCAGAGGAGCGCGTAAACCACAACGTAGAGCATTTCATGCACCAGTTGGCGGGCTTGGTGGCAGGTCGTGTTGCTGAGCAGGAGTTGTTGGGTGTAACCAGCACGGGTGCTTTGAATGACCTTGAGCGTACCTCTAAGACAGCATATGCCATGGTGGCGTATTATGGTATGAGTCCTAAGGTGGGTAACGTAAGCTACTATGATGCTGCTGGTACACACGATATGTTTACAAAGCCATTCTCAGAGCGCACAGCAGAGGCTATAGACGAGGAGGTACGTCGTATCGTTGACGAGTCTGTCGCTTTGGCTCGCGAGATTATCACTACCGAGCGTGAGCGCATCGAGGCTCTTGCTGATGTGTTGCTAAAGAAGGAGACAATCTTTACCGAGGATATCGAGGAGATTATGGGTAGGAGCGCCCAGCAGTTGGCTAAGGAGGCACACGTGGAGATTGTTGCCGAAGCAGAGATTGCGGAGTAATGTAATAATGTGATTATGAGCGATAAACTAAAAAATTTCATCGTTAGAACACTTAGTGGCGCGGTGTTGCTACTTGTGATACTCGGCGCTATGTGGGTAGGCTTCTATGGCTTTCTTGCTCTGTTACTATTTATTACGGTGGTTGGTACTTGGGAGTTTTACACTCTTGCTAAGGCTAAAGGGTACGAGCCACAGCGTGGCTTAGGTGTTGCGATTGCGTTGTTATTCTACGTTGCTACGGCGATGCTAAGCACAATGGCTATCGATAGTGTTAAGCAGTTCACTGATAACGATACCATAATTACCTGGGTCTCTATTATGATAATCCTGGGAGTGGTATTGGTGGCTATAATATTTGTTGCAGAGGTATTCCGTAACCGCACCACGCCTATTGCAAATGTTGCAACTACGATTGCAGGTGTTGGATATGTGGCATTGCCAATGGCGCTTATGACTATTGTGCCGATGCTTATTGGTGGCCATGGTAATTGGCGAGCTATATACTTTCTCCTCTACCTATTCTTAGTGTGGGGTAACGATGTTTTTGCATATCTTGCTGGTGTTACTATGGGGCGCCATAAGATGTGTGAGCGTCTCTCGCCTAAGAAGTCATGGGAGGGCTTTGTTGGTGGTGTTCTCGGCTCATTGATTGTAGGTGTTGTAGCTGCTTGTGTTTTGAATAGTAGCTATATCATGTGGCTCGGCTTGGCATTGGTGGTGTCATTGTCGAGTGTTGTGGGTGATTTGGTGGAGTCTATGTTCAAGCGCGATGCAGGGGTTAAGGATTCAGGTAATATAATGCCGGGTCATGGTGGTATCCTCGATAGATTCGATGCCTTTATTATCTCTGTACCATTTGCCTTTGTATATTTAATTATTTATGCTCTTGTGAGCGTTGCGTAATCGATTACTAACCTAAAAAACTGATAACTATGAAGATTAACAAAGAGGGATACATTATAATCGGCATCACAGGTTTGTTGTGCTTGGGTATCTGGTCGTTGGTATATCTACTTCTTGACACTCCTAACGCGGTGTTGTGGTTTATGGCGGGCTTCTTGCTCGTGTTCTGGTTCTTTGTAGCCGCCTTTTTCCGTGAGCCACGTCGTGTGCAGATTCATGACGAGTCGTTGGTGTTCTCGCCATGCGATGGTCGTGTGGTTGTAACTGAGGTAGTACACGAGGATGAGTATCTTAAGCAGGATATGCTACAAATCTCGATTTTCATGTCGGTTACTAATGTCCATGTCAACTGGATGCCAGTGGCTGGTATGGTGGAGTACTTCAAGCATCACCACGGTCGCTTCCTTGTGGCTTGGCACCCTAAGTCTTCAACCGAGAATGAGCGTACTACAACCGTTGTGCGCCTAAACGACGAGCGTAAGGTGCTTATCCGTCAGATTGCGGGATTTGTGGCACGTCGTATCGTTAACTATGTTAAGCCAGGTACTCCTGCTGAGCAGAATAGCACCCTTGGCTTTATTAAGTTCGGCTCGCGTGTAGATCTATTTATTCCTAAGGATTCGGAGTTATATGTTGAGATTGGCGACTCGGTTATCGGCTCACAGACACCTATAGCACGTATAAAGTAAAAGGATGACGGTAAGCGCAGATAAGTTGATTAAGGGCTTTCTCTCACTCCTTGTAGTGGGAGTTGTGGGTGCTACGATGTGGTATCTTTTTGATGTGGTACTCTATATCATCATCGCAGCTATACTCTCGCTCGTGGGACATCCGCTTGTTGTGCGCTTAACACGTATTAATATAGGTAAGCGTAGCATCTCGCGCGCTGTGGCAGCAGCACTGACATTGGTAATCATGTGGCTTATTGTAGGAGCGCTCTGCTGGCTCTTTATTCCACTACTTAGTAGTAAGGTGCATGAGCTTGCCTCGATGGACTGGGCTAGTGTTACAGCTACGGTAGATTCATCTTTGAAGAACTTCGAAACGCTTCTTGAGCGTCTCTTTGCTGTAGAGATTACAGATATAGGAGAGACCTTCAAGCGCTTTATGTTGAATCTTGTAGATATCGACGTGGTGGAGACCTTCTCGAGTCTAATATCGGTGCTGTCATCGATGGCTATATCATTCTTCTCGATATCCTTTATTACCTACTACTTTATGAAGGAGGAGGGATTGTTTTATCGCCTTGTGGCGCTCTTCTTCCCCGACCGTTTTCGTAGTAATATCTACAATGCATTAGACTCCATTACCGCGCTTCTTTCGCGCTACTTTGGTGGTCTTATGGTTGAGAGTCTAACTCTTATGACCGTTATCGCCCTTGTGATGTTCCTCTTTGGCATGCAGGGTGGCGATGCTATGGTCATAGGTCTTATTATAGGTGTGCTTAACGTTATCCCATATGCTGGCCCCGTTATCGGCACACTGTTATCGTTGTGTATAGCCCTGCTCTCGCCTATAGGTGGCGATATCGTGCATACAGCACTGGTGCTATGCTCTACGGTGGCTATAGTTAAGGTTGTGGATGACTTTATCATCCAGCCTACAATCTACTCCGACAGAGTACAGGCACACCCTTTGGAGGTCTTCCTCTGCATCCTTATCGCAGGATATATCGGTGGTATTTGGGGTATGCTCTTTGCGATACCTTTATATACTGTGTTGCGCGTCTTTGCTCGCGAATTCTTCTCGGAGTATAGTTTAGTTCAGAAGTTAACCCACCAAATGACCGAATAAGATGATTTGTATCGAGGGCGAGGTTATACATGGTAAGAAGATAGGTCGTGCCTTAGGCTTTCCTACAGCCAATATGTCGCTGCAGGGCTATGAAGCTATAGAGCGTGGTGTATACCGTTCGGAGGTGGTGATTGACGGTCAAAAATATCGCGCAATGTCGAACGTCGGCATCCGCCCCTCGGTGGGAGGTAAGGAGCTACTCCTCGAAACTCATGTTATCAACTTTACGGGCAATCTCTATGGCAAATGTCTCCGCATCTGCCTTTTGGAGAAGCTGCGCGACGAGAAACGCTTTGCCTCGATAGGCGATCTCAAGGAGCAACTTGTAAGAGACTACAATACAATAGTAAACTATTAAGGCATTTTCACAACGGATATCCCTTTATCGGCGGTGAATTTTATTTCACCGCCGATTTTGTTGATATACAACAAATTATATCGCTGGGTTGTGAAACGACTTTTTGTGCAAAAATGGTTTAAACGTTGATTTTACCCTTTTGCGTGTAGTCTTCTATGTAGTATAAATTAAGTATAATTAAGATAAAAAATCACTTTTTGTGATACATCTTATCAAAAAAAGTATTACCTTTACACATTGAAATTGAGTGACTTGGG
>JAZQZQ010000019.1:0-98920 GCA_045634125.1 Alistipes sp. | reverse complement strand
TAAAGGTAATACTTTTTTTGATACGATGTATCACAAAAAGTGATTTTTTATCTTAATTATACTTAATTTATACTACATAGAAGACTACACGCAAAGTGTAAAAACAACTCTTAACCTACTTTTGTACAAAAAAGTCGTTTCACAATACAACAATTTAACACTATGTATATCAACAAAATCGGCGGTGAATTAAATTACACCGCCGATGAAAGGTTGCCCGAAAGGGTCATCCTTTTATTTCTTACTTCATTATGGTCTCTTCTTCCGAAACCTGAACGCACTCAATGCCTACACGCTTGAGTAGCTGAACGCCATCATCATTGCGGTAAGGGTCGGCATAGACAACACGACGAATACCAGCTTGAATGATAAGTTTAGCACACTCTATACATGGCGAGGCGGTAACATAGAGAGTAGAGCCATCGCAATTGTTGGCACTCTTAGCCACCTTGGTAATGGCATTAGCCTCAGCATGGAGAACATATGGCTTTGTCTTACCCATATCATCCTCACAAATATTCTCGAAGCCTGCAGGAGTACCATTATATCCGTCAGAGATAATCATCTTATCCTTTACGAGCAACGCACCCACCTTTCTACGCTCGCAGTATGAGTTCTCTGCCCACACACGCGCCATCTGTAGATATCGCAAGTCAAACTGACGTTGTTTCTGCTCTTTATAACCCATATAATCAATTAGTAATTAGTAAAGAGTAATTAGTAATCATTGTCGCTTGGCACAAGCGAAACAGACACAAACCCTCAGGGCAGCACAACCCAATTTCTTGTCAGAAGGCATTAGATACAACGCTCGGCAAATTTTGGAGCGATGGGCTGTACTTGGCGTACTGCCCATTGCTTCAACAATTTGTTAGCGGCAGTAGATGATGCCTTATCACAAGAAATTAAAGTTTGCCGTGGCAATGCTTATACTTCTTACCCGAACCGCAAGGACATGGATCGTTGCGACCTACGGTCTTGTCAACCTTGATAGGTGCGGTCTTGCCACGCTCGCCCTGACCTGCCTGTGCAGCAGCTGCCATACGTGATGCCTGCAGCTTGTTAACATCAACCTTAGACTTCTGCTCGCGCGCATTCTGCATGCTATCAGGGTTGTTGGCACGCACTGGAAGGTATGCCTTGTTGATAAGAGCGAGTACATCGCGGTTGATATCCTCAAGCATCTTAGAGAATAGCTGGAATGACTCAAGCTTGTAGATAAGAAGTGGATCCTTCTGCTCATAGGTAGCATTCTGCACGCTCTGACGGAGGTCATCCATCTCACGAAGATGCTCACGCCATGCATCGTCGATAGTGGTAAAGAGTGCCACCTTAGCAAACTCACGATATATCTCTGCGCAATCTGTATCCTTACACTTGTGCAACTCTACAGGGATTGTATACTGTAGGCGACCATCTGTAAGTGGGAATGCCACACGGCGATTCATGTTGTCAGCACTCTCAGAGTATAGATGCTGCATTGTTGGGCGCACAATATCGGCAATAGCCTTAGCCTTACGTTCATATAATGCGATAAGGTCTGCTACGATAGAGTCTATAATCTGCTTTGGCTTCATAGCATCGAACTGCTCCTCAAGGATAGTGGTATCGAGAGCGACCTCACGCATAAGATCGAACTTGAACTCCTCGAAGCTGCAACCCTCGTGCGACTCCACAAACTTAATAGCATAGTCGTAACGTAGGTTGTTCATATCGATATCGATACGCTCGCCATAGAGAGCATGACGACGACGTGTGTAGATAACCTCACGCTGTGAGTTCATAACATCATCATACTCCAACAAGCGCTTACGCACGCCAAAGTGGTTCTCCTCAACCTTCTTCTGAGCGCGCTCGATAGCCTTAGTCATCATACCTGCCTGAATAACCTCGCCCTCCTGGATGCCCATCTTATCCATCATAGTAGCGATACGCTCTGAGCCGAAGAGGCGCATAAGCTTATCCTCCAACGACACGAAGAACTGCGACGATCCTGGATCACCCTGACGACCAGCACGACCACGCAACTGACGGTCTACACGTCGGCTCTCGTGGCGCTCAGTACCGATAATTGCCAAACCACCGCGCTCCTTAACCTCTGGCGTAAGCTTGATATCGGTACCACGACCCGCCATATTGGTAGCGATGGTAACCTGGCCACTGCGACCCGCCTCGGCAACAATCTGCGCCTCAAGTTGATGTTGCTTAGCATTGAGGACATTATGCTTGATACCGCGAATCTTGAGCATACGGCTCAACAACTCTGAAATTTCGACAGATGTAGTACCCACCAACACAGGGCGACCATCGTTAACCATCTTCTCGATTTCGGCGATAACAGCATTATACTTTTCACGCTCTGTTTTGTATACCATATCCTCGCGGTCATCGCGAATAACATCCTTATTTGTAGGGATAACCACAACATCGAGTTTGTAGATGCTCCAGAACTCCGAAGACTCAGTCTCGGCAGTACCAGTCATACCGGCAAGCTTGTGGTACATACGGAAGTAGTTCTGGAGGGTAATGGTAGCGAAGGTCTGGGTTGCATCCTCCACCTTAACACTCTCCTTAGCCTCGATAGCCTGATGGAGACCATCTGAGTAGCGACGACCCTCCATAATACGACCAGTCTGCTCGTCGACAATCTTAACCTTGTTATCGATAAGGACATACTCAACCTCCTTCTCAAACATAAAGTATGCCTTAAGCAACTGATTCATAGTGTGTACGCGGTCAGCCTTGATAGAGTAGTCGGCAAGAAGTTCATCCTTCTTCTGTGCGCGCTCCTCCATCGTAAGCTCCTTGTTCTGCTCCATCTCTGCGATGCGAGCGCCAATATCTGGAAGCACGAAGAAGCCCTCCTCGCCGAAGCGCTTAGAGGCAACCTCATGACCCTTATCTGTCAAGATAAGCGAGTTCATCTTCTCGTCGTGAACAACGAAGTTGTCGTCGGTAATCTCATGCATACGACGCTCGTTGTCCTGCATATAGATATTCTCGGTCTTCTGCAATAAGACCTTTACACCTGGCTCCGAGAGGAACTTAATCAACGCCTTATACTTAGGCATCGCCTTGTAAGCACGCAAAAGAAGCTTACCAGCCTCCTCCATCTGACCCTCGTTATAGAGGCGCTTAGCCTCGGCAACATCTGTTGATGACATCTTGCTCTGAAGGTCGTAGATATACTTCGCTGCAGGCTGATACTCAGCATATAGCTGATCGCTACCCTTTGGCACTGGACCAGAGATGATAAGTGGCGTACGAGCATCATCTATAAGCACAGAGTCGACCTCATCAACAATAGCGAAGTGGTGCTTGCGCTGTACCAAATCCTTTGGTGCTGATGCCATATTGTCGCGCAAGTAGTCGAAACCGAACTCGTTGTTTGTACCGAAGGTGATATCTGGGTTGTAGGCTCTACGACGCTCCTCTGAGTTAGGGCGTGTATTATCGATACAAGCCACCGAGAGACCATGGAACTGGTACATAGGACCCATCCACTCGGCATCACGACGTGCCAAGTAGTCGTTCACAGTAACCACATGTACGCCCTTATGCGCCAGGGCGTTAAGGAATACTGGTAGTGTAGCCACAAGGGTCTTACCCTCACCCGTAGCCATCTCAGCGATGCGACCCTTATGGAGTACCACACCACCAAAGAGCTGTACGTCGTAGTGTACCATATCCCACTTAATGGTGTTACCACCCGCAGTCCACTGACTGCTATAGATAGCCTTATCGTCCTCGATACGCACCAAATCGGCACGCTCAGTAGCGAGGTTACGGTCAAAGTCGTTGGCTGTAACCACCACCTCGTCATTCTCAGCAAAACGACGCGCTGTATCTTTCATAATGGCGAAGGCCTCTGGGAGTATCTCCTCGAGCTTCTGCTCAATCTTCTGGTCAATACGCTTTGTGGTATCGTCAATATCCTTAGATAGACGTTCCTTATCC
The DNA here is from genome assembly GCA_045634125.1 of Alistipes sp. GTDB lineage: Bacteria > Bacteroidota > Bacteroidia > Bacteroidales > Rikenellaceae > Alistipes. Next base: position 94,963 of record JAZQZQ010000019.1, on the reverse strand, counting down.
TGAAGCGAAATCTCTGGCTGCTCGAGCGTAGCCTTATTCTTAGCGATGCGCGCTTCATCCTCAGCGATGAAGTCGGCAATAGCCTTGCTCAACGCCTGCGAGCGCTCACGAAGCTCATCATTCGAGAGCATTGAAATAGAGGGATAAACCTCCTTAATCTTCTCCACGTAAGGCATAATCTCCTTACGATCCTTATCGACCTTAGAGCCGAAGAATAACTTAATTACTTTTGATAAAATATCCATATCTGTACTTTTATTTTCGTTATTTCTACTCCATATGCTACGTTTACACCTATATTTATAAACATAACGCGCAAAGATAACAAAAAAAAGTGAAAACTGAAAACTGAAAGGTTAAAAAAAAGGCACTTCCGATATTTCGGGAAGTGCCTTAGTGTCTATCGATGCATCATAGGATGTGGAGGGCGACCAAATGCAGGTGCGCCAGACTTTACATCCATACCCTCGTACTTCGACATATCCTTAGTGGCGTTCTTACCAAAGTAGCGAAGGTTGTAGTTGAACTGCACTGTGAAGTAGCGACCTACAACACTATTCCAAGCGTTCTGCGTATAACCGCTACCTACGGTACGCACAAAGGCATTATTCTGGTTGAACATATCGTTCACACCCACAAGCACCTCGCCAAGCTGATTCTTAAACAACTTCTTACCCAAGTAGAAATTACATATTAGGTAGTCCTCGTTGTAGTTGTCTGTCATACCGACATACTGGTTATAGTTTGCCGCTGCTGTGATGTTGAATCCCTTCCAGAACACCCATTTAAGAGAGCCTGAGGCTGTATGGCTGAAATACTGGTTACTCTTACCACGCGACTGTGTAGCATCGTTATATGCGCCATTCCACTGCAATGTAAAGTCTACATTCTCCGAGATATTACTACCAAGCGATATGGTAGCATCGTAGCCCATGTTATTGGTATAGTTAAGTTTGTCGTCAATCTTCGACGGAGTCTTTGACCAGTTAGTACCCACCATAACGTTAAGGTTACACTTAATAGGTGCAATAGGGAAACCATAGCTAACGTGTGTACGCAAGTTAGCATAACCATCCATATTCTCGTAGGTAGAGTACTGCAATGGGTTATAGGTTTCACCTCCCACCTCAATCTCCTTATTATAGAAGATTGACTGACCGATATAGTCCTGCGTTAGCTGCGTAGAGAACATCCACATAAAGGTACGACCCTTCTCGATATTCGAGCGCACATAGTGGAAGTTGATGCGGTGGTTATACGACGACACCAACTCCTTGTTACCCTGCGAGATATACTGCACGTTAGTAAGGTCTGGCACCTCCTGAAGGTTACCCACATTTGGGTTTTGGGTGTATGAACTTACAAAGACGCGGATGGTATTCTGTGGGTTGAACGCCACATTTGCCATAAAGAAGTAGGTCACGTTGTCAAAGTCGCGCGAAATCTCCTGACCCTTTGCCATAGCATCAAGGAACGAGTGCTGGTAGTAGACATTCGCCACAACGGTATTACGACCCTTGGCATAGCGGTAACCAGGACCTACACGATGTTCAGTACTTGTAGAGGTCGTATATGACGATAGCGACTGGTTTGGCTCCTTGCCAGCGATATCGTAGAGGTCGTTATCGGTGATATAGGCTCTCTTATCGAGTTGCTGGTCCTCGTAGTCCATACGATACTGGAAACTGAGTTGCGAGGTCTTAGAGATAGGCTCGGTATATGTGATGTTTACTCTTACATCATCCTCTCCCTGTCTGCTATCAGAGTGTACAAACTGTTTTTCTGGTGTAGCAACACCACTTTCTTCGTCATAGTTTGTCTTGAGTGTCGAGAAGCTATTGGTCCACGAATCAGGCGTCTGGCGTGTAGAGTAACGGCCATCTACCGTAAGGGTACGACCAGGCTTACCTAACTTAACGCGGTACTGCAAGAATTCGCTAAAGCGGAAGGCGTGCGACTTACCACGCGAGCCATTGAAGAGCATCTCATAAGGTAGGTCCTCGGCAACGCTCTCGCCCCTAAGCTCACCATACTGCTGGCTATAAGGCTGATTACCCTGGAAGCTAAGGTTTGTACGCGACATAAGCGACATATTCTCGTTAATCTTCCAGTCGAGACGTGCATTCAGACGGTGGTTGTAGTTAAAAGTCTCCGACTCACCCTCCTTAAGCTCCTCGTCTACAGGCGAAGGAGCGTAGTACTTACGCTCCGTGATGCTCTTATTTCTTGTGTCAGTCTGGTTAAAGAAGTATGAGCCGTTGAGCTTAACCTTGTCGTTCTCGCCCCACGAGTTAGAGTACTGCATACCGATAGATGCGACCTGCGCTACACCACTCTGTGGGCGCACCATATAGCGACCTACACCGCGACCACCACCAGGGCCGTGGCCACCGCCACCTCCCGTAACACCGAGGATATCCTCAAACGAGAAGTTCTGCTGGTTAACGTTGTTGAAGAGTCCAATCACCGACAAGCGAGAGTTACCATTAAAGAGGTTAACATTACCACCTAAGTTATACTTATGGTGTGATGTAACATCCGTAACCTCAGGCTTATACTCTGTCTGATTTTCGAAATTCAACTCCTTAGGCGAGCCGTCGATATCTGGCTGATAGCCATAGCCGCCATAGAGCTTACCAAATACGCCCTGACGCATATTCTCCTTGGTTACGATATTGATAGCCTTGTAGCCCTCGCCATCATCCATGCCCGAGAACTCAGCATTATCAGAGAGCTTATTAAAGACCTCGATACGGTCTACCGACTGCGCTGGGAGTGAGTTGAGTGCTGTAGATACATCTTCGCCAAAGAACTCCTTACCATCCACAAAGATCTTTTTGATCTGCTCGCCCTGAGCCTCTACCTGACCATTCGAGATAGTGATACCTGGCATCTTCTTCAAAAGACCTTCAACATCAGCATCAGAAGCAACCTTAAAGGCTGCGGCATTATATGCTACCGTGTCGCCATTCTGCGAAGTACGCAACGCCTGCACCTCCTTAACCACAGTCTCGATGGCAACACCCTCCTGCAATGCGATATTACCGAGACTGGTGTTAGACGATGTATGGCTAATGCGCTTCTTCACGGTTGTATAACCGATAAACGCTACCGTAACATCGTACTCTCCGAAGGCTACACCCGTAAGATTCACAGCACCCTTAGCGCCCGAAACTGAGTGATGACGACGACCAGTATCTGTGTTTACAACCTCCATCACAGCTCCGATAATACCCTCGTTAGTCTCGGCATCAATAACGTTTGCTGTAATCTTTCCAGTCTGCGCCATTGCTGGGAGAGCAAAGCACATCATCATTAGAAATATTATTGTTCTCTTCATCATAAGATATTGTTTACACCTTTTCGCTTGCGAAAATAATACTTTAATTCGAGATATCACACCTATAGTCGGTCAAACGCCAAAATAGAGGGGTCAACCGACATTTACAAAGTTTGAAGCCACTGCTTAAACTCTGGAACTCGCGCCTTAGAGATTATTATGCGCTCGGGAGTATCGACCACAAGGTTCAACGCCAAGCGACTACCAAACCATACAGCTATATCCTTCACAGCACTACGCGAGATGATAAACTGACGGTTGGCACGAAAGAACTTAGCATCCGAGAGTTGCTGTTGCAGAGCCTCGAGACTCTTATCCACAGGGTAACTTTCACCCTTGAGCGTTGTTAGCGTAACACGCTCGGCGTAGGTATAGAAGAAGGCCACCTCGTCCATAGCTACTGGCACAATCTTATCCTTATACCTTACGAGCATTGTCTGCATTGATGCTCCCTGCACCGCTGCCACCATCTGCTCACGACTCTTTTGCTGTTGCTGGCGCTCCGACGCAGTAAGCCTATGCAACTTATCCAACGCACGGCGTAGCTCCTCCTCCTTATATGGCTTTAGTAGGTAGTCAATACTGTTTACTTTGAATGCCTCAAGAGCATACTCATTGTATGCAGTTGTGAAGATAATAGGAATATCTATCTCTACCCTATCAAAGATACGGAAAGAGTCGCCATCGGCAAGATGAATATCCATAAAGACAATATCGACACTCGGTTTCGAGGAGAAGTACTCCACCGCCTCCTCTACAGACTCCAACACTGCCACAACATCGACCTCTCCCGCTACTGTAGCGAGCATACTACGAAGATTTACCACCGCAGCGGTCTCATCCTCAACGATAATAACCCTCTTCATTACTTTGCCACTTTCTCCAACGGTAGACGCACCACAAAGCGTTCCTGGTCATCTATAACTTCTATATCTCTACCTGCCGCTATCTGCCAACGACTGCGCAAATTCTGCAAGCCAATGCCCGTAGATGGCTCCACGTCGAGCTTCGCATGCTTCTGGTTTTCAACTTCAAGCATTCCATCCACAACCCTAATAGCCACACGCAACGGATTCTTCGAGGTTATGGTGTTGTGCTTAACCGCATTCCCAATCAGCGGCTGCAACGACAGCGCAGGGAGTGTCCACGACATATACTCATCAGCAATATCGAAATCAAAGAAGAGCTTATCCTCATAGCGAATCTTAAATAGGTAGGCATAAGCCTCGGCAAAGGCAATCTCTTCGCGTAGTGTAGTCATGCTACTCTGACCATTCTGGATAATGTAACGGAAGGTATACGAGAGTTGGTCGATATACTCCAACGCGCGTTTATTATCCTGCTCACGCACCAACATCGAGAGCGAGTTTAAGGAGTTGAAGAAGAAGTGGGGATTTATCTGCCCCATAAGCATATTGTAACGCGTTGAGAGATTTTCATTCTTAAGACGCTCATTCTCCACCACCATCATCTGGCGCTGCTTAAGCAACATATACAACCTCGCATAGAGCAACGTTACCACCAACATAAATGAACATTTGGTAAGCACGATAAGGTATGTCGCATCGCGAGGATCGCTCTGTAGGAAGAAGACGATGCGCATAATGCCATCCTTAAATGCCACAACCGGGGCGAAGAACATGCCCACCACCGCGATAAGTATCACAAGCAGAACACGACGCATAAAGCGACGATTGTTGTATTCGCCATCCTTTGTAACCGATGTTAGCAGTATAAGCATCACAAAGGATAGAATCGCATAGTAGAGAATCTGCCATATAAACTCCACCACCCTACTTGGACGGTCGTATATGGTGTCGATATCGAACTTCTCACCATTACGCATAAAGACCCTGTCGAGTCGAGGATGCGCATGCTTTGCAATCTCATCCTCACCTACTTCGCGGAGACTGAAACTAAGTCTATCGCCCTCCATCAACTTGTGCGTACGCACCTGCCAGGCAGTAACATAGATACTATCTGCCCTCTCGCAGTCGCAGATAATGTAACCGTGCATATCGTCTGAGAGGTGCAACACACCGCTGCTATGCTCATTCTGCTCGATAGCACCCATATTGCGATGCGCCACACCACGATCAGTGATGATAGGCAAGAGCAAATATGAGAAGTTTATCACCAAGCTCAACACCACCGCAGCAAAGAGATGGATAAGTATATTGTTTTTTGCTCGCATCAACAATAAATTTACAAACTGAAAGTGGAAAACTGAAAAGTGAAAAGTGAAGCGCGCTTCGCGCGGTTTTGTAAAGGTTTCTAAGTTGTTAAGGGAGTTTAAGGAGTTTAAGGAGTTTAAGGGCTTATCACAATAAAGAACACCAAAAGAGTCCAGCAGATAATTTTACCACTACCTAATTTATAGCGAGGACTTCACCCCTGTAAAGTTATATGCTGAGGCTATTTTGAGACTGCTCGCAGTTTGGAAAAGCGGAGTTTACTCGACGTAAATGAGCATTTACCAAACAAGGCAGACGCCAAAAGAGCCCAGCAGATAATTTTACAGAACAAGAAATTACTTGTACCACGAGGCGTAAGTGCAATAATCTCTCGCTGTACGCTTGATAATCTCATCACGCTGCTCAGGGGTTACATCCTTAACCTTCTTAGCTGGGACACCTGCATACACTGAGTATGGCTCGAGCTTCTGGTTTGAGAGTACAAGAGCGTTGGCAGCAACGATGCAGCCAGTGCCTACGACCGCATTGTCGAGAATAGTTGCACCCATACCGATAAGACAATTATCCTCGATGATACCGCCATGAATAATAGCGTTATGTCCTACAGATACATAGTCGCCAATATGGGTCTGTGATGGATTCTTTGAGCCATCGTATAGGGTATGAATAACGACACCATCTTGGATATTTGTATTGTTACCAATAGTGATAGCGTTGACATCGCCACGAAGCACGGCATTGTACCAAATTGAGCAGTTCTCGCCAATCTTCACATTGCCAATTACGGTAGCATTCTCAGCCAACCAAGTATCATTACCAATCTCTGGTGTGTAACCACGCACCTCTCTAATTAAAGCCATAATATTATGTAAATTAAGTTATTATTTCTCATTCTGTTTTGCTTCGTTCCAGTAGCCATCCATCTCTTCGAGGGTCATCTCGCTAAGGGATTTACCCTGCTCCTCGGCACGATGCTCGATATGGTTAAAGCGACGGATAAACTTCTTATTTGTACGCTCCAACGCGCCCTCTGGGTCGATACCATAGAGTCGGCAAGCGTTTATAAGTGCGAAGAAGAGGTCGCCCATTTCGTCGGTAAGGCGATCCTTATCCTTTGCCGCGATCTCAGCATCTACCTCGCCAAGCTCCTCCTTAACCTTTGTCCATACATCTTCGCGCTTCTCCCAGTCGAAGCCCACCGCTGCAGCCTTCTCTCCAACACGATAAGCCTTAACCATAGCGGGTAGAGATACTGGCACACCGCCCAAAGTACCACTCTTACGCTTCTTCTTTCTTAGCTTGAGTGCCTCCCAGTTCTGCTTAACTTCTTCTGGGGTGTCAGCATGGATATCTCCGTAGACGTGTGGATGACGGTAAATGAGCTTATCACATACACCATTTGCAACATCAGTGTAGTCGAAAGCCCCCTGCTCGTTGCCGAGCTTTGAGTAGAAAGCAACGTGAAGAAGCAGGTCGCCCAACTCCTCCTTAATACCCTCCATATTCTTATCTGTAATGGCATCAGCAAGCTCGTAGACCTCCTCGATGGTGTTATTTCTAAGCGTATCGAAGGTCTGCTCTCTATCCCATGGGCACTCCCTACGCAACGTATCCATAACCTCTAAAAGGCGCGCTGTTGCCTTTTCTGCCTCGTTCAGATTCATATATTTATTGTTTTGGTTTAATCTTTCTAAATGGCAATTTCAAAACTCCGAAAAAAGCCTCGCCAAAGATGCCAGACGACATCTTCGATGTACCCTCCTCGCGGTCAATAAAGATGATGGAAACCTCGCCAATGCTAAAGCCCAAGCGCCATGCCGAGTACTTCATCTCTATCTGGAAGCCATAGCCATTCATCGCTATAGCATCGAGGTCGATACGCTCCAATACCTCGCGACGGTAGCCAACAAAACCCGCAGTGGCATCACACACAGGCATACGTGTAACCGTGCACACATACTTAGATGCGAAGTAGGACATCAGCAATCGTCCCATAGGCCAGTTCACAACATTCACGCCCTTAGAGTAACGCGAGCCAATAGCTACATCTTTATCACCAAGCATAGCATCCAAGCGTGCAAGGTCGTTAGGGTTATGCGAGAAATCGCAGTCCATTTCAAACACACGATTGTAGCCACGCTCCAAGGCAAACTTGAAACCCGCGATATAGGCAGTGCCGAGACCAAGCTTACCACTACGCTCAATCATAAAGAGACGCTCTCCACATGTTTTCTGCTTCTCGCGAACAATATTTGCTGTGCCATCAGGCGAGCCATCGTCGACAATAAGCAGGTCAAAAAGACCATCGAGCGACATAACCGTATCGATCATTTTTGAGATATTCTCTCGCTCGTTGTATGTTGGAATTATTATAAGTCTTCTCATTACATCATATTCTTAAATTGGCGACCGCCAAATATATAACGCAAGACTATCGAGCCAAAGTATATACCTCCAACTTTTGCCTTACGCACTACCGCTCTACGCTTTGCCGATAGCTCTTTATGCCACTTAATAAACTCCCACCACGCCTTCACAACACTCCATGCCATACGAGGACGTAGTGTAAATAGATAGGCAATCGCCTCTGCCATATCGGTAAATGGACGCACCACAGCCACCACCAAACGTTGCAGTGGTGTAGAACACTTATATAGCATCGCAAGGTTATTTCTATGATTTAGGAATACCTTGCGTGGAGATGCAGGCAGAGTACCACCACCAAGATGGTAGACCTTAGAGCTAGGCTCTATTCTAATGCGCCAACCGCTTAGTTGCATACGCCACTGGAGATCTATCTCCTCCATATGGGCAAAGAAGTCGACATCAAAGCCACCTAACTGATGATAGGCATCACTACGACAGCACATGGCTGCTCCCGAAGCCCAGAATATATCTCTACAATCGTCGTACTGACCATTGTCGCACTCCACCGTAGAGAGTACTCTACCACGACAAAATGGATAGCCAAGATAGTCAATGAAGCCTCCTGCAGCACCAGCATACTCAAACTTATCACGCTCCGTATCAGAGAGCAATTTGGGCGCTACAATAGCCACATCGGGATTGTTATCCAAAACCTCGACAAGAGGCTGCCACCATCCCGCTGTAACCTCCACATCGGAGTTCAACAAGAGATAGTACTGTGCCTCTATCTCCTGCAAAGCACGATTATAACCCTCAGCAAAGCCATAATTCTGGTCCAAGCGCACAACACGCAAATCTGGATAGTTCATGCGCAACCACAAGAGCGAGTCATCTGTAGAGCCATTATCAGCCACGACAACCTCGACACCCTCGCCCACAGTATGCTCCATGACACTCGGAAGATAATGCTCCAAGTGCTTGCGACCGTTCCAGTTAAGTATTACTACGCTTAGCTTTGTCATAGGAGTTGTATCTACTCTTCGTCGTCGCTCTCCACGCTACGCTTAGCGTCGTAGCCCTCGACAACGATTACAAATTCGCCCTTAGGCTCATGCACCTTAAAGTGAGCAATAGCCTCTTCAACCGTTCCACGCACCGTCTCCTCGAACTTCTTGGTAATCTCTCTTACCACAGCCACACGACGCTCTGCACCAAAGGTCTCGGCAATCTGCTCCAAGCACTTAACCACGCGATATGGCGACTCGTAGAAGATAACCGTGCGACTCTCTGTCGATAGTTCCTGTAGGCGCTTCATACGCCCCTTCTTCTGCGGAAGAAAACCCTCAAAGCAGAAGCGATCACAAGGAAAGCCACTCTGCACAAGAGCAGGAATTAGGGCTGTAGCACCAGGAAGAGTTACGATATCGATACCCTCCTCTACACACTTACGCACAAGTAAAAAGCCTGGATCGGAGATACCTGGAGTACCTGCATCCGACACCAAAGCCACATCCTTACCCGCAGCGATAGACTCTGCCACACGACCTACCGTAGCGTGCTCGTTGAATTTATGGTGCGAGTGCATAGGCTTCTCTATGCCAAGGTGGCGCAAAAGGTGCGAGGTAGTACGTGTATCCTCCGCAAGGATGAAATCAACCTCCTTAAGTACGTTTATCGCTCTTAGTGTTATATCTTCGAGATTGCCAATCGGTGTTGGTACGATATATAGTTTTGCCATGATAGTACAAATTAAGCTAACTTACGCTCGATGAGCGACACGAGAAGTTTCGCTGCCTCCAAGTCTGGATTCCAACGGAAGTTCTCTACAATATAGATAATACACTCATCAAGGTCGTCGAACTCATCAAGAGTATCAATAGTAGCCTCATAGCGCGCAGCATCACCACCAAAGAGGTCCCGTATCATAAGAAACTTATCATTAAGACCTATCGCCTGACGAAGCTCCGTAATGCGATTAAATGGTGTTGTAGGTGCATCATTCTTAGCCATCTGATCAGCCAAGGTCTTAACCTCGCCAAATGTATCACCCAAGCGCTGCTGCGGTGCAACAAGAGCTGGCTCTGCTACAGAGATCTCCTCTACCTTAAGTGCTGCAGCCACCTCTATAGGCGCACTCTCCACCTTAGGAGTATTCTCTACCTCCTTAGAATCTTGTTTGTGGGGTTCTGCTGGAGTCTGCGCAGGAGTTGGATTATCGCTGTAGAGCGATATCATCTTACGACGCGACTTTGAACGCACTGGGATATCATTTAGATCAAACAGACCTGCACCCACTGGCTTAGGCTCTTCGGCTACTGGCTCTGGTGTTGATTCTGGTGCTGGTTCCTCAACGACGGGTTCTGGTTCGACCATAGGCTCTGGGATTAGTTCTGCGACTGGCTCAGGTATAGGCTCAGCCTCTGGCTCCTCTACAACCTTTGGTTCTGGCATAGAATCTGCCACAGACTCATCAGTAAGACCAAGCAACGCATCGATATCCAAAGCATCGTAGAATGACTCAATAGAGCCTACATCAGACTTTGGAGCGCTCTCATCCTCTGCAGGAGCCTCGATAACAACCTCGACCTCTACCTCCTCCTCTCTTTCAACCGTATCCTCTATCTCCACGTTATCCAAGCCCTCAGAATCGACTACAAGAAGTGCATTATAGATATCTCTAAGCTCGCCAAGAGCAATATCTCGTTCAATCTGTGGCACACCACTCTCGTCCTTCCAACTATCCACGATAGCGGCAACACGCTTTAATCTTTCAGTTATAGCTTTACAATTCATATTCGCAAGTATATAATCGTACCAAAGGTACGAAAAAAATCTCAAAACCACAAAGCAAAGCAATAAAACTTAGGACAATAACAAAAGAAAAGGTTGCCTGACCTTTCGATTAGACAACCCTCTCTTAGAAATATGTTATTTTCGACTAATAAGCATCATCGCCGACCTCCTCATCAATCCAAGGCACATATTTCATATCCTCGGTTGTAAGGAACTCCACCTGCTCATCGGTAAGCAAGGCATCCTCACCATTCTCGAATTCGATATCATTGATAGAGCTAATAGTTAGCTGATATGAGGCATAGTCGTTAGCATCAGCGGTATATTTAGTATTCTTAGAGTATATACCATAGATAGCTGTGATAGTAGCCTTCTCACCATCCTTGCAAATATTCTGACGAGCGAAACGAGAATAACCACTTGTACGAAGTGTATAGAGACCATGCGCAGAGCATAGTGTTGCCGCAGGGTCGTATGTGAAGCATACAGAGCCATAGAGACTACGACCAGTAATCTCCTCCTTAAACGCCCAGCGATACCAACCCTTAGAGACTGTTGGACGTGGATCAGAATACAACCAGCTTGGGTAGATATTCTCGAAATCACCACTCTTCAAACCAGGGTTTGTATAGGTACCAATGATATTGCCATTCTCATCGAACTTAGGAGCAGGCACACCAGCATAGCGGCACTCCAAGCCCTCGAAACGAATCAAACGTCCATACATCAACTCACGCTGCTTCATCTGGAATGATGAGGTAAACTTACCCTGCAAAGCAACCTTGTTTGGAGAAAAGACCTGAAGGTAGTTATCTGGAGTAACGGTAATAATATCTATTGAAGTATTATCGTTCTTCCAATCATTATAGCTACCTACAACAAGCTCTCCTGCGCTTTCACCCGCAAAAACGTGCTGATCGATAACACTCTGAAGCTCAAGATTTGAGTTAGCATAGAACTTATGCTCACCAGCCTTGTTGTAAGACTCTGATGGAGGTCCACCCAACGACAACATCATTCGGTAGTTACCAAGATACAAACCAGTAAGGCGAACATATACCCAAGTACCCTTCTTGTACTTTAGACCTACATTGTTATTAAGCTTAATCTCGATACCAGTAGTCTCATCCTGGATATAGAGGGTCTTATATACATTACCCTCGGTATCATCCGAGATAACCTTACCCTTGATATATAGGTCCTTGCCCTCGAAGATAATAGGGGTCTTAACATCGTAGGTATGGCTATACTTCTCCTCGCCAATAACCTTAAAAACAGTATTTGACCAAGCAGCATTTTCACCCTTACCGCTGATTTCGCCATATGCATACTTCAACTCTGCGATAGAGATCTGCTCAGCATCTGGGAACATTGCCTTAAAGCTGTCATCGGTGAAAGATCTCTCAGGCTCAACAATTGTGAACTCCTTCTCGATGCAACTAACAGCCGATAACGCTAATGCAAAAATTGCTAAAAGTTTATTTAATTTCATAGTACAATCATTTTAAGCAGTTAGAAACGGAAGTAAACATTCAAATAGTAGTTAAGTCCGTTCATGTAGAAATACTTAGAGTAGAAACGAGTGTAAGTTGTTGGCTTTGTGATAATCTTCCTCTCGCCCTCCTGATCAGGGAAGATAATAGGATCACTCATCTTGTTCAGACGCATCTGCTCGTAACCACCGGTACGGATAGTCTGGTTGTTAAGAATATTGTTCACCTGGAAGCTGAAGCCAAGCGTATACTTGTATGCAATACGCCAATTCTTACCAATGCTTGCACTTAGAGTATAGGCACTACCCAACTCCTCCTGCGCACGCACCTGGTCGATGATATCGATTACATAAGCCTTCTGACGACCTGTCTCAAGACCGTCCCAGCCGTAGATTCTAAAGAACTCCTCACGCAATGACTGAGTACGGTACATTGGGTTCATTGAGAGGTAGATGCGATCGTAGTAGTTGAAATCCAACGATGCATACCAATTGTTGGCACCACGTAAGTTAAAACCAATATTGATAGCTGTCTGAGGAGTACTCTCAACCTTCATACCCTTCCAGTCAACAATACTATGCACCACATCCACAGCGTTGTTGTCAATCATCTGTGTAAATCGTGGATTAGATGTGTACTCATAGTCTCCAAGGCTAACAGCACCCTGCAACGAGAGTCCCCATGCGATAGGAATACTATAGCCAAGCTCAACACCCATATAACGCTTATCAATACCAGACATAGCAAAGTTTGTGAATGAGCCTTGAGTATCGTCGTAGAACGAGATTACCTTCGACTGATCCATCATCTGTGTATAGTAAGCAGAGAGACGAGCCTTAATCCATGGCAAACGCAAGTTATAAGTTGCATCAACACCGTAAATCTTCTCGCTTGATAGACCTGGAGTGATCTGATTACGAGTACGAGCTGATACAAAGGCATTGTTGAAGTTTGGAGCATTCTGAATAGCCGATACATTAGCCTCTACAGTGTGCGCACCAGAGAACTTATACGCTGAGTTAATCTTGAACTTATAGGTAAGGTTGTTAATCTTATCTGACTCGCCGAACGATGTCTTACCACGATCGCCACCAGCATTTGCATTCTGGTACAAACCCTTCTCCCAAAGACCCTCACGCCACATAGACGATAGACCTACCTCGGCACCAAGGTTAAGGTATAGACCACCCTGCGTAAACTCATAGATACCCCAAAGCTGACCCTGACGAACGTGAGCATAGTAGTCATAGTTGTACTTATCCCCCTCCTTTACAGCCTGAGCATGACCATACTCATTGTAGTAAGCCATATTGTTCTGATCGTTGACACCAGAGCCGAAATCACGCTCTGCGAATTTATCAACATCTACCCAATAATCACCACCAAGCAAGTCCTTAACAGTGCTGTAATACTCTGTACGGTTGATACGAGCGCGAACACCACCAGTAAGCTGTGAGCCATTGCGGAAGTTGTGTGTAAGCTGAATAGCAAGGTTATAATCAAGCTGGTCAGTACGACGCTCCTCGATCATATATACAGAACGATGACCTTCGCCATAGCGCGCATCAGTATCGCCCATCATATTCAAACGAGCCAACTCATCAAAGTCGATATAACCAGACCAATCATCCAAATATTCCTGATACTTGTTCCACTCTGTATCGAGGTCAGTATCTGTAAACCACTTAGAAGTACCATTAGCCTCAGCGAAGTTGTTTAGGAACACACGACGCTCATAACGGTCACCATAGTATGATGGTAACTTACGGTAGTAGTCAGGACGTGGGTCCTCACCCTTATGCCATGTAAGCGCAGAGTAACCGTTGTAACCGAAGCGGAGCGATGTAGCAGCCGAAAGCGATGTCTTCTCAGAAATCTGCCAGTTATAGTTCAACATCGCGATAGGCTCGTGCATACGACGAACGCGAGAGTTACGCAACTCGCCATTCTGAAGACCTACGTTAGGATTATAGTAGTTATCACCCCATAGGTCGTAAGCCTCCTGTGTAGATGCCTGCTGCGCACCACGAATTGTAGGCGCTGCAAGGATAGTAGCAGATAGACGGTGGCGAGAGTTAAAGACCTTCTCTGCTGAGAAAAAGTAGCCATATGCGTTATAATAAACACCATCCACATAGCCAGCGCCACCCTGACGTGTAGAGAGCGAGAAGCCATAAGACCAACCGTTATCCAACATACCTGAAGCATAGCTAAGCATAATACGTGTACGGTACAGCTGAGTTGAGTTCACAACACTTGAGCGGAAGCCCTTACGAAGCTGTGAAGCACGAGCATTGATATTTGTAGTACCGGCAACACCACCTACGCCATAGTCAGACATTTTCAAACCAGAGGTGGTCTCCTGGTTACGTGTAGCATCGTTAAGACCACTCCACAAAGACCATGGTCCATAGCTTGTAAGAGCATCGTTAAAGCGGATACCATTAAGATAAACCTCCTGATACTGAGAATCGTAACCACGCACATTAAAACGCATCTCTGAGAAACGATATGATGCAATGTTGTTGAACAGATCCTTCGACGCTGATAGCTGTGGCAATGCCTTGCTATCGCCAAAGGTCTCGACATCAGTATCATACTCCGCAAATGCAGAGTTATCAACGCTATCCATATTGTTAGGAATCATAACAACATCGTACATATCGTGTACAAGCTCCTTAACACGTACCATTACCTCCAACTCCTCAAACTCGGGAGCATTGAAAGTAAGTAGATACTGACCAGGAGCAAGACCATCGATATAGAACTCGCCTCTACTATCAGTCTTAACAGTTCGAGACAACTGGTCGATATTAATTTCAACGCCACTGATAGGCTCACGCCCCTCACGCGATACTACCTGACCCTTCATACCGCCAGATTGTGCATATGCACTAAGCGATATAAGCGCAGATATGAGTAGTAGTAAAAATTTCTTCATATATTTCATCTTTATTTATTGTCCTACTTACCGATATAGATGAATACTGGGAAGTGATCACTATAACCATCCTGGAAATTATTCGACACAAAGGTACGCAATGGGTAGTTCTTATACTGACCCTCGAGCTGTAGCATATATGGTCGAGTAAAGATATTTCCATAGAACTTCTTGCCCTTGATAATATGTAGTTTACCCTTCTCGGCATTTACCAAGTTCTCAGTAACACAGATGTTATCAAACAAGTTCCACTCATCCTGATATGCAAGCGTACCAAGACCTGCACGAAGCATCTCATTATATGGATTGAAGAAGTCACCAGGCTGTAGATCCTTAACCTTGCCCTTAGCACCCATTACCTCAACAAGGCTGGCATCTGTAGCATCATCGTTGAAGTCGCCCATCACGATAACCTTTGTTGCAGGGTTCTCACGTAGAAGAGAGTCCTTAATCTCACGAATCTGCTTTGCGCAAGCATCACGCTTAAACTGCGAAGCCTCCTTACCACCAAGACGCGATGGCCAGTGAGACACGAGGAAGTAGAATGGCTCATTCTCGATAGTACCCCACATTACCACCAAATCACGTGTACGGAAGTTTGGCAAACCCTCTACGTGAAGCTTAATGTTGTCAGAGCCCTCAAGTTTGAATACATCTGCGCGATACAAGAACGCCACATCCACACCACGAGCATCTGGCGAGTCGTAATGGCAGATGCGATAGTTTGCACCCTTAAGCTTTGGCTGAGATACAAGATCTTCCAAAACGCTACGGTTCTCGATCTCCGACACACCAATTACAATTGGATACTCCTTCTGCTGAGCTGCGATATCGAACAATACGCGCTCCATATTCCACAACTTCTTCTCGTAACGAGTCTGATTCCACTGTTTGACACCTGTTGGAGTAAACTCATCATCATGAGTCTCAGGGTCATTGTAGATGTCGAAGAGATTCTCCAAGTTGTAGAATACTATTGAGTATGGCTTATTCTGTGCCGATAGTGAGGCAACAGTAAACAACGCCATACATAGCATTAACACTGTTTTCTTCATATTATTATGGTTTTAGTTATTATATTACGTTATTCAATATTATAGCTGCCAGTCAGACACATTCACAGTCTGCTTTACACTCTGCTCAATGTTATCGTCAAGCATTGGGAAGAATGTAAAACCTGTACGTCCCTCAAGTTCTGCCACAGAGATAAACTCTGTTGTTGGGATAGTTGTGTCGTTATCAGTATCCTTATGCTCCATCCACAAAGCTATAGCACACACCTTTGATGCATCTGTAAACTGCGATATAAGCTTACCAGTATTACCACTCTTTGTGCGTAGCAACGCCTTGTAATAGAAGGTTGGCGTAGGACAAACATTGCCCGACTTATCAGTTGTAGAAGAGGCTATAGACGAGTGATGAGCACCCTCGAAATGCGCTCCTGTAACCACATAAAGCGTATCTTTACACATGTTATTTCTAACATTACCCTCCAAAACGGCCCACTTGCCTTGGTTGAAATCAGCCTGTTGTGGGGTCATATTTGTAGCATAGAATGTCTGATCCATCATCTGCTGTGAGCACTTTCTATCTGCCGCTGGAATTTGGTGTCCTCTATCATACCAACCATTGTAAGAACCTATTCCAAGATTTGCCTGATACTTGGTATCTACAGTAGGATCGTAACCAAACTTGCTATTGTTTCGATTACCACTACCCGTAGTGTAACACGAGTGTAGCGGATAGGCGACCCAAAGAGCAGCACGATTCTTCGTATCAAAGCAGTAAGTGTAGTTACGCGCATTGCTCTTGTAACCCATTAGACCATAGTGTGTGTTATAGATATAGCGGTCATCAGCCTTGCAAACAGGCAACTCCGTCCAATCGCGCTCAAAAGCTATCGATGCATCGTAGCTAAACTGCGTAAATGAGAGGTCAAAGGTCTTACCGTCGGCAAATACCACAGCCACCTGAGCCGTGCGGCTCTCGCCTGAAGGGTTCTTCTCGAAATAGAGAAATACAATCTTATCTTGATTCTCCATCACACCCTCGACACTCTTTTTGCCACCCGATAGTGATACCCAATCGCCCTCCGAGATAACATCTATTGTGTAAGAGATACCCTGTTGTGCATGCAACACCACAGCGCAACTCTTATTATCGCCCTTAACCTCAGTATTCTGGATATACGCCTCGCTAACGATAGTTTCAACCTCTGATTTATCACCACAGCCCACAGCCATAAGCACAACCACAATTGCACCTACAACCGACAACTTCTTTAATATTTTATATATATAGGTATTATTCAATCTCATCCTAAATTTAATTACAACATCCTATCGCAGACTTGGGTGGGACTACCCCACCCAAGCATTGCGAAAGGAAGAATTATTTACGATTATTAGTTCTCGTAAATTACTGAAATAGTAGCAACGTATGCTCTGTGATCCTTATCAGTACCTGTTGCAGTAAAGCGTACAGATGTTGCCTCGCCAGTCCAAGTACGAACTGGAGCCTCCTCAGACAAAGAACCTGAATCAGCATCAAGATAGTAGTGGTTATTTGCAAATGTTAGCTCGATAGACTTGATAGTCTTACCGTTAGCATCAACATCCAACAACGCACCATTCTGATACAAACGAATAGCCTCACCAGAATTGTAGTATGCAGGAGCAGTGCCTGCAGCGCCCTGGCTAAATACAAGAGTTACATTCTCATCAACATTGATGGTCTTATCGTTTACGCTCTCAGCATTTGCCAAACCAAGGTCCTTCATTACAAGAGTAGCCTTGGTGCATCCCTCAGGAACTACCTCCTCTTCTACCTCACAAGCAACGTGAGAAATATAGATAGCATCCTTACCCTGTGCAGTACCCTGGTATGAAGTACGAACTGTCTGAACAGTGATAGTATCACCTACCTTAACGCCAGACGCAGCCCAATACTGCTTCTCACCTGAAGGGCTACACAAACCATAGATGTATACACTACCTGTCTCATCCTCCATATAGAAGTTACCATATGTAGTATTTGCAACAGAGGTAATTACACCTGTGAGCTCATAAATTGTTGAATCCTCAGCAGCAGCCAAGAACTCTGCGATAGTAACCTTTACAGCCTCAGTTGGCTCTGGATCTGGAGTTGGATCTGGCTCTGGAGCAGCAGCAGCCTCGAAACGCTCGCCAGTCAAACCAGCGTAGTCAGATGTCTGAGCAAAGATAATCTGCATAACACCCTTGCTGATAGATGAGATACCGCTAACAGTACCAGCACCCTGAGCAACAGTCTCAGCACCGTATGTTGCATACTTAGAAGAGAATACTACAAACTGCTTACCCTCTGCATTCTGCATATAGATGGATGTGTGAGAATCTGTTGTGCTCCAAGTCTTAGTAAGATCAGCCTCTACAACCTGAACTCCCTCGATTGATATATACTGACCCTCGTACTTGTTTGCAAGGAAATCATCCATTGTAACAACCTTAGGAGTTACAGTATTACCAGTAGAGATAGCGGTAATCTTATCCAAAGCAAGACCACTTACCTGAACAGCACCGTTGTACTCACCAAGCTTAACACCTGTAAGGTCAATCTGAACCTTTGTACCAAAAGCAAATGTGTGGTCGCCACCCAAGTAGAACTGCAAAGCACCTGTCTCGTCCTGAACATACATACCCTTCTTTGAAGTAAGGTTGTTCAACTCATAGTTAGAAACAACGATACCCTCGATTGCGCCATTGATAGTTGCGCCGTTACCCAAAGCCAATACCTCAGCGATAGTAACCTTCTCAGCAGGAGCTGGAGCCTCGATGTTGTCAAGATCTACGTTCTGACCACCGTTACCAGCGAAGAACTTAAGGTCATCGATACGAAGTACTGATGCAACCTTAGCCTCAAACTTAATGTAAAGAGCCTCAGGAACAGATGACAAAGTGAAATCTGCAGTAACTACATTGTACTTACCCACTACAGCGTTTGCAGGGAATACATACTCAATCTGTGCCCAAGCTTGACCATCCTTTGACAAGTAAACAAGGAAATCCTCATTCTTAAGAGAATTGTCTGCGCTCTGACCATACTTCTGAAGACCAAAAGTCATCTTGTAGTTAGCGCAATCAGCCTTCAAAGGAGCGATGTTGTTTACTACGAAGTAACCACCGTCACCGAAGAAGATGTTGTTGTTACCAGAACCAGCGTAAGTAGATTGTGTATCTGTGTTAGATGGCTGGTTAGCACGAACAGACACCTTGTTACCTGTGTAAGTTACGTTAGCTGCAGCAGAACCCTTTGCATTAGCGAACTGTGGGAACTGGTCGATGTAAGGCCAAGAGCTGTTAGAACTACCATACTCCTTTGTAGCTGTCTCACCGTCGAAGTCGTCGCTGTAAAGCAACTCCTCATCAACAGTTACGTTCTCGTCAGCTGACTGAGAGATAGCAAGCTTAACAGAACCGAACTTACCGTAAGTCTCGTGCCAAGCATAAACCTTAGCCTCTACTGAACGAACTGCGCCAGTAGTGTTCTCAGCAACAGCAACAGTGAAAGAACCGTTGTTCTTGCCTTCCATAGGAGTGATTGTAACCCAATCAACATCATTAACCTCTACTGTCCACTTACAGTTAGCTGAAACAGAAACTGTCTGGCTACCCTCAGCAGATGAGAAGTTTGCAGTCGACTGTGAAAGCTCGACCTTAGGATCGCCTGAAGTAGGCTCCTCTGGAGTTGTACATGCAACGAAACCAAGCGCTGCACCAAGCACCATCGCAAACGCGAAGAATGACTTGAAAAGTTTGTTAGACATAATTTGTTTTGTTTAGTTAATAAAAAAGTATAATGGTTTTGTATTATCTATACTATCATCAATTAGCTTACTCCACAGTTATTACTTACCATTTTATCCTAAATTTATCCATTTCTATATCACAGATATAGAGGACTCACAAAGATACGACAAAATACCGAATAAAAAAATTATACAAGCAAAAACAGTTCTACATATGTCAAAAAAATGCAAATGAGCTATAAACCCATTTGCATTTCTTATATTGACAGTATGAACTGTCAAATAACAACAAAGTAAATTATCTTACCTTCTTGCGAATCTCCTCCAAAGCCTTAACACGAGCTAGCTCAGCCTTAGCCATAGCAAGAGCGCTCTCCTGCTTTAGCTTCTCAGCAGCAGCGTTAGTCTTAGCAGCAGCAATCTCCTGCTTTGCACGAGTTACTTCCTGCTCGTAGATAAGGTTTGCAGTCTTGAAATTTGCCTTAGCTTCAGCCTCCATACGCTTAGCCTCCTCAAGAGAGAACTCATAAGCATCCTCTGCAGCTCTAAGATCAAGACGAATCTGGTTAAGACGCTCCTTAGTAGCCTTCTTAACACTACGCTGCTCTTTCTTAGAGGCCTTAATAGCATCCTTCTTTGCTGCTACAGCACGATCGTACTCAATACGAGCCTCAGTAACAGTTTTCTCTGGAGTTTGAGCTGACAAAGAGCCTACAGCTACGATGGCAGCGATTGTCAAGATAAATCTCTTCATAACTTCATCAGGTTTTAATGTACTTAGATTTTAATGCAAAAATAAACAAAATTTCTTACAAACCAAAAAAAAACATCAATAAATGGAATAAAAAGTCAAAAGATGTGCATAATTTCATAAAAATACCATCTTTTATTATGCCATTCTTATAAATTAAACTCAACAACAATGGCAGACATTGGCTCAATACGCATATTTTGCATATCTACGACCTCGCCAGTGATAACATTACGACCCTCGCCGAGCTTGCCACTTATCTCGTTATAACGACCCCATGGCACATTACGAGCATCGTTACTATTATTAATGTAGACAAACACAACATCCGTATCGTTATAACGGAAGAAGGCATAAGTATTATCACGGTCGATAAAGTGCAAAGTTTTACCAGAGTGAATAACCTCCTTAGATTTACGCCAGTTCATCAAATGACGCGTGTAGTCAAAGATCTCCTTCTGGTCGCCACTATGCTGTGAGACATCGAAAAGGTTAACACTATCACCAGCCCAGCCACCAGGGAAATCACATCGCAAACCTGGATGACCCATGGAGCGGTCTGTAGAGCGGAACATAAGCTCATCACCATACAACATCTGAGGCATACCACGCATAGTGCAAAGCAACGTGTGAACAATCTTAATACGA
Organism: Alistipes sp.; assembly: GCA_045634125.1. GTDB lineage: Bacteria > Bacteroidota > Bacteroidia > Bacteroidales > Rikenellaceae > Alistipes. Next base: position 73,649 of record JAZQZQ010000019.1, on the reverse strand, counting down.
CGTAGGTCTCCCTCACAGACATCGCCAATACGGTCAGTATCGTGGTTGGCAGCCATAATCATCATATTATCCAAATCGTGGTAAACAAAGTCGTGCGACAAGACCTCGTAGACTCGAGTCATACCCTGCCCCCAGCCACCATTGCCACTCTCGCACATCGCTGAGCGCAAAGCATCGTGCAATGGAAAGTCCATAATAGACTTCAAGTGTGAGTCGAAGCCATCCTTATTATAGTTACCACCCTGCCAGTATGCCAACTGAGGAATAGAGGATGTCCACACTTCGCCAACAATATTGAAATTAGGGTACTCAGCCATAACTGACTTACACCACTCGCTCATAGGCTGCTTCTCATTGTATGGGTATGTATCAACACGAAAACCATCCAAGTCGGCATACTCAACCCACCATACAGCCCACTGCTTAAAGTAGTTGAGCAAGAACTCATTATCCAAGTTCATATCAGCCATCGATTTATCAAACCAGCCACTCTCCATCTGATACAAATCAGACTTCGAAGCATTGAAATCCATATTTGTAGAGAAGGTCCAGTTAGACTGTGTGTACTCATCCCACTGATGTACCCAGTCATTGAATGGAAGATCCTTATACCACCAGTGCGAAGTAGAACTGTGGTTAGGCACAATATCCATAATAACTTTCAAATTGCGATTGTGGCACTCCTCGACATACTCCTTAAACAACTCATTTGTACCAAAGCGTGGGTCGATAAGATAGTAGTCGCTACATGAGTAACCATGATATGAAGCGCCATTCTCATTGTCGAGGAGTAATGGTGTAGACCATATTGCTGTAGCACCTAAGTCGGCAATGTAATCGAGATGATCAATCATACCCTGCAAGTCGCCACCATGTCTACGCCATGCCTTAGAGCGGTCAGCCTTCTCAGCAGTATCATCAGTAGAGTCGTTCTCAGGGTTACCATTAGCAAAGCGGTCTGGCATAATAAGGTATACAAAATCGGCATTAGTAAAGCTCAAGCGCTCACGCGAGCCCTCTCGGCGCTCAGCAATAGTATACTTGTAGTCATACTTACGCTTACCATTTGTAAAGCGCAATGTGTAGTCGCCAACCTTAGCATCAGCATCGATAGCAACATCTACAAAGATGTAATTAGGACTCTCTGCCTTGTGCAACGCCTTCACAGAAACGCCCTGATTCTCAGGTAAAATATGCACATCGCACAACGCAATATTGCAACCATTAACCATAATCTGAAGGTCAGTAGTCATACCCACCCACCATGATAATGGCTCGACGTGCTTAATATCAATCTTTGGTGTTGCAGCCATTGCTGATACCGCAACAGCAAGCGAACAAAGTGTTAATATAAATTTTCTCATCGTTCAATCTATTTTACAAGTATTTGGTAGTGCCAAGGTGCAATATCGCGCTCTACATGGTCGTCAAGCATTACACTCTCTCCAGCTATAGCATCGCAATATCTGCCAGCATAGATGCCCGTGTGGAAATCGGCATGAATGGTATATGGTGAAAGGTTCAATATAGCCACTACCCTGCTACCATCAACCTCGCGCACGAAGGTCATCATACAATCCTTAGCATTGTTCTCAATCTCAATCATCTCGCCACCACGCTCACCAGCATCCAAGGCGCGCTGACGGTGTTTGAGATTGCAAAGTCTGCGGTATAGCTCCGTAGTGCGGTTTTCGCGATACAACTCAGCAGGCATAGCATCACGTTCGAAGAACTCAAACGAGTGGTCATAGCCGACCTCCTGACCTGTATAGATAAGAGGCATAGTAGACGGCATAAGGAAGGTCAATGCCGTCATCACCTCCAACGCTGCTCCAAAACGCGACTGCTCAGAGCCACTCCATGAGTTCTCGTCGTGGTTCGACGTGAAGCTCATACGCATAGCCTCACGTGGGTACCTTGCGCGCTCTGCGTGGATAGCATTTCGCAAATCCCACACCCTACGCGCACCCTTAGCAATATCAACCATGATATGGTGGACATTCCACTGATAGCTCATATTGAAGGCTCTATCGAAGAGGTTATCCTCCTCAGCTTCAGCCAACATAAAGATATCAGACTTTATACGGTGTAGCTCCTCCGATACCTCTTGCCAGAACTCGATAGGTACCAACATCGCCATATCGCAACGGAAACCGTCAACACCAAACTCCTCGACCCAGTAGCGCATAGCATCAATCTGACCGCGCCATACATCGTGGTTAGAATAGTTTAGCTTGGCTGTATCTGTCCAGTCCCAAGGCACCTTAGCTACCCCTGACTCGTCACGCTCATACCAATCCGCTGCACGCTCTGTAATCCAGCGAGCATCACGCGCTGTGTGATTAGCAACCCAATCCAACAACACCTTAATACCCATGGCGTGTGCCGCAGAGATAAAGGCCCGAAGGTCATCCTCGGTACCGAACTCTGGATTTACACCCTTATAATCACGGATTGAATAGTATGAACCCAAACTACCCTTTCGACCCTCAACACCGATTGGATATATAGGCATCAGCCATATAGCATCAACACCTACAGAACGCAAAAATGGGAGACGCTCAATGGCAGCATTGAATGTTCCCTCTGCAGTAAACTGTCGTATGTTAAGTTCGTAGAGTACAGCCGAGTAACTCCACTCTGGGTGTTTGTACATATGTTTAGATTAACTCGTTATAGAGTGAGTCTGCCCAGAGATTATCTGAGCAGCCCCACATTATAACATTTTATAGCATCTACTATTTTATTATTTAGATAGGAGCATAAATGCCCAAGGCTCAAGCTCCACAACATCACCTGCATTGTACTCTCGAGTCTCACCGCATAGGCAGTTATACTTGCCAGCAGCATTCTCAGAGAGAGTTAGAGTCTGTGGCTCAGCAGAGAAGTTGAAGATGCAAAGTACCTTGTTCTCCTCGTTCTCGCGTGTGAATGCCAAAACGGCCTCTGGAGCCTCCTCTACGAATACTACAGGTGCTACATTTGCACCAGCAGCCAATACTGAGTTGTTGTGGCGGAATGAAGTAAGCTTCTTGTAGAAGTCGCGGTACTCCTTACCATACTCAAGGTCTACAAGCTCCTCGATAGAGTCCTTCTCGAAGAATGCCAAACGACGGTTAAGACCAATCTCCTGACCAGTGTAGATAAGTGGTTGGCTCTTAGGCAATACGAATGTAAGAGCAGCAAATGTCTTGTGTGCATCACCCATACGCTCGAACTCTGTACCTGCCCATGAGTTCTCGTCGTGGTTAGAGGTAAACATAAGACGCATAGCTGGAGCTGGATACTTCACATCGTCGCGCTCGAGGTACTCCTTAAGATCCTTAACATACTTAGCACCAGTCTTGATAGTACCGTCGCCAGCTACGTTCTTAGTCTCGCTACCACCCTTAGCCATAGCGTTGAAGATGTGGTGAAGCTCCCAAGCGTATGTAGCGTCGAAACCGCACTCATGCAGCCATGTCTCCTCGCCCTCAGCCAAGAGGTATACATCTGGGTTAATCTCGCGCACCTGCTTCCAAGCCTCTGCCCAGAAGTCACCAGGAACGTTCATAGCAACGTCGCAACGGTAGCCATCAATACCCTTCTCTACCCAGAACTTAAGAGCGTCAATCATAGCAAGACGCATCTCCTGATTCTCGTAGTTAAGCTTTGCAATATCTGTCCAGTCGTACTCTACGATAGGAAGACCCTTCTCCCAATCCATAACATACCACTCCTTCTTGCCCTCGTTCCACCAGTTAGCATCGCGTGATGTGTGGTTAGCCACCCAGTCGATGATAACCTTCAAACCAAGGTCGTGAGCTGTGTTAAGGAAGCTATCGAAATCCTCCATAGTACCGAACTCTGGGTTGATGGCCTTATAGTCGATGATTGAGTAGTATGAGCCAAGAGAACCCTTACGATCCAATACACCAATAGGGCTGATAGGCATAAGCCATACGATATCAACACCCATCTCCTTAAGCTCTGGAAGATACTTCTCTGCAGCAGCAAAAGTACCCTCTACAGTAGCCTGACGAACATTAAGCTCATAAACTACAGAGTTGAACTTGTCAAAGTTCGATGTGGCAACAGCCTGCTTATCGCAGTTGCAGCAGCCAACAAATGTTGCAATAATAGCAACTAAAGCTAAAATTTTCTTCATAGTATTAAGTTATAAATTATTTGCTTACAATAATATATCCGTATGCTGGGAGTATAACCTCAAGGTTGCCCTCGCCCAGGCACTTAACCTCAGCGCCCTCGGTAGCAACAGCCTTCTCCAAGCTACCGCACTTAACGAACACTGGTAATGTAGCGTTTACGGTAGTAGCCTCGCCACGAACATTCATCGCAACAACTACCCACTCACCCATATAGTGGCGCAAGAATACCCACGCAGCATCGTCAACATACAATGTGCGAATATCGCCATACATCAAAGGCATAGAGCTACGACGGTACTTCAACAACGCCTGTGTCTGAGCGTACTCCTTCATCTGGTAGTCGTTGTAACCCTCGAAGGTCATCATATCACGGTTATCTGGGTCGTTAGCACCTGGAACACCGAACTCATCACCCTGATAGATACATGGAACACCTGGGACAGTAGCGATGATAGCCTTCATAAGCTGAAGACCTGCATGACCCTTCTCCATATCACCTACAACAACCTCACGGTGCCATCCCTCAGCCTTGTCGTCGATACCCCACAATGGCATATCGCCACCAGCGATAGAGATAAAACGTGGCTTATCGTGGTTGCCAGTGATGTTACCCATAGTATGGTGTGAGCCATAAGCAGCCTCAGACTCCTCAACTACATATGCGATATCGCGCATCGAACGGTTAGTGTCGACGATAACATCGCGTGATGTGTGGTATAGGTTGAAGTCGAACTGAGAGTCGATCATACCAGTCTTAACATAAGAGCCGATAAGCTCCACCGAGCCGTAGGTCTCACCAATCTGCCATAGTGGACGGTCTGGCATCTCAGACTTCATCTTATGGCAAAGCATACGCCAGTAGTTCAATGGGATATGCTTACAAGCATCGTGGCGGAAACCATCGAAGTCGAAGTTACGCACCCAATGCAATGCAGAGTCTGTCATTGGCTCGCATACCTCCTCGCGCTCAAGGTCGAGGGTTGGGATATGCTTGTCGAACCAAGTTGTAAGACGCTGCTCATCCCATAAAGCGATATTCTCGCGACCATCAGGAAGAATCAAATCTGTAGTCCAATCTGGGTGCTCCTGCAATACAGGAGAGTCGATATGTAGATGGTTAGCTACATAGTCAAGGATAACGTTCATCTCCGATGCGTGAGCCTTATCAAGCATTGCGCGTAGCTCCTCCTCAGTACCGAAACGCTTATCTACAACAGTGCTATAGATAGGCCAATAGCCGTGGTAGCCTGAGAACTTTGTATCTGGGTTAACATTCTGACCCCAAGCATCGTATGGGTTCTGTGTGATAGGCGAAATCCAGATAGTGGTAACGCCCAAATCTGCGAAGAAACCGTCCTCGATTTTTGCAGTGATACCTGCAAGGTCTCCACCCTGATAGTCTACCTTATCCAATACCTCTGGAGAGTTGATCTTCCAATCGTTCGCCTTGTTACCATTGTTAAAACGGTCAATCATCAACGAGTACAAAATCTGTGACTGGCTATCCTGACGACGGATATCCTTAGCATCTGTAACAATATTGCCATACTCCAAAGGAAGAAGGATATCGTTGAAACGGCCAGCCTCTGATGCAGCAAAGATACGCACTACAGAGCGCTCGTAGTTCTTTGCGCACTCTGGCACAGTAACACGGATAGTGCTACCCTCAATCTCAACGCCCTCGATGCACTTATTCTGCCATAGCGCGATAGCCTCAGCTACCGGTGCAGTAGCCTCAACTACGATACGGCCATCCTCAACGGCAGTAGTAGACATATAGCTACCCTTAGTGTCGCGGTTGCCACCAAGCACTACGATAGCCAACGCCTCGTCATTATGCCATACGTCGATGGTAGATACCAATACCTCTGCCTCGGTTGCAAGCTCAAACTCTGCCCAGTCGCCAGAGGTGTTTGTAAGCGCGATGCGCTCATCTGCGGTTGTTACGTTGTCCGCACCCACCCAATATGGGTAGTAGTCAGTAAGATAGTGTGCTGTAGTACCAGACTTAACGGTCATCGGCACTACTGCGCTGCTATTACCTAGCTCGAACTTAGCAGGAGCAACGCTCGACATACAATGCACTGCAAAGAGAGATACCAATGCCGCACACGCAAGGAAAATTAGTGATTTTAGTCTCATCTTTAATATGTGTTTACTTTCTAAATTCGTGTTTTAGTCAAATAGGGGTCGGGAGACCGATCAAAGTCGCCCGACCAAAGGTAATACCGCGCAGTGCGCTAACACTTGCGCGGTATTTGTTTAAGTAAGGTTTGATTACTTCTTAGTGATGTTGAAGTACTCGTTCTCGCCCTCGATAGTAAGAACGATCTCGTAAGTACCAGCCTCAGCAACAACGATATCACCACCGTTGTAGTTAGCAGCGAACTGAGTACCATCTACTGGAGCAAGTGAACCGTCCTCAGAGTTGAAACCGTAGTTGTTGTCCCAAGAACCGTCAGCACGAACCTTGAACTTCTTGTCAGCGTCCTCAGCAACGATCTCGATAGTAGCTGTAGCAGTGTTACCGCTAACAACCATAGCTGCGTCCTCAGCCCAACCGTTGAATGAACCGATAACACCCCAAGTGTGGTCACCAAGAACCATTACTGGCTCCTCCTTTGGTGCTGGAGCCTCAGACTCCTCACCATTTACAGCAGCCAACCACTTGCCGTCCTCACCCTTCTGAGTAAGAGCTACGATAGCGCCATCCTCTACAAGAAGTGTAAGGTCAACAGTCTGCTCAGTACCGTTGTTGATGATGAAACCGATTGTCTGACCGCAAATGTGTGCTGGAGCAACCCAAATGTAGTACTCCTTGCCATCAGCTGGGTTTACGCCCTTCTCAAGAGCATCACCTGGCCAAGCACCACTCTGAGTGTAGTTGTCACCACCCTCAGTCCAAGCCCAAACATTGCAATTCTCCCACTCACCAGCGGTAACGTCGCAATAGATTGTAGACTCTGTAAGCTCGAAATCAGGAGCGTTAGTCTTGTTCTCCTCTGGAGCACAAGCAACAGCAAATGCAGCTACTGCAATTGCAAAAAACTTTACAAGTTTCATAATAATAAAAATTTAATTAGTTAATAAAAAAGGTTTATAAAAGGTTTTAATTACTCCTCTGGATCTGCTCCCTCTGGGCACTCTGGGTTCTCCTCTGTAGGCTCTACATAGCTCATCTTAGCTGTAGCATAATCTGAGAACAAGTACCTATCAGTGGCACCATCGTAAGCACTTACACGAATCTGAATCTCGACAACCTCATTAGCTGGAACCTCAAGAGTTGTAAGAGTTGTCTTGATCTCATCGTAGGTAAGCTCTGCAATAGTCTCTGTGCAATCAGCAAGAACTACCTCCTCTTTATCGCCGTAAGTCAAAGAGAGAGCATAGTTACATACAACATTCTCACCCAAGAATGCAGCCTCCCACTCAACAACAAACTTCTCAGAGCCATTCTTTGCAGTGATCTCAATCTCAGAGACAGCAAACTTCTTGATCACAGGTGCAACCTCAGCAAAATACTGCATCTTCACAGTAGCATAATCTGAGTACACGCTATACTTGTCAGCATTCTCCTTCTTTGCGCCAACACGGAGCTTTATCTCAGTTAACTTATTAGCTGGAACCTTAAGAGTCTCAAGAGCTTCCTGCAACTCATCGTAAGTAAGCTCCGCAATAGTCTCTGTGCAATCAGCAAGAACTACCTCCTCTTTATCGCCGTAAGTCAAAGAGAGAGCATAGTTACATACAACATTCTCACCCAAGAATGCAGCCTCCCACTCAACAACGAACTTCTCAGAGCCATTCTCAGTATTGATATCAACCTCTGATACTGCAGGTTTCTTAATCACTGGTGCAACCTCAGCGAAATATTTCATATTCACGGTAGCATAGTCGGTGTACAAAATCTTGCCTGTGCTACCTACCTGAGCGCTTACACGAATCTTAATGTTAACAAACTCATTAGCAGGAACATTAAGAGTTGTAAGAGCTGTCTGGACCTGATTGAAGGTAAGCTCTGCTGTATTCTTAGTGTAACCAGTAAGAACTGCTAACTCAGTATCACCATAAGTGAACGAAAGGACATAGTTGAAGAGAATATTCTTACCGAAGAATGCGTCCTCCCACTCAACAACGAACTTCTCAGAGCTATTCTCTGGAGTCATATAAATCTCAGAGACTGCAAGCTCCTTAAGCACTGGTGCAACCAACAGGTCCTCAGGCAAAGTCTGAATCTTCTCCAACTCAGAACTACAAGCAGAGAACAAACCAGTAGCTGCTACGAAAAGTGCAATATATTTCATCATTTTCATAATACTCTATTATTTTAATTAGTTAGCCTCTGTATTCTCCTCAGTGCCCTTACCATAACCATCTGGGTTGTGCAAGTTAGGGTTAGCCTCAAGCTGCTTACTTGGGATAGCAAACAACTTCTTATACTCAGGGAAGGCGCTACCTACACGGCTCTCACCACCCTTGAAAGGCCAAATATACTCTGCAGAGCAGAATAGATCGTAACGGATAAGGTCTGTACGACGGCAAGACTCCCACATAAGCTCACGAGCACGCTCAGCAACAAACATATCACGAGCCTCATTGCTCCAAGACTGTGGCAACTCAATAGCCTCAACGCCTGTACGAACAGCCAACTCATCCATCTTTGACTGCGCTGTAGAACCCTCACCAAGACGAACACAAGCCTCAGCATAGATTAGGTGAATCTCACCCAAACGGATTACAGGAAGGTCGATGTTAGAGAAGGTGTTGATATCAGTGTACTTAGATGCCTTCACTGGATCTGCTGGAACATCGTTAAACTTAAGACAAGTCCAACCATACTGGAAGTTGTAAACCTCCTCGTTTGTAGGCATCTTACCCTCGCCAAGACGACCCTTAATATAGAACATCTTACCACGGTTATCCTCGCACTCATACTCACCAGTCTCGAAGTTAGCATTCTTCACATTGAAGAAACGCTCGACATAATCACCATCGATACGAGGACCACCCCAACCTGCAGAGTTACCATTAATAGAGCCATCAGCAGTGATATCTGTAGATGCAATAGCACCTGCTGTTAGGAGTGTTGTACCACCATAAGACTGCTGATTCTTGTTGTCAAATGGGATAGCGAACAAGAACTCATTGATAGCATCTGGGTTCTCACCGTTATCGCCACGGAACAAATGTGCATAGTTATCGCAAAGGGTATAACCCAAGCCATAGATACGCTCGCAAGTCTGCTTTGCCTTCAACCACTCTGGCTCACCCTTGTAAGTCTCAGCATTGAGGTAGATACGAGCCAAAAGGCCAAGAGCAGTACCCTTATCTACGCGTGGGTAGTTAGTACGTGCTGCTGGAAGAGCAGAGCTATCTGATGCCAAATCCTCCAACTCCTCAACGATATACTCGTAAATCTTATCGCTTGAAGCCTGCTTTGGAGCCTCGATACCAACCTTATCCTTCTCTGTAGCGAAAGGTACAGCACCGAATACGTCCATAGCCATCCAATAGTACCAAGCACGAATTACACGAGCCTCAGCACGGAACTCCTGAATCTTAGCCTTCACATCGCTTGGAACGCCACGGCTATCCAACTTCTCATCGGTAGTCTGACGCAAGAACTCATTACAGAACGAGATTGACTGGATAGAGCGGAAGAACACACCGAACACTGCATCGTTATCAGCATCTGTCCAAGTGTTTGTATTCATAGCACGAGTCCAAGAGTCGTTACCCCAAGCAACCTTACAAGCGTCGGTAGTAGCCTCCTGACAAACGAAGAATGCACGAGTAATCTGGCTCGCACCAGCATCGTTTACAGTTACATAACTTACCTCGTGTGAGCTCATAGTGTTGTAGAGCTTCGCAAGACCTGTGAGGTACGACTCAACTGTATCGTTATACGCTGTCTCCGAAGTTACGTCGGTCTCGTTGAGTGGAAGAGCCTCAAGATCCTTCACACAAGATGAGAGCGTAAGCATCGCACCAAGAACAGCAGCAACAATATATTTTGTCTTCATTGTTATTCTGGTTTAATCGATTAGAAATTAAGGTTAAGACGCACTGAGTAAGTACGTGGACGTGGCCAAATAGTGCCATCGATACCAAGACTGCTGTTGATCTCAGGGTCAAGACCGCTATACTTAGTAAGTACAAATACATTCTGAACACCTGCAGCAACACGCAATTTCATATTGGTGTTACCCAACTTACTGAATGTGTAACCAAGATTTATATCATCCATACGGAAGAATGATGCATCCTCCAAGAAGAGGTCTGATGCCCACTGCTCCTGTGAGTTTGCTACAACCCAACCAGTACGCTTAGTAGCCTTAGTATAGTTACCGATAGTACCAGAGTTGATATCGATGTTAGCAGTAGAGTGAGTAGACCATACATCGTTGAATGCATAGTTACCAACAGAACCGTGACCGTTGAAACCGAAGTCCCAATTCTTGTAGCTAACCTTGAAGTTTACACCATAGAAGAAGTCTGGCAATGTGCTCTTACCAGTATTGTAACGGTCATCCTGATCAATCTGACCATTCTCGTTAGAGTCGTAGATAGCATTCTGGATAGGGTTACCATCAGCATCGTAAACCTGACGGAACATATAGTATGTGTAAGGCTTGCAACCCTCACGGTGCATAACCATACCAACACCACCAGTACCCATTGAAGGACCACCCATATATACAGTGTACTCATCCTTGTTGTTGTTGTTCAACTCCAAGAAGTAAGTATCCTGGAATGTACCATTGAAACCAAAGCGAACGCTCCAATCGCGAGTACGAACTGGGTTGAAGTTCAAAGAGAACTCAACACCCTCGTTACGCATAGAACCGATGTTGGTTGTAATGGTATCACCGAAGTTTGCACCAAGTGGAGTGGTTACATCGTTCAAAAGGTCGTATGTATCACGACGGTAGATATCAACGCTACCATCTACCAAACCATCCCAGAAACCGAAGTCGATACCAGCGTTGTAAGTAACGGTAGTCTCCCAACGGATATCAGGGTTGTATGCCTTTGGAGTGTAGTAGCTGTAGTAGCCATCGCTACCCATAAATGCCTGATCGTGTGAACCAGTTGACTGGTAGTAACCTGCAAGATATTTGTAGTTACCAATCTCCTGCTGACCTGTCTCACCATAACCCAAACGCAACTTCAATGTCGTTACAGCATCAACATCCTCCAAGAAGGCCTCCTCCTTAACATTCCAAGCGAAGGCTGCTGATGGGAAGTAACCCCAACGATTCTCCTTAGAGAACTTTGAAGAACCATCGGCACGCATAGTGAATGTGAACAAGTAACGTGAATCGTAAGAGTAGTTCAAACGACCGAAGAATGATACGATGAAGCTCTCCTCGGCACGGAATGTTGTATCGTGACGTGGGTTCTTCTCGTTAGTCTTATTGAAGTAACCGTATGAGTTACCACCACCGTAAACGTGCTGCCAAGAGTAACCAGCAGTAGCATCTACATTGTGCTTACCAAATGACTCGTTGTAGTTACCGTAGAACTCCAAAAGGTTGTTGTAGTTAGTACCGAAGCCCTCCTGATACTGACCCCAACCTACTGCATCGCTATCCAACCACGCGTCACGTGAACTTGGCATAGTCTTGTTGAATGACTTAGAGTAAGCGTAGTCGGTACCGAGGTTAAGGTTGAAGCGCAAAGCCTCGAAGCCGTGTACCTTATAATCCAACTGAATATTACCCAAGAAACGGTATGCATTCTTCTCAGAGATCTGGTCGTAAAGAGTTGAAAGTGGGTTGTTTGAAGCCAACTTGTTAGGGTTGAAAATACCACTTGAAAGCTTATCACCATACTGGAAGTAACCGTTAGTAATCATATTACCACCAGGAGTGTATGCTGGCATTGTTGGGTTAAAGAATGCAGCCTGACCTACAGCACTACTGCTTGCAGTATCCTCGAAGCTGTAAACACCCTTACCAGAGAGTGATACTGTAAGGTGCTCGTTGAAGAACTTTGGAGATGCGTTGAAGTCCAAAGTCAAACGATCGTACTTAGAACCGTGCAAAGTACCCTGCTGGCTTGTGTAACCTACAGAGGTACGGTATGGCATCTCGTCGAAGAACAAAGAGTTGTCAGCGTTACCAACAATACTCACATTGTGGTCGTGAGACAATGCTGTACGGAAGATAAGGCTCTGCCAATCTGTGTTTGCATCGCCCAACATACCCTCGATAGTCTCGAGTGTTGTAGTGCCAGCAAATGACTCACGGATAAACTCCTTATACTCTGTAGCAGACATCACTGGAAGAACGCCAGAGTTCTGAGATACACTGAATGAACCATTATAAGATACATTCATCTTGTTACCCTTACCCTTCTTAGTAGTAATGATGATGACACCGTTTGAAGCTCGTGAACCGTAGATAGCAGCTGCAGAAGCATCCTTCAATACAGTGAACGACTCAATATCGTTGGCATTAACCATTGACAATGGGTTAGACATACCGCCACCCATATCGTTTGCAATTGGAATACCGTCGATTACAACAAGTGGGTTAGAGCTTGCGTTAAGTGATGAAATACCACGAATACGCATTGTAGCACCTGAGTTAGGACCGCCATCGCCTGGGATAACCTGCAAGCCTGGAACCTTACCCTGCATCATATCCTGTGTAGATACGATAGCACCACGGTTGATGTCCTCAGCCTTAACGGCTACAACAGAACCTGTAAGGTCATTCTTCTTAACAGTACCGTAACCAATAACCACAACGTCATCAATCATAGCAGAATCCTCCTCGAGGACTACACGCTGCAACTCTGTAGACGACGCTGCAAGCTCCTTAGTCAAGTAACCAATGTAGCTAATTGATACAATCGACTGACCGCTCTTAACCTTCAGTACAAACTGACCGTTAACATCGGTAGTAACACCATTTGTAGTACCCTGCTCAAGAACAGTAGCACCAATAACTGGTGTGCCGAAAGTGTCAACTACCACACCCTTCACCTCGAATTTACCCGACTGGGCAAACACCTGAGCGGGAACTGCAAACACAAGGAGTGCAAGACCCAAACACATAGTCAAGAATTTTCTCATAGTGTGTTAGTTTAGTTAATAATTTATTTAAATTTGATTAATATACAATATGTATTACACTATCTCTTTGTCTTGATACCAAATACTGCTACTGCACCGAGCAACAACGATACACCCGCTACAACAAGCATCGAAATCTGACCTGTCTGGATACCATCAACAACATCGCCACCTACAACGCCCAAAATCAAACCACCTACCAACGATGCTACAATCTGTGGCAAGCAAATTGTACAATTGAACAAACCAAGGTACGATCCCATAGACTTACCAGAAAGCGAGTTGGTAAGCATTGCGAATGGCATAGCAAGCATCGCAGCCCAAGCACAACCGACCAACAAGAATGATACAAACAACATATATTGGTCGTGGATAAAGTAGGTCGAAATGAAACCTACAGCACCAAGCACCAAGCTCGAAGAATATGCAAGCTTTGTATTCTTGAAGCGTGGCAACACCAAAGCCCAAAGGATTGAGCCGATAGCCTGAACAGCGAACAAAACGCCTGTCCAGTCGCCCGCAGCCTGATACTCAGCCGACGATGTCTGGATTGTACCCCATACGTTCTCGGCGATACCACCTGTGGTATATGTCCACATGTAGAGGAACGCAAACCACGAGAAAAACTGAACAAGACCAATCTGCCAGAATGCCTTAGGAGCGTGGAACAACAACTCGATCAGATTTGTCTTCTCCTCCTTAGCCTCCTCCTTGATACCGTGGAACGCTGCGTACTCCTCAGGATTCATCTCTTTAACCTTTGCACCAGTGTAGAGAACACAAAGGATAAGAATTGCAGCACCGATATAGAACGACCAAGTTACTGAGTCTGGAATCTGACCCTCTGGTGCAATATTCTTAACACCAAGCCATGTGAAGATGTATGGGAAGAGGTAACCTACCAATGAACCAGCATTGCACAACAAACTCTGGATAGAATATGCCTCTGTCTTCTGCTCCTCGTTAACCATATCACCCACCATCATCTTGAATGGCTGCATAGCCATATTGATTGAAGTGTCAAGCAACATCAACATAATAGCACCGAATGCCAAAGCTGCCTTAACGGTCATATTGAAACTACCTGCATTTGGCAACAACGCCATAACGATAATTGCCACCAACGCACCTACGTAGAGATAAGGCTTACGACGACCCCACTTGCACCAAGTCTTGTCGCTCATAGCACCTACGATAGGCTGCACGATCATACCCATCAATGGAGGCAACACCCAGAAGAAACTCAAAGTATGTGGGTCAGCACCCAAAGTGGCAAAAATACGACTGATGTTAGCACTCTGAAGTGCGTATGCGATCTGAACTCCAAAGAAGCCGAAGCTTAGATTCCACATCTGCCAAAATGATAGATTTCTTTTCTGCATATCCTGCTATTTAGTTTAAGTTATTTCGCCAAATAGTATAATAATACTAATACGTTATTAAATATTTTTAATATATACACTATACTATGACTACAAATGTTGCAAAAAAAAGAGAAACAAACAAATAATTTTCGACCAAATGAAAGAATATCACGACGAGTCGACAAATTATCAAACCGAATGGAGCATTAATAGAACGATGAGGACACCAGCAATCGAATAGAACAGCAAAATTATTTTTGCGAGAATTTGGAGATAAAAATAATTTAGATACCTTTGTAGTAAAATTCTAACTTTTCTAACTTTTCCAACTTTTAAAACTATGGACAACGATCAGGGAAAACAGATTTTCGGTGTGGTAAGAATTGGGGACAAAGGACAGATTGTGATCCCTAAAGAGGCTCGAGATGTATTCGGACTTAAGCCGGGCGACTCACTTCTTGTATTAGGCGATATAACAAAGGGCATCGCGTTAGTAAAAACAAAAGTCTTTGACGACGTAGTAGAGGATGTATTCAAATAGGGAACAATGGATAATAGAAGATACCTTTTTATAGACAATATACGCTGGGTAGTAGTAATGCTTGTGCTACTCTACCACGTATTCTACAACTACAATACATTGGGCGTTTTTGGTGGCATGGGAGGCTTTAAGCCCGACCAATGGCAAGATGTAGTAGGCACACTGCTAAACCCATGGTTTATGCCGCTGCTTTTTGTAGTTGCTGGAGCATCATCACGCTATGCTCTACAGCGCCACACAACAAAGGAGTTTCGCATTGAGCGTAGGCGCAAATTGCTTATCCCATCGACACTTGGCATAATGGTATTCGGGTGGGTATTAGGCATGATAAATATGGCGAATGCTAATTTTGATCTACCAGAGGGGACACCGCTTTGGGTTATATACCTCGTATCTCTTCCAAGTGGCACAGCTCACCTATGGTTTATACAAGATCTGTTTGTCTTCTCGCTACTCCTACTATTAGTTCGCAAACTCATTGATGTTAAGTGTGTTGATAAATGGATAAGCGCACTCCCAAAGTACGGCATCGCACTTGTTGTGGTGGCAGTATTTGGAATGCTCTACATAACATCTTTAACACAGATTGATAATCCATCGCCAGCGACGGGACTACTGAATCTGTATAGACCTATTTATTATTTAGTGATCTTTTTGATGGGATATTACCTCTTCTCATCGGAGGCTATACACGACTACTTAGCAAGTCGAGCAAAGCTATTGGTTGTATTGGCACTAATATCTGCAATGACATTTGCAGTGAAGTTCTATGGTGTGGACTACACCCTACCCTACGTTGTACAGAGTCCAGTATGCACCCTATTCTGCTGGACAAGCATCTTAGCAATGTTTGGAGGCTTTAAGCGCTGGGCAGACAAGACATCAACCTTTGCATCCTACATGGCACGCAGTAGCTTTGGAGTCTACATTGTGCATATGACCGTATGCTCTGGTACTTGCATGATACTTAAGCAAACAGTACTACCAATCTGGAGCATCTACGCCATAACAATAGCCATTACATTTGGTGGTTCATTCCTGCTATGGGAGATACTCCGAAGAGTGCCATTTGTAAGATGGTGTGTATTCGGTATTAAGGCTCAGAGATAGCATTAGTTGCCATCGAGCCATACAAGGAAGTCCGAGGTGCGGCTACGACTTACCACAACATCCTCATCGGTGCGAGGGTTTAGTTGTAGCTTAAGACGCGTACCAAGATGCTTCGAGATATTTTCGATAGCATTAATCGATACTATACAACTACGTGAGACTCTAAAGAAACGCTTAGGATCAAGCATCTCCTGCACCATGTCCAAAGAGTAATCCAACAGACGACGAGTACCTGCGAAATTAACAGCGTAGGTACTCTTCTCTTCTGAGTAGCAGTAGGCAATATCTTCGACTGGTATAATGATAATCTTCTCGCCAGTCTTAACAATAAAGCGCCTTTTATACTCCTTATCTTTGTTACCTACCTTCGAGATTGCATCCATCAAAGTCTCCATATTTGGAGTGCTATTATGCTCGATGCGCTCCATACAGCGCTCCCACGCGCAGACAAAGTCGCTATCCAAAATCGGTTTAAGGAGATAGTCAGTACTATTTACACGGAACGCCTTAACAGCATAGTTATCGTATGCAGTTGTAATAACCACCTGAGTATTAACGCTTACCTTATCAAAAATATCGAAGCATACGCCATCCGATAGTTCGACATCCATAAATATTACGTCTGCACCTTCAGGGTTATCCTCCAACCACTTAATTGTAGAGCGCACAGAACTTAGCGTCGATACTATAACGCTATTTGTGCAATGCTTATCAATCAGTTTTTTAAGGTTAATCTGAGCTGGTATCTCATCCTCAACAATAAGTATCTTTATCATACTATCGGAAGTTTTACTATAAATTCTCTTTCACTCTTCTCCACCACAATACTGCTTCCGGTTATATCCTGATATTGTCGGCGTATATTCTCCAAACCTAAATGGGTAGATGGCTGTCCATGAGTACGTTCCTGTAGATTATTTTTTACGACAATCCACTCTCCCTCTATTACTATTGAGATCGTCAGTGGCATATCAGGACTCACAATATTGTGTTTGGTGGCATTCTCCACCAACAACTGCAAAGCACATGGTACGACACAACTATCGTACATATTGTCTGGAATATCTACCACGGTAACCACGCCCTCGGTAAATCGCTCCTTAATGAGATCGATATACTTACCCGTAAAGTCAAGCTCCTCACTAAGCTTTACCAATGGCTTTTGGTCGTTACTCAACATATAGCGATACATACCCGCGAGCTTATGTATAAAGGCACTCGCACGCTCGGTCTCCTGCTCCTGCACAAGATAATCCAAAATACCTAACGAGTTGAACAAAAAGTGTGGATTTATTTGCTGTTTCAAACGCTCATATTGATACTCCGAACGATGCTTCTGCTCGCGCTCCTCACGCAATCTCTGATGCGAGATAATAGACATGTGGACAAGATAACATATCGTAATGATTATCAAATCAATAAGCAATGCAGCTGAAAGCACTTGAACAAAGTCTACAAGGGTTGAAAACGGAGAGTTAAAATATGGGACGTCAAAGAAGACAACAAGCGTTGTAAGCAGCGGTATTATCAACGATGAAATAAGCACTGCGAGTGTCGCAGTGTAGGAGTTTCTGTTCTTCGATTTTGGTTGCTTCGAGATATGTATTGTAAGGACAATATTTCCCGCCAACAGCAACAACACCGCCCAAGTGTTAACCACAATGTTCAGGATGTTATCGAGCAGCATATTTTCAGTAAAGATACCTGCTCGATCCATTACGACATATCCCATGCGAAGAATAAGAATCGAGAGACCTACAGCAACAATATGTTTTGGTCTAATCGAGATACTCTGGTCGCTGCTGCGTAGACGCTTAACGCGTATTGTAATAATATCTATCACAACGCCCAGCACCATTGTAATCACAAAGGTCGATACCGCAGGAGCAAAAATATCACTCTGTACCAAAGACTCCATTGGACCTCGGAGCCACGAGCCAATGACAAAACCGAGCAACGTAGCCACCATCGTAAGGATCGCCATTATATCTACTCGAGTTCTATTGTTCATCGCCACCACTAAAACCATCAAAATAGTTAGAATGGTAAGTGGAATATCATCGTAGTAATGGAGAGTACGACTCACTAACGCTACGCCAAAGTGGCAGAGCGCAAATAGAAACACTATCGCAATATTTGAGATATATCGTAATCCTACCATATTTTGCAAATTTATATAAAATTTTTAGGATATGCAAATTTGAATATCTGAATTATATTTCAAATGGAGCAATAAAGATATTAAACAGATCATTTCATCCATAATATTGGCAGTAAAACGAGTTGATGAGTAGTTTACGAGAATAGTTTTAGGTTTTTCCAATATAATATATTATATTTGCGCGATATTTACCCAAAGAATAAAATAATAAAACAAAATAGTTATGAAGTTTCACAGATTACTTATTGCGCTCGCACTCATCTTGTGCAGTTGCAACGCCCAGCAAAACGTTCTATATTTGCAAAATATAGAGAGTGGCGCTGAAAGCGTAGTGGCAGATAACAGCATTATCAAAATCAAGCCACTCGACCAGATTAAGGTTGTTGTAAACAGCAAAAACCCAGAGTTGGCAATCCCATTTAACTCGTCGTCAAACTACAATGCCTTAACAGGTGCATTAGTTTCACAAACAAACAACGGCGAAAATAGCATTCAGGTACTTACCGTAGATAGCGAGGGATATATCACAATGCCTATCTTGGGCAAGGTTAAGTGCGCAGGACTTACTCGTGAGGAGCTTGCAAATCACATTGAGTCTCTTATCCGTGATGGAGGATATATTCAGGATCCAAGTGTAAATATACGTTTTGCGACTCTATCACTATCTATTTTGGGCGAGGTAAATAAGCCTGGTCGCTACGATATACGTAACGATCAGATTACTATCTTCGAAGCATTGGCACTTGCAGGCGATATGACAATCTACGGTAACCGTAATGATGTTTTAGTCGTCCGCGAGCATAATAATAAAAATATCGTTACTACACTCGACCTACGCTCACCAGAGGTATTTAACTCACCTTGCTACTATCTTGAACAGAACGATGTGGTAATCGTTAACCCTAACAAGTATAAGGCTGCGACATCTGAGATTAATCAGAATCGTTCATTCTGGATCTCACTTACATCGACAGCTATTTCATTGGCAACATTCATAACCCTACTCTTGTAAAATCTTTAAGGTATGACAGATATGATGGAGACAAACGAGAGAGCTGAGATTAACAACAGCACCTTCTCGATTCAGGAATTTATCGAACTCGTACTACGCAACTGGTATTGGTTCATTATTTCAGTAGCCTTCTGTGGAGCGGTAGCACTATACTATCTCGCCTCTACACCTAAAACCTATATGCGTACGGCAACGGTCGTTGTAAAGGATACACGTAAAGGGTCTGGTAGCGAGATTACCGCCTTCAACGATGTACTTGGTGGTATCGGTCGCCGCTCGGTAGACAACGAGATTCACATCTTCAAATCTCGACGTGTCATGGAGCATGTCGTGGAGAGATACAATCTCGACACCCGCTACAGCGCTAAGAGTGGTCTACGTATCGTGGATATGTATGGTCGCACGCCTGTAACCATTGAGTTTATAGACTCGAAGCCTGTTGAAACTGTAACATTTAAGTATAGTATCAATGAGGTTGGCGATATCACATTCTTTGAGTTCCATAGCAAAGATGGCGATATCGACTACAACGTAACCGCTAAAATAGGAGAGATTATTACCACCCCATTTGGAAATATCGTAACCACTGCCACACCATACTTCGAGCAGAATCGCGAGTTGGTCGTTAATGTTGCACAGTACCCTATCAACGAAATTACAGAGTCATATCGCAAGCGCCTAAATTGCGCTATTGTAGATAAGATGGCATCCGTAATTACTCTAAGCATGGTTGATGAGGTGCCTCTACGAGCTGAACATGTTATTAACGGTGTTATCGACGCATACGATAGAGATGCTATCGAGGATAAGCAGGCTGTATCAAACCTTACTGAGGAGTTTATCAAAGAGCGTCTTCAGACCTTGGGCGAGGAACTTAACAATGCTGATGTGGACATCGCATCATTTAAGCAGGACAACAGCCTCTACAGCCCATCTCAGGAGGCTTCGCTAAGAGCTGAGGAGACAGCAAAACTTAAGGAGAATGCGCTATCTTTGGAGGCAAATATGGAGATGACAACATATATCCTAAACTATCTCCGTGACAGCGATAAGACAAACTCACTGATCCCAGCATCTGCGGTAAGTATCAGCGGAGTGTCGGCAGGTCTTGTAGCTCAGATTGAGCAGTACAACAAGAGTCTTCTTGAGTACAAGCGTCTGCTTGCTGCATCGTCGCCTTCAAACCCTACAATCATCGACCTTGGCAACCAGATTGCAGGTCTTCACAATGCTGTTATCGCATCATTGGAGTCTCATATCGAGAGTCTCAAGCTTCGCAAAGATCAGATTAAGCGAGAGCAGAAGGCTGTAGATAAGCGTATGCAGAGTTCTCCTACAATGGAGATGGAGCTACTATCAAAGGCTCGTCAGCAGAAAGTTAAGGAGGAGCTATATATCTACCTTCTTACTAAGCTTGAGGAGAATGCCCTCTCTGAGGCTACTGCCGAGAGTAACGCTCGCGTGATCGACAATGCTTACGGTAGCAATATTCCAGTGAGTCCACGTAGCACAATTATTCTTTTGTTCTCGATTATCATGGGTATATGTATTCCTCTTGCAGTGTTGTACATACGCGAGATTATGAATACGAAAGTGCGTTCACGCAAGGATTTGGACAACGTCCTTACAATTCCATTCTTGGGCGATGTGCCACAGTATGAGGGCAAGGCGAGCAAAGGGATCGTTGTTCGCGAAGATAGCCGTGATGCTCTCTCTGAGTCATTCCGTATGCTACGAACAAACCTTAGCTTTATGTCGGTAAACAAGAAGGTGCAGGTTATGATGTTCACATCGTCAGTGCCACATAGCGGCAAGTCGTTTGTATCATCAAATTTCGCCTATACACTGGCATCATCAGGCAAGCGCGTTGTACTTATCGACCTTGACTTGCGTCTTCGTACACTATCTAAGAATATGGGACAGCGTAACAACCGCCGTGGTGTAACAAGCTATCTAAGTGGTAGCATCGAGTCGTGTGATAATATCATCACACCAAGCGAGCAGCATCCAAACCTTGACTGCATCTATGCTGGACCTAAGCCACCAAACCCTACAGATATGCTTATGTCGGAGCGTATGGACAATCTTATCGCTACACTACGCACTAAGTATGACTATATCATTATTGATAGCGTACCCGCAATGGCTGTGGCAGATGCCCTTATCCTGGATCGTGTGGTAGATCTTACTGTGTATATTATCCGTCAGGGTAATTTGGATCGTCGCGAGTTACCAAATATTGAGATGTTATACCGCGATAAGAAGTTCCACAACATGTCTGTAGTACTTAACAGTGCTACTCAGAGCGTTCATAAGTACGGCTATGGCTACTACGAGGATAAGGATAATAAAAATATCCTACAGCGTTGGTTTACTGCTATTCGAGGTAAGAAACATTAAGCATAGAGTATGGTACCACTTGTTATAGCTGTTGACTTTGACGGCACATGCGTAGAACATGACTACCCCGCTGTTGGTCTCGATGTTGAGGGTGCTGTTGCTACACTTCGAGACATCAACGCAAAGGGACATCGCATAGTGCTTTACACTATGCGTTCAGGCTCAAAGTTAGACGCAGCATTGCGCTGGTTTAAGCAGCACTCCATAGAGCTATGGAGCGTCAACGAAAACCCTGAACAGGCGGAGTGGACAGAGTCTGTAAAGGTTTATGCAGACTACTACATCGACGACTGCGCAGTGGGATGCCCCATTAAGTTTATAGATGGCGCACGTCGCCCAGTAGTTGACTGGATAAAGGTGCGTGAGTTCTTGGAGTACCACAGAGTGCTGTAAGAAGTACCCAATATACCTATTATATAATAGTGGACTTTGCATAGACTAAGTCCACTATTGTTTTATAATTAGTAATGTTAAAAGGCGTTGCCTTTTTAAGAAAAAGGGACTAAATGGTCCGAAAGCTGACCAAAGGGTCTTCGTATTAAAATTACAATTTTACCATTTAGGACCCTTCTGACCCTTTTGCTCTTTTACTACCATTAGGACTCTTTGGTTTTCAATTGAAATAAGCGCATCACAAAAGAAACCACCGTAGGATAGTACAAGACGTACAGCCTACGGTGGTCTGAACTTTTGTGATGTGCCGCGGACTACGGCTTATCACAAGAAATTTTACAATAAAATGTATTGATTATACTTACGCATCACCTGCTTCACATAACTCAAAGTCTGACCACTACCTGTGAACTTACCACACTTCACGATATCCTTCTCGTAGTAGTCAGGAGTGCTTTTGAGCTGTAAGTAGCGACTTACATCTGCCCATGAATTGGGATTAGCACCCTCTGAGCGAGCAAGACGACGTGCATCGAGGACATGTCCGATACCTGCATTATAGCTTGCAAGTATAATGCTTAGGCGATCCTGCTCAGGTGTTGACAATGGCATACGAAGCATATCATTGAGTTCCGATAGCAACATGCCTGCCAAGCGAATATTTGTTTCAGTATCGTTGATACTATCAACTGGCATCTTAAAGTGACGTGCGACAACAGGACGTATCTGCATAATGCCCACAGCACCCTGCTTAGACTTAAGGTTCTCGATAAAACGAGACTCGCTATAGGCTATAGCGCTCATAAATCGCCAATCCTGCCCATGCTCAGCGCCAACCTTACGCATAATGTCGTCGAAGCGCGAAATTAGATATTGAGGTTCCTCCTCAATAGGGGTCTGCACGTTAAATTTTTGTTGTACAGCCAACGCCTCCGCGGTAGTCGGAGTCTTAATATTCTGTGGCTGACCAATAGCTGATTCATACGCAGCAATAAGTGCTACGGATAGAACCACAAACAATACTCTTTTAAACATTTTATATTGGTTTGTGGGCAGCTTATACCGGGCAAAAAACATCGTTAGTCGTAGAACGACCAAGAGATACCTATCTTGAACATTCCTGGGTTTAGCGGATAGCGAGCAACCTGGAAGTACTCTCCATTGCCAAATAGTCCCTGATTCAAGTGCTGATACTTCAGCAAGATACGCATACGCTTCCACTTAGCCGACAAATAAGCATCCATGTATGGGTAGCTACCCACTCTTACCTCGTGCTGATTAAAGAAGGCTGAGAGTGCAGGATTATAACTTGGGGCGTAGTACGACGTATTATAACGTGCGTCGATACCCAACTGCACTCGTAGCACATCGCGCTTAACCCAGAACTCGTAGTAATACGAGAGGTAGGCGCTCAATGCTGGTACTGGAAGCACACTCTCATCCGATGAGATTTGCACCAATGCCCTATGGTCAAAATGGAATCCCGCAACGCGGAAATCCTTGCGAGCATACAAACTCGTGAGGCTCACTATGTCGGAGTGTTGCTTAATCGCAACATCAGGGTCCTGCTCGGTGCGACCACCATCGTAGTAGATCATATTACCAATGATACCCTGCCAAAATCCCAGCTCCAAAGCGATAGATGGCACTGAGAAGTTAACCTCGAAACGAGTTTCAGACTCCTTGTCAAAGGAGTTAAACCACATATAATGGTTTGAGAATAGATTCTCCTTCCAGTAGGCTGGCGAACGGAACTCCTGCTTGAAGCGTCCGCTGAGAATCAAAGGAAGTTCGCGAATATAGGCTCTCAACACCACGTTACCGTCCATTGAGAAGTCTCCGCCACGATAGCCCGATGGGTAGTACTTCGCATCAACGCCCCAATCAGCATATCGTTTAATCTTACCACCCGTGGCACCATACATATACCACGATGTGCGCTTGTCTTTGGTTACCTTGCCTGCAACATAATCCTCAAGACGAAGGTATGAGTAGGTGTGCAGATCGATGCCCACACCACCATCTATAGTTGAAATCACGCCATCTCTATCCCATGGCTGTACCTGCACATAGAATTTGTTTGAGAGCAAGCGCTCAGAGATAGAGTCTCGCGACTTACGAGGGTCAATAAACCAGTTATCGTAGTACTCCAAACCATCTACTCTCTCCCACTTGCCAGTCTCAGGGTTGTACTTACCACGAAGGTTGGTATACTCAGCACGCTGGTCGGTATATACCTTCGACCATGTGTTATACTCAAACTGATGACCAACATATACCGCAGGGAGGTCTGCCAACGAGAAGTCATACTCCGTAACGCGAGCAAGAGGAATGGCATACGCCTGCTTGATGACAATGGCGTTATTTCGGTAGTGGTTCTCCGCCTTTGCCGAAGCCAAACGCATAGGCACACCCGAAGGCATCTCGAAGGTGGTATCGGCAATAGCCCACTCGCCCACTACACCACCATTCTCGCGAGCATCGATAAGGTTGTTAATATATGCCGCGTGGACAGAGTAGCGCTTACCCGTATGCGCAAAGCCCAACGATAGAGCGTGGTTCTTTGTGCGCTGCCAGTCGTACTGACCCATGGTGCTACGAGCTCGGTAGGTAATATTTGCCGAGGTCGAAGGGTCGATATTCTGCGTATGTATAAGCTCGAAATGCTCCTCGCGGTAGCGCTTCTGACCCGACTCCAAATAGGATAAGTTCGAGAATGGAGTCTTGCAGTTGTAGAATGGCACGTTGTCGATACGCGCGGTATAGGCATCGTAGCTACGTGCGAAGATAAAGTCGTTGCTCTGGCGACGGTCAAACCAGTTTATAGGCTGCGACGACTGACCAAGACCACCCATAGCCATATCGCCAACGCCCTTGCGATAGAAGACATAGTCGATACGCCAATCCTGCAATGTGGTATCGAGTGGCGCGATATTTACTCTATCGAAATCCTCATCTATAGTCCAGAGCCAGTTGTGCAATGCACGCACAGTATCGTTAAAGTAGTATGACTCCAAGGCTCTCTTTTCGCGCTTCTCCTTAACATTTGTGGTATCGCCTACATCACCCTCCATGCCATCGCCCATCATATTTGGGTCGCCAGGCATATTTGTACCCATGCCCATACCCTGACCCATACCGCCATTCTGACCGTTACGCTGTGCGCGCTGCAACGAAGCAGCATCGAGCTGAGCGTATGAGTATGTAGGTAGCAGCAAAGCCACAACCAAGCACAAAACAGAAACTATCCTTGTCAACCTACTCATTCCTACCTAATTTACCCTCTTTTACCAAACAACCACTTCAACGTAGAGACAACGATATACAACGTTATGATAATCGCCACAGAGTATACTGGAGCAAATACCACAATCATCAACGATGCGAGAATGAAGATATAGCGAAGCTCGTTACCCTGCCAGCCAAAGCCCTTGAACTTTAGCGCAAACATCCTAATTGGGCTAATAAGCAACAACGACATCGCTACCGACAAGAGCAGGATATGCTCCTGATATAGCACAATATTACCCCTCTGCGCAAGCATCGCGAGCGAAAGAAGAAGCAATGCATTAGCAGGTGTTGGCAAGCCTGAGAACTCTGTAGACTGCGTAGTGTCGATATTAAACTTAGCAAGACGCAACACTGAAAAGGCGGCAATTAGCAAGGTAAGATAACCACAATAATTCATCACACCACACTCACAACCGTAGTATGATGCGGAGTGGTTATAGATATCAAACATCACCAACGCTGGCACAAGACCAAAGGTTACATCATCCGCCAACGAATCGAGCTGCACACCGAGTGGCGACTGCTGATTCAAAAGGCGCGCCACAAAACCATCCAAGAAGTCAAAAACCGCAGCCAAGACCACCAAACCCATAGCGAGAGTGTAGTTGTGGTACTGCAACGTAGCGATAACCGCGATAGCACCCGACACAAGATTGGCGAGTGTAAGCATATTTGGTATAGTGAATAACCTAATTTTCATCGTGTTAACAATATTTTGCTCTACATTATTTGTGCGATATTATCAATTTTATCGCTCCAAACATTTTGCAAAGATACAAAAAAATTTTATCTTTGTGTAAATTTGTAAAATTTAAGACCGAAAAAGGGATGAAAAGTAACAGATATTGCGTCATTATGGCGGGTGGTGTAGGTAAGCGTTTTTGGCCTATGAGCAGACAGAATCACCCAAAGCAGTTTTTGGATATTCTCGGCACAGGGCGTTCCTTCATACGCCATACATTCGAGAGATTTGCCAATATTGTACCAATCGAGAACTTTATCATAGTTACTAATCGTCGCTATAAGGAATTAGTTTTACAGCATATTCCAGAGATTAGTGAGGAGCAGATTCTATGCGAGCCTATAGGTCGCAACACTGCCCCATGCATCGCCTACGCATCCTACTATCTAAGACATAAGAATCCCGATGCCGAGATGATAGTAACACCTTCTGACCACCTAATACTCAACGAAATAGAGTTAGCAAAGGTCATAGAGAGTTCGTTAGATTTCATTGTCCAAACCCCAGCCCTTATGACCATTGGAATCGAGCCCACACGCCCCGAAACTGGCTACGGATATATCCAGCGTTCAAGTGCGGATAAGATATGCAAAGTGAAGTGTTTTACCGAGAAACCTATCCGCGAACTTGCTGAAGCATTTTTGGAGTGTGGCGAATTTTTGTGGAACTCTGGCATCTTCATCTGGAGGGTCAAAGATATAATCTCCGCCTTCGAGCAGCACCTACCCGACCACGCAGTGCTATTTAGCAATATCGAGCAAACTTTTGGCACTACAGAGGAGCAGAGCGCCATCGAAAAGGCATTCTCGGAGTGTCGCTCTATATCTATCGACTATGGCATTATGGAGCGCGCAGAGAATGTCTACGTGCATAGTGGCGACTTTGGCTGGAGCGATGTCGGCACATGGGGATCGGTATATCAGCACTCACGTAAAGATAAGTACGCCAATGCTTTAAGCAACAACAATATCAAGACTCACAACACCCGCAGCACGATAATTTCCATACCTAAGGATAAGGCAGCGGTAGTAAGCGGACTCAAGGACTATATCGTAGTCGACACCCCCGATGTACTGCTTATCTGCCCTTCGAGTGAAGAGCAGAATATAAGTAGCTTTATCGAGGATCTCAAATACTCCACCGGAGATAAGTATCTGTAATGTAAAAAGTGAACGGTGAACTTTTTAGTTTCACCACCCCACCCAGGCAGTGTGCATATTGGGCGAGGGGGAGGGCTTTGTTGCTGTTGCTTTGTTGCTTTTCCCTATGGTTTGCAACAAAGCAACAACATTATCACTCTTTGCTCCGAGCCAAGGGGTATCAGTGAAGTATTGTTTCGGTGTATAGTGATACCCGCATTTATCTAAGCGGTTACACTTACCTACTCTCTCACTGAGATATTGATTATTATTATCAGTATCTATGTTATTTCTGTTGTATCGGACAAGGGGGGTAAAGGGTGTAAAGGGGAGTAAAAGGGGACCAAAGGGGATTTTTATATTTTTCCCCTTTCTTCCCTTTTTTGCCCTTTTCTGCCCTTTCCCATAAAAAAGTCATAGACTTTTAACCATTACTAATTACTAATTCTCTCTGATACTCTATTTGTTTTGTTGCTTTGTTGCAAACCATAGGGAAAAGCAACAAAGCAACAGCAACAAACTACTCTTTAAGAAGCCTACTTACGCTTGAACGATTTTTATACCCCAGCATATCAGCTATCTTTTGCAGGGTCTTTCCCTCGTCCCTAAGTGAGCGCATAAGTTCGAGGCGTTCTGCCTCGGAGTTCTTAATTGTCAACAAATTGTTATTAACAAAACATACCCGCGCTGTTATTTCTATGAAATAAGAGCTATATTTGTCGCGTTATTTATATATTCTCGCATAGCTCTTGATATACGCTATGCTGAGTTAAAGTTTGAGAAAATATATTTTACTATGGATAAGAGAGATAATAAAGAGTTTGACGATATGGGCTTAGTACCTGAGTTGTTTGATGGCAAGCATCAGGTAATCCCTATCATTTCGGGTGGCGACGACACCATTGAGGAGGTTACAATTCCTGAGTCGTTGCCAATATTGACACTGCGTAGTTCGGTAATCTTCCCTGGCTCGGTAACGCCTATCACCGTAGGTCGTGCTAAGTCTATTGCCTTGGTGCGTGCCGTAGAGGCTGGCGATGGTCTGCTTGGCGCAGTGCTGCAGCGAGATAGTGCAGTGGAGAATCCTACGCCTAAGGATATGCACAAGATTGGCACTTCGGCACGTATTCTCAAAATCCTTGAGATGCCTAATGGCAACCTTACGGTTATCCTTAACGGTTTAGAGAAGATTGAGGTTGTGGAGTACACTGCTACACAACCATACTTCCGTGCTAAGGTTACGCCTATTAAGGATAGCGCCCCAGACCCACAGAGCGTGGAGTTTACAGCGATTGTAGACTCCATCAAGGAGGTGGCGCTAAATATCATTAACATATCGCCAGCGATGCCTAAGGAGGCGGCATTTGCAATCAAGAATCTCGACTCGAACAGAGCAATTATAAACTTCATCTGCTCGAATATGGACCTAACGGATGACGACCGCCAGCAACTTCTTGAAGCTCCAGGCTTGCTCGCCCGCTCACGTCGTTTGTTGGAGATATTGGTGCGCGAACAGCAGCTTGCAGAGCTTAAGAACGATATTCAAAACCGCGTAAAGCAGGATATTGACAAGCAACAGAAGGATTACTACCTACAGCAGCAGATGCGTGTCATCCAGGATGAGCTTGGCGAGGGCATGGATGCCGATGTAGAGAAGCTTCGCGAGCAGGCAAAGGAGAAAAAATGGTCGCAGCACACGGCAGAACTCTTCGAGAAGGAGGTGGCAAAGCTTGAGCGCCTAAACCCTGCGGTTGCGGAGTACTCGGTGCAGATAAACTACCTACAACTAATGCTTGACCTTCCATGGGACGAGGTTACAGAGGATCGTCTCGATCTCGGTGCAGTGAAGGAGCAGTTAGATAAGGACCACTTCGGTCTCGACGAGGTTAAGGAGCGTCTGTTGGAGCACCTTGCAGTCATAAAGCTCAAGGGCGATTTGAAGTCCCCTATTCTCTGTCTCTATGGTCCTCCAGGAGTAGGTAAGACATCGTTGGGCAAGTCTGTAGCTGAGGCTATGGGACGCAAATTTGGACGTATCTCATTGGGTGGTTTACACGACGAGTCGGAGATACGTGGTCATCGTCGCACCTACATTGGTGCTATGCCAGGTCGAATTATAGAGACCATCAAGCGTTGCGGTGCATCAAACCCTGTTATCATCCTTGACGAGATAGATAAGGTGTCGCGTTCAAATCATGGCGACCCATCAAGCGCTTTGTTGGAGGTTCTCGACCCAGAACAGAATACCACCTTCCACGACAACTACCTCGATACCGAGTATGACCTCTCAAAGGTACTCTTTATCGCCACAGCCAACAACATCGAGAATATCTCGGCAGCGTTGCGCGACCGTATGGAGATGATCAACATCCCTGGATATATCCTCGAGGATAAAGTACATATCGCAGAGGAGCATCTTGTAAAGAAGCAGCGCGAGGCACATGGAATCCCAGAGGATAAGCTAAACCTTACACGCGAGGCTATAGTACGCATTATCGAGGACTACACTCGTGAGTCGGGCGTACGAAGCCTCGATAAGAGCATCGCTAAAATTGCGCGTCAGAGAGCCAAGGCAATAGCTTTGGAGCAGGAGGTAAACCCTACTATTGGCATAGAGGAGATTGAGCCTATGCTCGGCAAGCCTATCTTCCACAACGACCGCTACGACATTGCAGATATGGTAGGCGTAGTAACTGGCTTGGCATGGACACAAACTGGTGGCGACATCCTCTATATCGAGTCTATCCTAACCCCAGGTAAGGGCAAACTATCACTTACAGGCAACTTGGGCGACGTAATGAAGGAGTCGGCAACAATCGCCTTCGAGTGGGTTAAGGCTCATCACGAGGAGCTTGGCATCGAGCGCAAGATGTTTGAGGAGTACGACCTTAACATCCATGTTCCTGAGGGTGCAGTACCTAAGGATGGACCTTCGGCGGGTATCACTATGGTAACATCTATTACATCGACATATACGGGTCGCAAGATTAAGGAGCGTATCGCCATGACTGGCGAGACTACGCTTCGCGGTAGGGTTACTGCCGTAGGTGGTCTGCGCGAGAAGACTCTTGTGGCAAAGCGTGCCGGCATCACAGATATTATCCTCTCGGAGGAGAATCGCAAGGATATCGAGGAGATTAGAGCAGAGTATGTCGAGGGTCTAACGTTTCACTACGTAAAGACCAATAACGAGGTGTTGGAGTTGGCACTACAAAAGTAGAGATATGAGACTCAGGGAGTTCATAAGCAAGTTAGAGGCTGAGGGCGAGCTTATTCGCGTTAAGGCAGATGTTAGTCCTAAGTTCGAGATATGCGAGATTACAGACCGCATCTCGAAGATGGAGGGTGGCGGCAAAGCGATACTATTCGAGAACACCGGCACCGACTATCCCGTGCTTATGAATATGATGGGATCGGATAGGCGTATGGCTATGGCTTTAGGCGTAGACGACCTAAACGAGATATCTGAGCGCATCGACAACCTGCTAAAGGGGGCTATGTCGCCCAAAAACAATCTTTGGGACAAGTTGAAGATGCTCCCCCTATTAAAGGATGTAGCGAAGTGGTTTCCTCATAAGAGCAACGAGCGTGGCGAGTGCCAAGAGGTGGTATGGCGTGGCGATGAAGCACGTCTTAGTCGTCTCCCGATACTCACATCGTGGGGTTGCGATGGTGGTCCATTCATAACCCTACCTATGGTTGCCACCGTAGACCCAGAGTCGGGTATTCCCAATCTCGGCATGTACCGTATGCAGATCTTCGACGACAAGACTACGGGCATGCACTGGCATCGCCATAAGACTGGTGCGCGTCACTACGACGCCTACAAACGTCTCGGCAAGCGTATGCCAGTAAGCGTAGCCATAGGTGGCGACCCCGCCTATATCTACTCCGCAACAGCCCCTATGCCCGATAATATGGACGAGATGTTGCTTGCGGGTATGCTTCGTCAAAAGCCTGTAAAGCTCGTAAAGTGCCTTACAAACGATTTGTATGTGCCTGCCGACTGCGACTTTGTGTTAGAGGGCTATGTAGACCCTACGGAGAAACTTACCGTAGAGGGACCTTTTGGCGACCACACGGGTTTCTACTCCCTTACAGACCTATATCCTAAGTTCCATATCGAGGCTATCACATCGCGCCGTGATGCCATCTACCCCGCCACCATCGTAGGCGTACCACCTATGGAGGATGCCTATATCGCTAAGGCTACAGAGCGTATCTTCCTCGCACCGATACGTCTTGCAGTGCAACCAGAGATTGAAGATCTCTATATGCCAATGGAGGGTACAGCGCACAATATCGCGTTAGTATCGATACACAAGCGCTACTTGGGTCAGCCCAATAAGGTAGCGCAGGGATTGTGGGGTGCAGGTCAGATGATGTTTAATAAATACTTGGTCATCACCCCTGCAACAACAGACCTACGCTCTAAGGAGGCGATGTTCAGACTCCTTCGAGGCCTTAACCCTCATAAGAACCTTATATGGTCTGAGGGTATCCTCGATGTTCTCGACCACGCTACACCCACAACGGGCTATGGTTCAAAGTTGGCGATAGACCTTACGGATATCGACCCGAAGAGCGCATCTGCGACCTTTACCGCACCCCGTACAGCTAAGCCTTATGGCGGTGTGGAGTATTTCAATACAGAGTTTACCGAAGAGTTAGGATTACTACTACTCTTTGCCGAGCGCGAGTGGCACGAGCAGATAGATGTGGAGGGATACATCAATCATAATAACATTATGGGTATTAAGTTTGTGGCACTCTTTGATAACGGTGCTGTAGGCAGTATGCGACCATCCGACCTACTATGGCTTGCCGCTGCCAATACCGACCCTAAGCGAGATATTCGCATTGCGGGCGACACCATTATTATAGATGCACGCTCTAAGCGCCCTGGCTATGGCGACAACCCATCGCGCTTCCCCAACGTAGTAACATCGACACCCGATGTTATCCGCATGGTAAACGAGAGGTGGAGCGAGTATAATATTGGCGAGTTCGTGGAGTCGCCATCACGTCGCTACCGTAAACTATGGCTCTCGGATGAGGCACAATGGTAATATATGGGCAGAGAGGGCGAACATAGAGTATCAGCAATAGTGTGGATGATAGTGCTTTGTGCGACTATCATCACGCTATTTCTATTTACAAAGCCATCAACCAAAGAGTCAATAACACACACTACAACCCAAAGAGATAGCGTGGTAGTGGATAGCATCCAACTTAACCCCTTTGACCCCAACACCGCAGACTACCGCACGATGATAGATGCGGGCGTACCGCGCAACATAGCTGTAAACCTTATCAAGTGGCGTGAGGCGGGTAAGGTATTCCGAATTAAGGAGGATGTGGCGCTCTGCTACAATATGACCGACTCGCTATACTTTGTCTTAGAACCATATATCGAGATTGGCGAAGAGTATCGTATAAAGTCCTACAACGACTACAACGACAAAGAGCTGAGAACCAGCACTACTTCCCAAGAAAGAGAGATAGTGTACACCCCATTTAAGATAGATACCGCCACAGCAGAGTATCTGCATACGCTTGGTTTCTCCATACGACAAGCAAAGTTAGTTGTGCGCTACCGCGATATGATTGGTGGCTATCGCGATATGGCGGAGTTCTCGGAGTGCTATGCTGTAGACTCCACGATGGCAGCACGCCTAAAGCCATATATAATCTTCGAAGAGAGAGACTCAACGCTAAACAGTACGGGCTACGAACGCGAGGAGTTGATCCTACCTATAGATATAAATAGTGCCGACTCTGCCACACTTGTACGCCTACGCGGCATCGGTGCAAAGAGCGCAATGCACATCATCCGCTACCGCGAATTATTGGGCGGTTACTACTCAAAATCGCAAATTTCGGAGCTTGAAGTGGTTACAGAGGAGAATTTTCACAAAATTTTGCCACAAATTTGGTGCGATAGTGCTAAAATTAAAAAAATATTTATTAACTTTGCGCGCTCTAAAGAGTTAGAGGTTCATCCATACGTGTCGAACCAGATGCTCAAGAGAATAGTTAATTACCGAGAATTGAAAGGAGGTTGGAGTACCATAGAAGAGATGATTGAATCGAACATATTAACCGATGAGCAGGCAGCAAGAATTGCGCCTTATCTCGATTTTGGTACAAGCCCCGAGTAGATTACCACACAAAGTCTGGAGCAACAAGGTTGTAAAGGACAAACAGAGACTCCAACTTAAGGATCGTTAAGTGGCGCGACCCGCCTAAAAGGTCAAAACAAAACAAGATTACTAATATAAAAAAAGAATAGAATTATGATTATCATGCAGGTTAAGGAGGGTGAGAACATCGAGCGTGCCCTTAAGAAGTTTAAGCGTAAGTATGAGCGTACAGGTGTATTGAAGGAGCTTCGTCGTCGTCAGTACTTCACAAAGCCTTCAATCGCTAAGCGTGAGGCTATGCAGCACGCTATCTATGTTGAGCACACTTACCGTCAGGAGGAGTAATCATCTTAGATAATAAGAATAGGTCAGAGAACATCGGTTTTCTGACCTATTTTTTTTGTTATATCACAAATAAAATACTATCTTTGTGTAACTAATAATAAAATCACAATACTATGAGCGTACACGTTATCGACCACCCATTGGTACAGCATAAACTAACCATTATGCGTGATAAGCAGACTTCAACATCAAAGTTTCGACAGTCGTTGCAGGAGATATCTATGTTGATGGGCTACGAGGTTACACGCGATTTTCCACTCACACATGTCGATATCGAGACCCCACTACAGCCTATGAAGGCTCCAACAATTGCTGGCAAGAAGGTTGTTATCGCCCCTATCCTCCGCGCTGGTCTTGGCATGGTGGATGGTCTGCTGACACTTATCCCATCGGCTCGCGTAGGTCATATCGGCATGTACCGCGATGAGGAGACGTGCAAACCAGTATTCTACTACTACAAGATGCCAGCAAACAAGGATCGTTTGGTTATCCTTACCGACCCTATGCTCGCTACTGGTGGTAGTGCATGCGATGCCATAGCACGCCTTAAGGAGGATGGCTTCAAGAATATCCGTATGATGGCACTTGTGGCCTCACCAGAGGGCATTAAGGCAGTAACAGAGGCTCACCCCGACGTAGACATCTACCTCGCCTCTATAGACGAGGGTATGAACGACCGCAAGTATATCCTGCCAGGTCTTGGAGACGCTGGCGACCGCATCTTCGGCACAAAGTAACAGATATTAAAAATAGTAATAAGGGCAGTTCGTTTGGACTGCCCTTTACTGTATCGTAACAGCAAGCCGCATTATGGGAGTGCCAAGTTAATTCCAAACTATCTGCCAAGATTATCGCAGATTATTGAAAGCGGGGCGATGTTTTCCGAAGCCTATGTCTAAGTTTTCGGTTGTTGGTTTCAAATAGGTTTGTGAATTTTGTCTATTCTACATAGACAGAGGATGGACAAACATAGACAAAATAACCACGATACGCCACTGGTGCGCCCCAGGGCGGGCTGCTTAACTCGTTGAGCAACAACAAAAAAGCGAGAAACTTTCGTTTCTCGCTTCTGTACCCCCTCAGGGCGTGGCATAAACCCGAGTGTAGGCTCACACAGCAATGATTTTCAATCGATTGTTTGAAATAGGTTTGTCAATTTTGTCTATTTCGTGTCTAAGTTTCAATACCTATCTCAATACATTATAAAACTCCAATTGTTCAGTGCAAAATACCACATAACAGTTAGAATTGTGCACGACCGTGTAATGAGCCCTTAAATTGTCCATCTGCCATTTTAACCCACGGCTCAATATCTATTGCGTTTTTCCCTTTTGGATATGAGCTAGGCATTCCTTTTGAACGAACTGAGAAAATAATATGATCCCAATTATCATCAAGGTATTCATCCCTAGAAAACTTCCATCCAGATTCGTTTAAGGGGTCTGTGAAGTCAAGAATGTAATCCGCAGGATATGTAGAATCTTTTTGTGCAGTTCCTGTAAACAAAAAATAGTTCATTATAGGCTTGAGATATGCAAGATGATCTTTGAATGGCGAATTAGGGTCACTGTTCTTTACATCTTCACCAATGATTCCAGATAGTCTTTTTACCCAGTAATCTCTAATGATTTCATCTAATTTAACAATACTCACATTAATTCGTTTGCACACTTTCAAAAATCCAGCTCTGTGCGTATGATTAAGGAAAGCAGGATTTGCACCTCGGTGAGATTTAACAGAAATACCTAAACCATTTACATAGACATCGGCCTTACTTCCTGCAGGAGATTTGAAAGCACCAACTCGTTTAGACATAATCTCAATTTGAGAATCAGTCATTATTGATAATACTGTTCCAACAGGAAGCGAAGAACATTCGATACCATTATTTTTAACAGATTGAACTATAACTGTTCTACCATCAATAACAACGGACTTCCCTGTATCTCGCAATTCAATAAGATGTAATTTGGCACGCATTTCATCATATTCGCCAATGTTTTTAGCCATAAACTATCTGCTTTAATATGTATATAAAAAATCTTCGATTGAATATCACTATCTAGTCGAAGATTCCATAAACATATACTTCATACTTTATGAAAAACATGAGCGAGGGGGTAAGAAACTGTGTCGGCAAACATAGATGACAATACCCCCACCGACCCATGTTAATACACAGATAGTGAGGACATACATCTTCTTGTCATCTATTTAAGTTTGCCGACTTTAGCTCCTAAAGGTGTATGCCTAAGTTATTATGTTAAAGTTTAACCTCTATTTTTCTACATTTAGTATATAGGTTAAAATCCTAATTCAAGTTGAGCCACTGTTCCCTTCTTCTTATATTGAGTAGGGTTTTGAAGCTCTGTAATCATATTAAATGCTACAGCCTTAATTACAGGAACTGCAACTGAATTTCCCATTTGTTTGTAACGATGAACATTAGCAATACCTGCCGTCCAGTCATCAGGAAAACCCTGAAGACGTTCCCACTCTTTTGGGGTCATTCTTCTAAGTCCATCCCTATTATACTCACCTTTAATATGTGTTGTAGGAGTTAAATCGGTTTGACGAGTATCAATAATCAAGTTTCGTTCTTTACCCATTCCACCACAAACTATTGCTCCTGCAACTTCATCAAGGTCGCGGATTTCGTAACCAAAACCATGACCTTTGGCTTGATGACGAGCCTTGTGAGCCTTTATACATTCAATATACACTGTTGATAAATAATATTTGGCATCAACAGGATTTTCCTCTATTATATCACGAATAACCTTGAGTTCTGATTTAGATACTGGTAGAGGAAAATCAAAGCCCCCTCCACAATCACCTCTAAAACCAACTATATATATTCTTTCACGCATTTGAGCAAGCCCATAGTCTTTTGCATTTAGGACTTTATAAAAAACCGTATATCCAAGGTCTTTTTCTAAAGTATTAACAATAACTTCAAGTGTTTTACCTCCTCTATGATTGATTAGCCCTTTAACATTCTCTAGAAGAAATGCTTGTGGTTGTTTCTCTTTAATGATTCTTGCAACATCAAAAAATAGGGTTCCTCTTGTGTCGTCAAAACCGCCCCTTTTACCCGCAATGGAAAATGCTTGGCAAGGAAATCCAGCTAACAACACATCAAAGTCTGGCAGTTTAGTTTCATCTACTTTGGTTATATCACTTTTGGGATCATGTATATCAATTGGAAAATTCTTTCTATATGTACGACAAGCCCACTCATCTATCTCGCTTGTAAACACACATTCAGCATTGAAACCTAAGTCCTTGCAAGCCTGTTCAAAACCAAGTCGAATACCTCCTACGCCTGCAAAAAGGTCTATAAAAGTAAATTTATTACAAGTTGTATCCATGTGTCAGATATCCCAAATTGGTTTTTACAAATTCTCCTTTCGGTTTCGTATAGGTTTCTGCATCGCTACAAAGCACCATAAAACCTGCCTCAAAGTTAGAGAAAATTTAGCATATTACCAAGTAAACACAAAAAAAAGAGAAGAACTCTCGTTCTTCTCTTCTGTACCCCCTCAGGGGCTCGAACCCTGGACCCCAACATTAAGAGTGTCGTGCTCTACCAACTGAGCTAAAGAGGCATTTGCTATCTTTTCGATTGCGAGTGCAAAGATAAGACACTTTTTCTAATCTACCAAATATTTTTTGAAGTTTTTTTAATATTTTTTCTCTCCTTTTCGACCCAAGATAAACAAATATCTATATATCAGCGACATAGAGTCTGGAGAAATTTTATCGAGTATCAAAGATTTTTTTATCATTTTCTATCGAAACTCGCGATTATCGCTATTCCACTCCTTTCCGCCATCATCGTAGAAGACTGGAATATCGGTTATAGCCTTTGCTGCGAGGTAGCTTTCGTACAAGCAGATGCCATTTGAGCTATCATCAGCGAGGTAGTATGCCACAACCGAAGGGTGGCGCTTAGTAGTATGTATCATCTGCGTAGTGCGATCCACATACTCCTTACGCCACTTTGGGTTGTTGGATGGGTTGCCGCCAAGTTTACGCGACTCACCCGCCTTAGATGAATTAATAGGGGCTGTTATTGCCACATAGACACCCTTAGCATCACAGAACGACAACACCTCATCCTTCACAGCTCCCGCAGTAAAGCGCACAGCTCGCGTACCGTTATTATATAGTTGCTCCAACTCCATAATAGTCGTGTTTGGCGACAACTCACACCATGCCATATCACACGCCTTATTATTTACTGCGAAGCGACCCTCCTCGTATTCAAGTTCGCGGAGTGCGACAGCGACATTATAGAACTCTACATCACGACCTTCAATACGGTTTTTAAGGCGTAGTGTGAGACGTGTAGGCGACTCTCTACTCCACAACACAGAGTCTGGCACAGGAGCTCCAAAGCGCATAGTATCGACGCCATACATACCAAGCTCCACATCGCGCATACCAGCATCAAGGCGCAAAGTATCGTTAAGGTACAGCTCGTAATATAGGCGTGAAACCTTCTTACCGAGTGTCTCGTTATGCATCACAACGCTGAAATCAGCATTTACAACACCGAAATCGATATTTGTTCGGTATGCGATATCGCGCACGCGCACGCGCGGTTGAGATATAATATATGCTACAGGACGTGGTGCAGCCTTCTCGAAGCACTCAATAGGGGCAACATCATCGCCACCAAGCAGGCGTAGCTCTACCCTATTCTTATCCTCCTTCGATATCTTTGTAATGTTATACTCAGCCGCTACAAAGCCATTTGTCGAGCCACCAGCACGCTTACCATTTATAAATAGCTCATATGGCTGCGCTGTACCCTCAACTCGGATAAAGACCTGACGTTCGAGCCACGAAAAGGGAAATGTGAACTCGCCACGTAGCACACCATCGACCTCAACCCACTCCTCAATAGGTTGCATATATCGCTGACGCTCCATAGCCCCCTCCTTAGCCATAGCCTCGGTAGGATATGGTATTAGACGTGTGCGGTATAACTCCTCGCTCTTGCGCTGTTGCGCAGAGAGATCCACACTGCATAGCAGCATCGATGCTGCAAGTCCAACAGAGAGTATAAAACCTTTCATAGCGACTACTTATTATGATATGTAGCGCGAGTATTACGCCACTCGATAACTTCTGGGGTTAGCTGATCTACTCTATCCTCCCACATACGATTCTCCACCAAGCGACGACGATCATAGTCAATACGCTCGGTAATTCTAAAGCGAGGCTTCTGCCTTGATGCTACATTATCACGCTGTGTCGGACGTATGCTTCTATTGAAGATTGAATCACGAAGAGGTCTACGCTCGTAGTACCAATTGAAATCCTTAAGCTTCAGATCCTGCGTCTCAGGAATCATATTCATAGGATAAAGCACATACGTAGGGTTCTGCTTATAAGCAATCTTATCAATCTCACTCTCCACCAAGTAGAACGAGATACTTGCACTCTCGATATACATCAAACCTGTAACCTCTGGACTATCCTCCTCTTGCATATAATAGATTGTCTGAGCATTACCATCGACATCATTACGATATACCTCTCCATCGGCGAAGTAGGCAGTCATATCCTTACCCGCCACCTGATTGTAGTACATCGTGTCGATCTCCATGCCCATCATCGGATTACCCATAAAATGCGCCTTTGTAATTACCTCATTGCGGGTATGTATAGCCATCGAGTCGGATGTAATCTGATTATCCTCATTCCACATCACTGGCTCGATATAGAGTCGTATGATAGAGTCAGTATTTAACATCGTCATCGAGTCACACACCATCTGCGAGTCCGAGCGATACATCTTAACACGTCTGTATGCCTTAATCATCTTATAGACACTATCATTTGGGAATGGTGGTAACATATCAATACTATCGCGACCAAGGCTATCCAAGCCCAACGAATCCGTTGCTAACGTGTCAGCCAACATTGTATCACGCTCTTCTCCAACAATGCTATCCACAGCAACACTATCTACAGCTAAGCTATCAGTTGCTACGCTATCGATAACGTAGTCTGGTCCAGTATATACCTTACCTCGCCTCAATGCTCGCGCCTTAGCCTTATCAATCTTTCTGCGGTTACGCTCCTCTGTCTTCTGCTTTACACGCTCCAATCGTGCCTTCTCCTCGTCGGCAAGTTGGGCGCTGCGAGCTCTACGCTTAGCGATAAGTGAGTCAATCTCAATCTTTAGCAGCGAATCGCGAATATGCTGTATAGAGTCCATCTCGCGCTGCTTGATAGAGTCCAATGAATCCTGCACAATACGCTCCACAGTACGGATCGAGTCGCGTACACGACGACGCTCCATCTTAGCACGGTAACGTATCTGTCGCGGTGTAAGCACCTTTACACTATCCTTAGAGAGTGTATCTACAGCCGTAGAATCCAAATGAATAGAGTCCGTGATAAGAGTATCAGCAACAGAGACAATAGACGACAATGAATCTGTAGCAACGCTATCTACCTCATCCTCTCTTGGCTCTGTACGTTGACTATTATTTAGCATCGTATCCTCACCAGATACAGTTCCCAAATCGTGTTTAAACTCCTCGCCACGCTTCGTTTGACGTTTTCTATCATGCTCTTCACGCTTATTTAGATTTCCATCTTCACCAGGCATCTCCGACAAATCCTTAGATGGCTTCTGAGCATCAGATTTACCACTGGACTTTTCAGCAACACCTGTAGACTTTTCAACATTGTTCTCACGCTTGTTTAGATTTTCATCATCACCAAGCACCTCCGACAAATCCGTGGATGGCTTCATAGCCTCAGATTCATCATTGGACTCTTCAACAACATTATCAATATCCTCACGCATTGTAGAGTCCTGCATATCTGGCATTGAATCTCTATCTCCTCGCTCCTTATCTGCCTCACGTGCCGCACTATTTGAGGTAGTATCTGCCGAAGGTGGCAACACAGGAATAGTATATAGCCACAATGTATCCGCACACAAATAGATAGAGTCTGGCTCGTCAGGGTTGTAGTTAATCATCGAAGGACGACGTGTAAAGAGTGCATTATCCAAGTCATCCCACCACTCGCCATAATCGGCAAAGCCGAGAATCTTCTGCGTGGTATCATCCATCTGGATATTGCTTCTACCTATGATATGACCTGTAGTACGGTAGTACTCTATGGTATCACTCCACACCTCGCGCTCCTCAGAGAGCATATAAGCATCGCGTGTAAGGTGGTACAAATCTTCAGCCTTGGCGTAGTTACCAGCATTAGCAAATAGGTACTCATCCTTTTCGTTCCATATATTTGTATTCGTAAAGTATTGAGCATCCTCGGTCTGGGTGTTAAATATCACAGAGTCGCCAGTCATAAGATACTTCTCGTCGCGCATCTCTACATTATCCACCGCGATAAGGTCGTGAGTCTGGGTATTGTAGTAGCCACGCTCCGCCTCCAAATGGCTCTCGCCCTTACTAACATAGCAACCATCGTAGAATATACCCACCTCATCGGCAGTATCAAACATGCAGTTGTAGGTATACATCACTGCATCACCATCCACAACCTTCACAAGCTCCGAGTATATGGTGGCAGTACTATTAGCGCGGTCGTAGTGCGCTCTGTCGCCATACGCGTAGGTCTCGTTCTGGTTAATCAAAACATTACCAAAGCACTCGAAACTCTGGTTTGGATAGCGTATAGCACTATCAGCAAGGATTACTGTACCGTTATGGTGGGCTGCAAAGTTACCAACAAGAATAAAGACTGTAGAGTCTCCCTGCTCAATAAGGTAACTATCATCGGCAATCATATCGACCATATGTCGCTCTGCGCTCT
Organism: Alistipes sp.; assembly: GCA_045634125.1. Lineage (GTDB taxonomy): Bacteria > Bacteroidota > Bacteroidia > Bacteroidales > Rikenellaceae > Alistipes. Next base: position 31,969 of record JAZQZQ010000019.1, on the reverse strand, counting down.
TGGTCTCGGGAGCAGCAAAGAGAGCATCATAGTCTACAGCATAGTGATAGTTATGACCACTCGCCGCGTAAAACAAGGCTCCACACAGCAAACTAACCACAACAATAGGAACTAATATCTTTCGGCGCATAAACACGCAATGTTTTTTAAGAAGGTTTACAAATTCGGGCGAGTTAGTCTTCAATTTAATGAGTACGCCACTACTTTATCCACTCTTTAATTTCAAACTCGCCATCGCGATACTCTGGATCGATATAGACATACATCGACTTTATCTTATCCACAAGCCACTTATGATATACACTCTCCTGCTTCTTAGTCAGAGCCATCTCCTCAAGACGGATGTAGTCATCCTCCAAAGTTGCAGTATGTGATGGTATAATCTCCACGAGTTTCACAATCTTACTCATCTGGTTACCCATAAGGTCGGTGGTATGGAACGAATCCGACACCTCGCCAACCTTTAGGCGCATTAACGCAGCATAGTCGTCCAACGACTTACCACCCTGCGAGCTGAAATCCTCCTTAAGGAAGCGGGTCGCAGTAAGGCGAGCTCCAGCATACACACCCATACGGGCAAGAACATCACTATTCGACACGATACCGCCATTATACTTCGATACAGCATCATCGGAGTACTGCAACGCTGCATCCGCAAAGCTGAGCGAATCCATACGCACAAGACGTGCAATGCTATCCAACTCTCTGGCAGGCTGGGCAAGTTCCTCATATGTAAATGTCGGGCGAAGCAGAATATGACGACAGCGATATACATCGCCACGCTTCTCGATAAGCTCGATAATATGGAAACCGAACTCGGTCTCTACAATCTCTGATATCTGTCCAGGCTTTAGCTTCTCCAATGCCTCAGCAAAGGGGCGAACAAAATATGCTGCTGGCATAGGCTCCATCTCGCCACCATACATAGCCGAGCCATCCAACGAGTACATACGCGCCAACACCGAGAACTTAGTCTGACCCGTGATGATACGCTCACGCATATCGAGCAGACGCTCCTTAGTACGCTGTTGCGCCTCCTTTAGCGATGCTGGGAACTTAGTGATATGGGCATATACATACTGCTCGCCAATCATTGGAAGGCTATCCTTATCAGCACTATTGTAGAAGCGCTCCACCTCACCAGGGACAACTGTAACCTTACCCACAATCTCATTACGCATAGACTCTGCATACATCTGCTCCTCGTAGCGCGAACGCAACATCTCGCGGTAGGCAAAGATTGGCATATGCTCCTTAACCTCAAGTTCAGCAATACCTCCCGCCTCTGTGATAAGTTGCTGAAGATAGGTCTCTATACGAGAAGATATCTCCGAGGTATTTACCTCCACAGAGTCAATAAGGGCTTGGTTATAGAGCAACTTCTGCTCAAGCATAGCCTCCAAAGCCTCATTCATAGGGTCACGGTCAGAGGTATAACCCATCTTGCGACGCTGCTCTACCAAAGCATCAGCATACTCAGCAACCTCGGAGTACAACACCGACGAACCTCCTACAACCGCCACAACCTTATCAAGCATTACCTGTCGACGCTGCTGCTGTGCATCACACTCCTCAACCATACACCCTAAGGCAACAAACGCAACTAATGTGTATAAAAACTTTCTCATATTTCAATTTATATTATCTCCTAATCAATATCGCTTGGTATCTCCTCCTCAATAATCTCCTCCATGTCATCAACCTCCATTTGTACACTAGCCTTCTGCTCAGGGATGTAACTCATAGATTGTAGCAATACGCTATCAACCATGGAGACCCTGCCCGAAACAATAGCATCACGCGTTAGCTCCGCCTCATACTTATCAACAATAGCGGCACGACGCTCTGCATACAGTCTGCGACGTATATCCTCCTTCACGCACTCCAAAGGTGCAACCTCACCCTTACGAGCCACATCGACAATGATAAAGTAGAAGTTCGCCTCGTCAGACGACATCTGCTGAACATCTCTCTTTGTTAGAAGATTTGCATATGACGATGAACGCTCCGTAGGCAGATTACTCAAGAAGTCGGAATAGGTAACCCACTGCGACATAAGATCCGAGAATTGAAGATTATGCTTCTCACACAAAGCTCTAACCTCCTCGGTATTGCCACGCTTGGCAACACCCTTTAGGGCAGTACTAAGAGTCGTGGTATTACGGAATTTCTTAGGAGTCTTGATTACAACACCGCGCACCTTGTCGTGGTCGAGCTTAAAAGAGGCACTATTGGCTCGATAGTATGCCGAGAGCTGCTTATCGGTAATCTCAAGGTCGATGGTATTGTCTATGTAGTACTGATCGAGCTGACGCATTATAAGCGACTGACGGTACCCCTCAACCAAGCGCTCAATATCGGCTTGGTGCGAAGATAACACCTCCTCTGCCCTACGCATTTTAAGTTGGTTAAGCACCCAGTTCTCAATATACATCTTAGCGAAGGTAACACTATCTACACCACTAAGCTTCTTAGGCATATCGCGCTTGATATCGGAACTTAGCAGAGTTTTATTATCAACCGTTGCCACAACATCCAACTCAGCGCCATCGCCCATCTGAATAGGAATATGGCGACATGCTGTAACCGACATGGCAAGGGTCAACGCAACTATGTGAATAAACTTTTGCATAATCAATCGGCAAAGATACATTTTTTCTCGGTAAAAACGAACTATAATCGAAGATTATTGCAAAGCAATAGCGAAAAATGTAGGAAGAGAGATAATTAGCAAGACCGTTGTAATGGAATGGGGTTGTTTTTTTATAGAAGGGGACACTGCACTCACCAACTGCACAACCCAATTTCTTGGGAGAAGGGGTCATATGCAACGCTCGGCAAAAAAATACGGATGGGCTGTACTTTGACGTACTGCCCATTCGTATTTATTTTTGTTAGCGGCAGCAGATGTGCCCCTTATCACAAGAAAAGAAGGCGGTCTGGACCTTCGTATTCAGGCAACGGCTTTGGTGTATAGTCGGCATAACCGATTGAGATTACACACCAAACGCGGTAATCAACTGGTATTTCAGGAATTAAGGACTTCACATAGTCCTCGCTACGCTGACTATTTGGGTCATCTTTAAGGGTGAGATAATCGCCTACATGCACCCAGCAAGTAGCAAGACCCTGCTCTACAAGTGCGAGTTGAAGAATAGTTGCCATAATAGAGGCATTAGTCTGCCACATAGGGCTTGCATTCTCGTCGCCAAGCACCACGATAGCGGCACCAGCCTCCTCAAGAAGGGATGCTCCCCAGTCGCGTAAGCGACCAAGGGCATGCACCTTTTCAAGGTTTGTTACCGCCATAAGGCGTGTAGAGCGCGTATTCTTCGATGATGGGGCGAGCAAAGCAAGCTCCATAGCCTCGCGAAGTTTCTCAACCTCAACGGGTTTACCTGTATAGCGACGTGTAGAACGGCGCTTTCGTACTACATCTCTAAATTCCATAATTTGTTAATTTTATATTATCCTACACAAAAATCATACAACACAACAGCACTCACTTACAACATCTCCTTCAACTCCGCATTGCTATAGGCATCAGCACCATAGCAGAGTTTAAGGTATGCCAAACCACTAAGGTAGTCCTCCTCTGTAAATGAGTCAGTTGCCTCCTTCGCCACCACGACATCGTAGCCGAGGCAGTAGGCATCAGCCGAAGTATGACGCACGCACATATGAGCATGGAGACCAGTCATAACTACGGTCTGAACACCCAACTCCTTAAGTAGGATATCGAGGTCGGTCTGGAAGAAGCCGCTGTAGCGACGCTTAGGCACAATATAATCCTTGTCTGACACCTTTAGCTCTGGGATAACCTCTGCACCAGGAGTACCAGCGATGGCATGGTCGCCCCAGATGATAAGCTCGCGGTCGATACCAGCACGGTGGGCATCGTTGCAGAAGATTACGGGAACACCAGCCTCACGAGCATAGTCGAGAAGTTCGGAAGTTGCTGGCACTATAGCCTTAGCTCTCTCGCAGGTCAGAGCGCCATAGACAAAGTCGTTAAGCATATCAACGACCAAGATTGCAGGTTTGTTAAGTTTTTGCATAGTTGTAAATTTTAAGTTGTTGTTTAAAATACAATACAAAAGTAGTAAATATTTGACGAATTATCCAAATATAAAGCGAGTTATCCGTAATAATTTGCACTTCTGAGTAGCATTGTATCATATTTTTTATTACTTTTGAGAAACTTTTTGACCAAAACAATATGAAGGAGAATATAACCGTAGCACTTATCTACGATTTCGACGGCACGCTTGCGCCAGGCAATATGCAGGAGTATGACTTTATCCCAGCTGTGGGCAAGAGCAATCTGGAGTTCTGGCATGAGGCAAACACCTTGGCAGAGGAGCAGGATGCAGATCAGGTATTGACATATATGGCGCGTATGCTTCAGGCGGCACAGTCGAAGGGTCTCTCGCTTAGACGTGAAGCCTTCCGCGAGTCGGGTCGCAACGTTCAGTTCTACAAGGGCGTTATCGAGTGGTTTAAGCGCATCAACGACTACGGCAAGGAGCGTAGTATCAATATTTTACACTATGTCAATTCTTCAGGCTTGAAGGAGATTATCGAGGGTACGGCTATCGCCCACGAGTTTAAGAATATATACGCCTGCTCATACCTATACAACATTGATGGTATCGCTTACTGGCCTGCTGTGGCGGTAAACTACACCAACAAGACACAGTTTATCTTTAAGATTAACAAGGGCGTAGAGTCGGTATTCGACACTAAGGATGTCAACCGTTTTATGGAGGAGGATAAACGCCCAGTGCCATTTTCTCGTATGATATACTTCGGCGATGGTACGACAGATATCCCTTGTATGAAGCTCGTTAAGAACTTTGGCGGTCACTCCATTGCGGTATATAATCCTGAGGAGGAGGGTCAGCGCACAGTACTCAACGACCTTATCCGCGACAACCGCGTAAACCACGTCTGCCCTGCCGACTACTCTGAGGACTCGGAGATAGATATCGTCGTAAAGACCATTATCGACAAGGTTGCTATGGACCACCGTTTATCAGAGTTAGAGGTGGCAAGACAATAAAAAACTCAGGATATGAAGATCGTATTTGCAACAAATAATGCACATAAACTCTCGGAGGTAAAGGCGGTGCTTGGCGAGGGTTTTGAACTTGTAACACTCAAAGAGGTAGGCATCACGGAGGATATTCCCGAGACTGGTGAAACATTAGATGAGAATGCCTCGATAAAGGCGCGATATGTCTTTGAGCGCACAGGGCTTGATTGCTTTGCCGACGACACGGGCTTAGAGGTAGAGGCACTAAATGGCGCGCCTGGAGTACGCTCAGCACGCTATGCCACCGATGGTCACGACTTCGCAGCCAACAATCGCAAACTGCTACGCGAGTTGGAAGGCAAGGAGAATCGCAAGGCACGTTTCCGCACCGTCATTTCTCTTATTCGCTCAGGCGTGGAGCAGCAAGTGGAGGGCATAGTAAATGGTCGTATCGCCACCGAGGAGGCGGGATGCGGAGGCTTTGGCTACGACCCACTATTTATTCCAGAGGATAAGAGCGTAACATTTGCCGAGATGACAGCCGATGAAAAGAACAGCATTTCGCATCGCGGACGTGCTGTGGCAGAGTTGGTTAAAGTCTTAACTAAATAGAGTTTACGATAAAAACTCTTTAGTAATAGAGGTTGCTACACGTTGGAGATTAGCGGTAGCGACCTCTTTTTTCATCGCCTCGTCGAGAGGCATACCTTCGGGCGTTGCGGCATAGATAGCATCGAAATCACTATTTCGTAGCTCATCACACCACTGCACACCACCACCCACAGCAATACACCTAATACCTGCACGCTTAGCATGGCGAAGCACACCCGCAGGGGCTTTACCCATCGCGGTTTGGTGGTCGATACGACCCTCTCCCGTAACAACAAGCACTGCATCTGCAACAATATCATCAAACTCCACAAGACTAAGTATCAGTTCAATACCCGATGTAGGCATAGCGCCTAACACTGCGCCAAAGGCGAAGCCTGCGCCACCCGCAGCACCCATACCTGCCTTATCAGCAATATCGCAACCTCGCCAACGTGCAACGACATCGGCATAGTGTCGTAGAGCGTTATCGAGTCGTGCGATAGTAGGCATATTTGCCCCCTTTTGAGCGCCATAGATATATGTTGCTCCACGTTCACCGCAGAGGGGATTATCCACATCCACTGCAACGCTGATATCGACACCCGTAATTGGGGAGTTCTCGGGTGGTACGATGGTAACAACACGCTCAAGAGTATCTATTGTCGTTATCAGTTCTTCATTATTAGCATCTAAAAATCTGTAGCCTAACGCACGCAACAGACCAGTACCGCCATCGTTAGTGGCACTACCACCAAGTCCAACGATTATCCTGCGACAGCCACGCCTTATGGCATCGAGGATTAGTTCTCCAGTACCATAGGTCGTAGCAATAAGAGGGTTTCGCTCTTCGGGAGCAAGTAGGGTCAAGCCACTTGCCGAGGAGATAGGGATAATAGCTGTAGCGCCATCGTTTATAACTCCATAGTTCGCCACAATACTACGACCCAGAGGGTCGTGTGCAGAGAGCGATACCATCTCTCCACCAAGACTACCTACAATAGCCTCAGCCATACCCTCACCACCATCAGCAATGGCAACCGCACAGCACTCCACCGCAGGGTCTACACTCTTAACGCCTGCGATAAATGCTTCGGATGCTTCGGATGACGAGAGCGACCCCTTAAAGGAGTCGAATGCTACAACTATTTTCTTCATTTCAAGTGCTATTACCACACAAAGATATAAACTTTTGGAAAAAAGTTGATACATTTGCAACATAAACACTACAACTATGAGAAGATTTTCAATACTTACAACACTTATTTTGACCATCTTATGCTCTTGCACCAATCATAGCAGTCACTATGATGCAGGCGTTAGTCGCGACCTCGCCACTTGGAGAAAGGCTACAATTGAGGGACTAAAATACAATATCGACATCAATCTTGTGGAGAATGTCGGATGTGTCGATATAGCGTTTGAACTAAAGCAGAGCGAGGAGATTGTGGTGGACTTCCGAGCTACGGAGAATATCCTTGATGTTAAACTCAATGGTGGTGCTGTTAAGCATAAGATTTTTAACGAGCATATCGTGATTGCTGATAGCGAAGTTAGGGCGGGAGATAACATCATTAACATCGCGTTTAAGGTTGACAACCAGTCGCTTAACCGCAACAACGAGTTTCTATACACACTCCTCGTACCCGACCGTGCGCGAACACTCTTCCCATGCTTTGACCAACCAGATATGAAGGCGAGCTACACCCTTGCGCTTACCATACCCGAGGAGTGGGAGGCGGTGTCTAATAGCGTTATAACAAGCGAAGAGCGAGACAAGGCAACGGCAACTAAGCGCGTATCGTTTGCACCAACAGAGCCACTTAGCACATATCTCTTCTCATTCGTAGCAGGCAAGCTATACAAGAGTACCTACGACGATGGCACGCACACCTTCACAGCCTACTACCGCGAGACCGAGCCTAAGCGTTTGGCGCAGTTGGAGGTGATATTCTCTGAGGTTAAGAACTCTTTGGAGTGGTTGGAGGAGTACACTGGCATACCATACCCATTCGCTAAGTACGATATCATCATTTTGCCTGGTTTCCAGTATGGCGGTATGGAGCATACGGGAGCTACGCTCTACAACGATAGGCAGATGTTCCTAAGCGACAACCCTACCCTCGACGAGCGACTACGCCGTACACAGCTTATTGCTCACGAGACTGCCCATATGTGGTTTGGCGACTATGTTACGATGTGTTGGTTTGACGATGTATGGACTAAGGAGGTCTTTGCCAACTACTTCGCAGCACGCATAGCAGAGCCTCTATACACAGATATCAACCACCGCCTAAACCGTCTTAAAACCTACACCACAGCGGCACTACGCGAGGACCGCACCTTGGGTTCTAACTCTATCCGTCAGGAGCTTGACAATATGCACAACGCAGGTCTTATCTACGGTCAGATAATCTACAACAAAGCCCCTATCGTGATGGATAAGTTGGTGGAGCTTATGGGCGAGGAGCAGTTCCAGTGCGGTATTCGCGACTATCTGCACACCTACGCCTATGGCAATGCCACATGGCCAGAGCTTATCGCCATACTCGACAGATATACCGATGAGGACTTGGCTACGTTTAGCGATGTATGGGTACACCAGAAGGGTATGCCACATATCGCTGTAGAGGTTAGCGATAAGGAGATTATCTTCTCGCAGAGCGACCCATACAACCGTTGTACACTGTGGACTCAGAGTTTCAGTTCACTCATTATATATGCCGATGGCAGAAAGGAGGTCATCGACCTAACGATGCGCGATAGCGAGCATAGAGTGGCAATAAATGGCGATATAGTAGCCCTACTACCAAATAGTTGTGGTCGTGGCTACGGACTCTTTATCCCTGATGAAAGGAGCCGCGAGTGGATAATGGCAAATATCGCTACGCTCGATGATGCGCTACTACGCGAGTCGTTGATAATAACTCTCCACGAGTGCTATCAGCACGATATAATCACGGCTACGGAGTGGCTTGGCTTTATCCTTAGCAACATAGGCATCGAGCCTAACTACCTTATCGCCTCGACACTAAACGACTACCTCGCAGGTGCAATGATTGAGGTGGGCAACCATGAGGCTGAAAACCGTCTATGGAGAATAATATGCACCCACGACAACCCTTCGCTTAGTCGCAGACTTACAATGACCCTTGCCCACGCTATGACATCAAATCATAGCATCGAGCGACTATACACTCTATGGGAGAGTCAGTCTAACCCACAGCTCGACGAGCAGGACTACACGACACTCGCCTATGAGCTTGCACTGCGACTACCAAAACAGAGAGAGCATATCCTTACCACACAGCGTAGCCGCATAACGAATCCCGACCGCATAGCGCAGTTCGACTACATATCACGCGCTACAACAGCCGATATTGCGGAACGCAAAGCCCTCTTTGAGTGGTTGCTTAGCGATGCTAAGAATCGTCGCCCCGAGCCATGGGCAGCGACAATGCTCGGCTACCTATGCCACCACACTCATCAGGCAGAGAGCCTCGACTATATATACGAGGGTCTTGATGCACTTAAAGAGATACAACGCACGGGAGACATCTTCTTCCCAAGCAACTGGCTAAAGGCACTGCTCGGTGGTCAGCAGAACGACAAAGCAGCGCAGGAGGTAGAGCGTTTTCTAACGGACAACTCCAACTACCCTGCCTTGCTAAAGAATAAGATTTTGCAGAATACTCCACGTTAGCGAACGATTGGTATAAATACCTATTTTATCGTGAAACGCTAAAATTGTATAATAGACGTAGTGTGTAATTGGTATATTTTTCCTATTTTTGACGTATGATCATACACATAACATATGAAGAAACTAGGAAAACCTCGCGATCACTCGCTATTTTTAAAAACATTTAGAACATACTTGCAGTATATCAATTCGGGGTTATATTTCCGTAGGGAGCATATCATCGGACTTGAAAATGTACCTATCGATGGAACACCTCTTGTGGTGGTCTCAAACCACCAAAATTGCCTTAACGACCCTTTGTGCGTATGTCTGAAGTTAACAGATAGACGCATGAACTTCTTGGCGCGCGCCAACGTCTTCAAAAACCCTATCTTCAACAAGGTATTGCGTGAAATGGGACTACTTCCAGCCTACCGCATGAGCCACGAGGGTTTTGGTGCAATTGCGAACAACCAATCTACACTCGATGCTGCTGGCAAGGCTCTTACAGATGGCGAAACCGTGATGCTATACCCCGAGGCTGACCATCAGGATAAGCACTGGTTGGGCAACTTCAAAATCGGTTATCTGCGTATCGCATTCGATGCCGCGGAGCGAATGGAGTTTAAGCAAGATGTGATGATTATGCCATCATGCAACCACTACTCCAACTACTTCCACGCCCGTACCGACATGCTTATAAAGTTCGCAGAGCCTATCTCGCTAATGCCCTACTACGAGGAGTATCAAGCACAGCCACGCGAGACTATGGCAAAGATTAATACTTTGGTACGCAACACCATACAGCAGATGATGCTCCATGTTGAAGATCTTGAACACTACGAGCAGATCGACTTCATCCGTGAATCGGAGTATGGCAAGTACTACGCTATAAAGCATGGTTTTAAGCCGAATTTCCTACCATCACGCCTACGTGCCGACCAGCGTCTTGTGAATGCCCTGCAAACAGCACATACGGAGAATCCTGCTCAGATGGAGGACGTATATAGGGATATTGCCGAACTAAGTACCGAGTACAAGCGTCTTGGCATCCGCGACTGGCTCTTTGTGCGCGATGCGGGCATGGGAGCGCTACTACTTCGAGGCTTGGTATTGCTGATATTATTGCCACTCTTTATCATCTCGATAATACCTACTGGATTACTCTTCCTGATCCCTAAAATCTTCCTTAAGAAGCTTATTAAGGATCAGATGTTCGTTAGCTCCTTCAATGTCGGTGCGAGTGCCTTTATCTCTGTGCCACTATGCTTGATAGTACCCACTATCACACTATGGATATTGTATGGCTTTTGGTGGGCATTAGGATATTTCATTGCCTTTCCAGCAATGTTTATCCTTGCTTGGAACTATATGCGCATCTTCCAAAAGTTTAAGGGTACATGCGCCTTTGTAGCACCTCGCAATAGAGCTGCAGTAGACAATCTCCGCCTACTGCGTGCAAGTATACATAATAGACTAAATGAATTGCTAAAATAAAAAAGTAGGGCTGTCGATGACAGTCCTACTTTTGTACAATAAGATATATAACAATTTAGGCACACGAAATAAATAAACATACATCGCTGGCACCATCCTTTTCACATTGTCTTACTTTTCCCATTCGAACTTCTCAATATCCGAATCTGCCGCCTTCCACGATGGCTTACGGCTGGCATAGATGATAAATGGGATGCCAACGAAGACTATAGCGCCAATAATAAGCACCAAGAACCACACCTTATTGCTACCTACGGAGATTTGTGATGGCGGAATAAAGCTAAGCACAAAGGCTAGCAATGAGCCACAGAAGCCCAAACCACCGAGTATCCACATAACGCCATTACCCTTGGCACCAAGGCGGAATGGGCGCTCCATCGTTGGGAGTTTGTAGCGTAGTGTAATAGCAGCAGCAAACATAAGCATATACATTATAAGGTAGAGCAATACGGTAAGCTGCGAAAGGATTTGGTAGAAGCTCTGCACAGATGGCATCACAACAAACAACAAGCCCAAAATGGTAACGATAACGCCCTGCACAAGGAGGATATTACGCTGTACGCCATCCTTGTTGGTCTTCTGGAAGAATGGAGGCAGATAACCTGCACGACCCACGGTGAAGATACCCTTTGAAGGTCCTGCGACCCACGTTAGCACACCCGCAAGGACACCGAAGACAAGAGCTATGGCAATGATAGGACCCATCCACGACATATGCAGATACTTGAAGTAGCTATCAAAGCCTATAAGAAGGGTTTGCGTAAGGCTAATATCCTTTGCTGGCACGATAATACCAAGAGCGAAGGTACCAAGGATAAATATCACAACCGTAACCAACGAACCTATAATGATAGCGCGTGGATAGTTACGCTTAGGGTTGTCGACCTCCATAACGTGGATACCCATCATCTCCATACCAGCATAGAAGAGGAAGATACTGCTCGCCAAGACCAGATTGTCGAAGTTAGCAAGGTTCGGGAAGAAGCTCTCGTGCATATTTAGGTTATTCTTTCCGCCCGAGATAAGGTATATAGCCGCCAAGATTATCAATATGGCAGCAGGGATGATAGTACCTATCACACCACCAATCTTCGAGACCTTACCTACCCAGCCAAGACCCTTCAACGAGATAAAGGTTGCTATCCAGTAGATTGCAAGCACCACCACAAGGGTAAATAAGCGATTTGAGGCAAGGGCGGCATCTGTAGCGGGATTAACACCTATATAGGCGATACTCACAGCTCCAAAGGTAAGCACCGTAGGATACCAAATCGTAGATTGTATCCACTGTAACCATATCGCCAGGAAGCCGAACCTCGCACCAAAGGCCTCACCGACCCACCTAAACACACCTCCCTGCTTACCCGAGAACATAGCTGCAAGCTCGGCAGCTACCATTGCCGTAGGGATAAGAAACACGATAGCAGCGAAGAGGTAGTAGAATGCCGACTGAAGACCATATATCGCCTCAGTTGCAAGACCTCGCAGACTAACCACCGCCGTTACATTCATTATGGCAAGCGTCATCACGCTGAGCTTAAAGCCATTAGATTTGTTAACACTCTGCATAATAGAACAATTTTATTGTATTCACCATCCACCAAGCAATTAGTGTGCAAAAGTGTGAGGGGAAGGATATCTATAAATGGAAATAATCATAACTACGGACTTAACGACCACTACTACTGAGCGCCTCGAACTTATGCGCTCGCTGAGGGACGAGGGCAAAACCCTGCAAAAGATAGCGGATATGCTGGGGTATAAAAATCATTCAAGCGTAAGTAGGCTTCTTAAAGAGTAGTTTGTTGCTGTTGCTTTGTTGCTTTTCCCTATGGTTTGCAACAAAGCAACAAAACAAATAGAGTATCAGAGAGAATTAGTAGTGAGTAATGGTTAAAAGTCTATGACTTTTTTAGGGGAAAGGGCAGAAAAGGGCTTAAAGGGTAAAAAGATAAAAACTCCCCTTTAGTCCCTTTTACTCCCCTTTACACCCTTTACCCCCCTTGTCCGAGACAACAGAAATAACAATATCAATGAATATATATAGATATATCCTTGAGAGATATAGAGGACTAAGTACGAGGTATACCTGTCCTCAGTGTGGTAGGAAACACACTTTTACCAGATATATAGATACTGAGAATAATAATCAATATATCAGTGATAATGTTGTTGCTTTGTTGCAAACCATAGGGAAAAGCAACAGCAACAAAGCCCTCTCCTCGCCCAATATACACTCTACCTTTTAACTAATACTTATCTCTAATTTCTCATTACTAATTATTTTTTTCTATCTTTGCAATTTGGAAAAATATCAACATAAAACTTAATATAAAATGAAAAGACTATCTCTAATTTTTGCGGCTGCGCTGACACTCGTGTCAATTGCTAATGCTAAGGGTGCGGAGCCAGAGGCTTCGAAGCCTAATTATGAGCTTGCAGAGCGCTTCTCGCCTACGAAGGTGCGCCGCGTAGTACCTCAGACCGAGGTACGCCCAAACTGGTTTAAGAACAGCTCAAAATTCTGGTATTCGTGGAAGAGTATCGACGGTACAAACTTCTATATCGTAGACCCAGCAACGGGCAAGCAGAGCGAGCTTTGGTCGATGGCAGAGTTGGCAGAAAAGGTAACCCTCGCTACAAACTATCCGTTCGATGCTCAGCACACACCAGTAGAGAACATCGAGCTAAAAGATGATAAGTATGTTCTCTTCGACATTGCACCTGCAAAGGTTATGGTAGAGAACAACGACTACGCCCCAAAGAACGAGAAGGGCGAGCCTCTAACCTTCCACTTTAAGTGGGACATTGCAGCGCGCACATTGCAAAAGATTGAGGAGCGCGAGGCTCGCATTCCAGAGTGGGCAAATGTATCGCCAGATGGTAGCATTGCGGTATATCAAAAGGACTACAACCTATGGTATATGTCGATGGAGGATGTCGAGAAGCTCGCTAAAGACCCTAAGGACACAACTATCGTAGAGCATCAGATTACCACCGATGCCACCGATGCCACTGCATACCACTGGTTTGAGGACTGCATTGAGCAGCTAAAGGAGGGCGAGCGCTACCGCGTATTCTTGCAGTGGTCGCCAGACTCTAAGCACTTTGCAACCGTACGTAGCAATACCGAGATGCTTAAGGACTTCTGGGTTATAAACATCCTTAAGCCACGCCCAGAGCTATTTACATACAAGTATCAGATGCCTGGCGAGCAGAGCCCAGACTTCACACTTGAACTCTTCGATACCGATAAGTTCGAGTGCCGCAAGGTAGATATGACAAAGTACAAGGAGCAGATGCTCTTTATCGCACCTAAGAGTCCTAAGCACAAGGATAGCTATGAGCGCCCAATGCGTATGGTATGGTGTGGCGACAACGACAAATTTTATGTTATCCGTCAGAGCCGCGATATTCAGCGCGCGGACCTCTGCGTTGTGGATGTAGCCTCAGCAACAGCTAAGGATGTGGTGTGCGAGGAGATGAATACCTCTATCGAGTGGCAGATGCCGACCCTTATTAGCAACGAGCGCGAGGTTATCCAGTGGTCGGAGCGCACAGGCTGGGCACACCTCTACCGCTACAGCATCGATGGCGAGCTTATCAACCCTATCACTAAGGGCGAGTGGCACGTATCGCAGGTGTTGGGTGTGGATGATGCAAAGCGCGTAATCTACTTCACAGCAACGGGTTACAACAAGGATGAGAATCCATACTACCTACACCTTTTCCGCGTAAACTACGACGGTACAGGTCTTAAGCAGCTCGACCCTAAGGGCTTTAACGGTACATTCTCTCTCTCTGACGACTGCCGCTACTTCACAACGACATATTCGCGCGTGGATGCAGCACCAGTATCGGAACTTTATACCACCGAGGGCAAGAGGGTGCTAAGACTCACAGAGGTAGACCTTGAGCCGCTATTTGCAATGGGCTACCAGTATCCTGAGACCTTCGTTGTGAAGGCTGCCGATGGCATTACTGACCTTCACGGTGTGATGTACAAGCCTTACGACTTCGACCCTGAGAAGAAGTACCCTATCATCGAGTATGTATATCCAGGCCCTCAGACTGAGGCTGTGGAGCAGTCGTGGTATCAGCCACTTATCCGCACCGACCGCTTGGCGCAGTTGGGCTTTATCGTTATAACCGTAGGTAACCGCGGTGGTCATCCAGACCGCTCGAAGTGGTACCACAACTACGGTTATGGTAACTTGCGCGACTATGGTCTAAAGGATAAGGTTGTTGCAGCACAGCAGCTCGCAGCACGCCACAGCTTTATCGACATCTCGCGCGTGGGTATTCACGGACACTCGGGCGGTGGCTTTATGTCTACTGCTGCGATACTTATGTACCCTGACTTCTTCGATGTTGCCGTATCGTGCGCAGGTAACCACGCCAACAACATCTACAACCCCTGGTGGTCGGAGAACCACCACGGTATCAACGAGGTAGACCGAGATGGCGAGACCGTATTTGAGTACCACATCTCGGCTAACCACGAGCTTGCAGAGCGCTTGAAGGGTAACCTGCTTCTTGTGCATGGCGACATCGATGAGAATGTACACCCTGGCTGTACCTTGCGTGTTGTGGATGCCCTTATCCGCGCTAACAAGCGCTTCGATATGCTTCTTTTGCCTGGTCAGCGCCACGGTTTTGGCGATATGAACGAGTACTTCTTCTGGCGTATGGCAGACTACTTCTCGGAGCATCTTCTTGGCGAGCGTGAGCGCACAACCGATATTCCACAACTTAACAACGACATCTAATGAGATACTTCTCAATACTACTATCAGCCCTACTTCTCGCTACTGCATGTAGCGAAAGTGGTGGCGATAGCGGTCTAAATATAGACCCTGCGATGGTTGCCACACAGATTGAGCGCAAGCCCTTCTACGAGCGCAACCCACAGAGTTCTGCACCATCATACGAGGTTGCGACCAACAAAATTCGCCTCTCGCACACCAGTTGGGGCGATAACTACGGCACGTTCACACTCAACTTCCCAACAGAGAGTTGCAAGCGCGTAATTCTTGAGTACACAATGGGATGTGAAGGTAAGCGTCCTGCCGACTACGACAACACAACAATCTTCTTTGTAAAAGATAAAGCGACCAACGAGTGGCACGAGATTGTTCGCGCCTTTACCCCCTTTGGTGGTCTATTCGAGAGTGATTGGACTAAGAAGTTCTACCTCGATGTAACTGAGTTCCAGAGTCTTATTCAAGGCGAAACGGAGTTCCGCTACTACTATGGAGGTTTCGATGCAAAGGAGGATATGGCACATGCTACAACGCTGAAGTTTATCCTATATAAAGGAGAGCCTGAGCGCAAACTAATCGCTGTAAAGAATATCTACGACTCGGCAACCACAGACAACTGCGGCAACCGTGCATGGGTATATGGCATCGAGAGCCACGATATAGAGGCAGAGGAGCGTCTTGGCAGACGTAGAGTAACCATTCCAACGGGGACGAAGAGCATCGAGCTACGCCTCTCTATCACTGGTCATGGTCACGACCAAGGTACATTCCCAGATTTAGGCACAACAGCAGTAAACGCTGCTGAATTCGACGAGAATATCTACACGATATCTATAAACGGCACAAAGCAGAGTGCGCAGGGTCGCATCTTCTACTCAAATGCAAACAACTATGTGCAGATGGGTACATACAACTACGACCGAGCTAACTGGGCACCAGGAAATCCTGCAAATATCCACTACTGGGCAATTGAGCAGACTACGGGAGAGCTAACCATCGACATCGACCTACAGCGCTTTATATCGCAGTTTAACACTCCGTCTGACAATGATGGTGTAGCACGCTATATCGTGCAAGGCGATTTGTTCTTCTACAATTAGTATTGTCCTATGATATGACCTACGATGCGCATAGCTATATCGCCATCGTACCAATCGAGAATACCTGAGAAAAAGATGGGCGATGTGGGGATATTCTCAGTAGCATAGCGACATCCTGCGTATGTAACAACACGTAGCGTATCGTTACCCTGACAAAAGTGGCGAACGGTTGTGATAGGTTGACCCGTTGTAGGATCACTATCTGTCCAACTTAACCCATGCTCTGAGTCCACAAGACGCAAATCCTCTACCGCGACATAATTAAGCATATCACGATACTCCAACTCGGCAACCTTACGACGCCTTACAGTTGGAGTATCGTTGTTTTCAGATAGTAGAGTAATATAGTTTGCCACCCTACTTGACGGCACTCTATCCACGATATAGTCGCCTATAGGCTTTGCACCAAGAATCAGCTTTGGTCCTATCGCGCCAAGCCACAATCCTGCGCAGCGTATCTGCACCTTACTATAGAGAGGATAGTAACCCTCTATATCATCCATATCGACCTCAATGACCACGCCTGCGCTATCGTCAGCAACGACAATAGTCTTGTTTAGTTCACCATACTTATCGTTAGCAACGACATGACCACAGATATATACATCCTTTGTAATCTGCACCGTACCATTTCTTGCATAACCCCACAACGAGGCTATAGAACTATATTCGCCACCTATATCCTCTTTACCACTACACCCCACTATACCAAGTAGCAGACTAATATAGAGTACAATCTGTCTCATAACGCATCTTTAAATAGTAACACTCCTTGCCCGAACGATACTTATCCCTCTGCAAAATGCCCACGATATTAACACTATCCGTCGGTATGCGATGCTCCGCATAGCGGGCATAGTCGCTTGTATAGATGGCAATAGTATCGCCACTGGAATCCCTAAACATCGAGTAACCGCACCATATAGCCCTACCAAGCTCCTCGCCATCAATAGCATCTACCGACGATGAGTCCATCAGACAGAGTCCATACAACTTGACCAAACGCCCACACATAGAGCTGCGTAACTCGGCTATTGTGGTCTGCAATGGCTCGATAGGCTTCACATCGAGACTGCGTACCACAACATTATCCACCCTTTCAGGCGACATAAGATTTCCCACGCGATAATACTCATATTCCGGGGCTTCGCTACCCACCTGCAACACCCCACGAGAGTAGTCGGCATAACACCCCTTAAGACGCAACGCAATGAGTACACCCTCGGGATAGCGGGCTGCTAAATTTGACGTTCCAACCATTACCTCCACAGCGCCACTCTCATCCTCCACGACCAACGAACCATAGAAGTTATCATCACTATCGGAAGAGGTTACGCGACCTACCACAATAACATTATCCAACATTGTAACACCACCAACCTTCACAATATCATTGCGTAACGCGGCAATATCGCAAGTAGGTGCTGGTAGTGTGCCATCAATAACAAACTTATCGGTTACTCTCTGGCAACCGATAAGAATCAATATTATTGGTATGTATAGTATATATCGCATTCTATTACGCAGGTTATCTCTTCTCCACCCACGAATCCTTCAAACCAAGGAAGTACAAAATACCGTCAAGACCTACTGTAGATATCGACTGGCGTGCAGTCTCGCGCACCTTAGGCTTTGCGTGGAAGGCAATACCAAGACCTGCGCTGTTGAGCATCGGAAGGTCATTTGCGCCATCTCCTACAGCCACAGACTGCTGAATATCGATATTCTCAAACTGGCACAAGAGGCGCAATAGCTCAGCTTTGCGTGCACCATCCACTACTTCTCCCTGATAGCGACCCGTAAGTTTACCATTCTCCACCTCTAAGTCGTTGGCATATACATAGTCGAAGCCAAAACGACGTTTGAGATAGTTACCAAAGTAGGTAAAACCACCAGAGAGGATAGCCGTCTTATATCCCACACGCTTAAGGATTGTCATCATACGATCTACACCCTCAGTGATAGGTAGATTGTTGGCTATATCCTCCATAACGCTCACATCCAAGCCCTTCAACAGCGCCACACGCTCCTTAAAGCTCTCGATAAAGTCTATCTCACCACGCATTGCACGCTCGGTGATCTCGCGCACCTGCTCGCCTACGCCTGCACGGTCGGCAAGCTCATCAATTACCTCCGTACGAATTAGCGTAGAGTCCATATCGAAACATATTAGACGACGTGAACGACGGAAGATGCCATCCTTCTGGAAGGAGATATCTACCTCACCATCAGTGGAGATGCGCATCAGCTCATTCTGGAAACGTCCCTTATCCTGGAGCGTTCCACGCACTGAAAACTCGATACTTGTCTTTGGCGCGCGCTCATCCTCATCCAGCGGCATACGACCCGTAAGACGGTTTATATCGTCGATGTTAAGCCCCTCATCGGAGATCGCCTTCGTCACTCGCGAGATATGCTCCGCAGTGATGCGACGACCTACCATAGTAATAATGTATCGGTGCTTACCCTGACCTGTTACCCAGTTGCTGTACTGCTCCGCGGTGATAGGCTCAAAACGGATAGAGATATTCATCTCTGAGGCTTTGAATAGCAACTCCTTCATAATCTGTCCCGAACGCTCTGGTGTAGTCATAAATAGAATACCGAGCGTTAGCGACTGATGAATATTCGACTGACCAATATCGAGAATAAAGGCATCATGACGCGCCAATATACCCGTCAACGACGATGTCAAACCCTGTTTATCCTCACCCGAGATATTTATCTGTATAATCTCTATATTATCACGTGTCATAGACAATCCAACTTATTCTAATTTCAATTGTTTCTTTTCACAAAATTACAATTTTTTGCGAAAAATATCTATATCTCTAACGATTTTCTTCAAAAAAAATTACACTTACACCATTTTTGACGCAGATTGTCAAATCTTAAAAACACCTTTGCAAAGGCTTAAAAGTGATTGTTTAATCTAAAATATTACTACTATGTTTGTGTGGAAAGCAATTATCATTATCGGCATTACGCTCAACTTTATCGCCTATCTTTTCGGTGGTAATAAAAACTGGGGTGAGTAACCGCCCCACCCTGCACTCACAAAACCCTAATACAGTGTACGTAGTTACTGTTTCACATAATTTATAATAAATTCCATTTTTGCAAAGCGCCGCTCCAAAACTACTAACTCTCCTTAAGGTTTGCGCAGAGCAAGAGGAGGTGTGATGGTTTGGTAACGACTAAGGCGTAGGCTGTGAGGTATCGTGCTGTGGGAGCTTGCTCACAAATAGCAACGATGCTTCACAGCCTAAATGTTGCATAGCAACACACCAAACTATCATACAAGACTCGCTGACAACTCTGCCACACCGCGGGAGCAGTCATAGTTTTTATTTACAGAATTGCTAGAAAAAGAAATAGGCGGGAGCTTCACAGCTGCCGCCTATACCCTTTACAGAGCAAGTCTGTAAATAAAAACTACTAACCCAAGGGTTATATAACTTAAATGTATAACTCAACTATTACTTATAATCTTATAAAATTATTAAGTTTTGATTTTGTGAGTTTTATCGTGAAAGGTGTTGGACAACAATACGTACTACACTTTGTTTTGACTAAATAGAACAATTTATAATTACGATATAAATTATGAAATAAATTTAATAAACTTTCTTTGGGAATTTGCCTACAATTAACATTTATCCTATCTTTGTCAAGAAATTATTAATAATAGATTATGACGACACGTTTAATAGAATTAATAAACAGTGTAGCTGATGGAAATAAAGCCCTGTTTGCACATACGATGGGATGGAAGCCTCAATACCTCAGTGGCATGTTGAATGGCCGAATTGGGTTAACTCCAATTATTCGTATATTACAAGTGTTACCTAATCTTAACGCGAGGTGGCTATTATTAGGGGAAGGTGAGATGTTTAACTCTGATGAATTTATCGAAATAGTACCTATCACTGACCAAATATTTTCTCAAAACAAGGATTGTATACACACTTCGGAGTTAGTAGATCAATATGAGTCTGAAAAGAAAGATTTAATGCCAATAATTTCAGGGATTAATGAGGACAACCTAAAAACACCTCGTGAGAGGGAGCGTAGTTTGATGAATGCTAAGATATGCTCTAGATATCAGGAGTTACGGGATTTATTTCCTGATGCAAAATCCCATCGTTTAATGAATGTAATAGCAAATGAGTGTAATAGATCAATTCCTAACATACGTAAAATATTGGTAGATTACGGATTATATTCCAATAAGTAGGAAGTTGCCAAATCCCATTAGCAATACGCCAAATCACTCATATCGCCGACCACTCCGCTACACCGCGGGAGCAGTCATAGTTTTTATTTACAGGACTTGCTAATAGACAAAGAAATAGGCGGGAGTCATCGCGACTGCCGCCTATACCCTTTACAGAAGCAAGTTCTGCAAATAAAAACTACTAACCCAAGGGTTGTAAACATATAATGATACACTTATAAAAAATAGCTGGCTACTTTTTTGTTTAATACTGATTATTTCTTATATTTGTACCTACATTCTAGAAACTATATAATTATATGTATGGAAAAAGTAATACAGCCTTTAAATATCTACCTTGCACCTGAAATAGACTTCCTCACCGTCGCTGTTGAGGAAGGATTTAGCACTAGTGAAGGTCAACTTCCAGAATATGAAGAGGATGACGATGTGATAATAATTGGATAATATAAAAAATCAATACATATGAAGAAGATTTTATGGATGATGATTGCAATAGTTGCAATTGTCACATCTTGCACAAAGAGCGATGAGTCGTTTAACTCGTCTATTATGCATTCCGAAGATTTTACAGGAATTTTAGGTAAGGATACCCGTACTATACTCGATGGTACAGCGGTTAAGTGGTGTAGTAATGATCTTCTCACAATCTTTACAAAGACATCACACAATCGTAAGTATAAGATTAAGTCACTCGACGATAACGGTTGCTCGGCAACTTTCGAATATGAGAGCTATACAGGTGCAGATAACTCAGTTATTAGCTCTAACTACGCACTATACCCCTACGATATCTGTGCAATCCTATCTGGCGATGTTATCACCACAACCATTGCAGCTGAGCAGAACTATAATGCAGAGCGTACAGACCTATCATACGCACTTATGGTGGCAAAGAGTGATAACACCACTTTTACCTTCAGCAATGCGGGGGCGTTGTTGCGATTCAATATATCGAAGATAGTTCCAGATAGTTTTACACTGAAATCTATCACATTGAGTTCTGCTGCCAACAAACTCTCTGGTGAGGTTACTATCAACACAGCTACCGACTGCAAGGCTATTGTATCAGATAGTGGGTCAAACGAGGTGGCACTCACCAATATCAATACAGCTATTCCCGACGCTGGTCTTTCTTTTCATATAGCACTTCCTGCAACAACATTTGCTGAGGGAGACCTTTCTGTAACCTTTAATTTTACAGAGGGTATTAAGCAGTTTGTGCTCCCAGCTTTTGACTTAACTCAAGGCAAGATAAAGACTATTAAGTATACTATTTCTGATGCAGAGGACTTTACGGGAAATACTCCTGGCAACGGAGATAATGCGGATGATGAAATTCCTATTATTGGTCCAAAACCAATGAATAACGAAATATGGTATACAGCAACAAGTAAAGTAGAGCCTTATTACCCTGACAAAGGAACATTTGGTGCTACAATAATATCAAATGTATGGGATGAAACCACGCAGAAAGGTATAATTACATTTGATGATGTTGTCAAATTAATTGAGAGTTATGCATTCTATCAATGCAAAAACATTACAAGTATTACTATTCCTGATAGCGTAACTACAATTGGTACTTATGCATTCAATAATTGCGACAACCTTACAAATGTAATTATTGGAGATAGCGTAACGACTATTGGAGCTTCTGCATTCAATCATTGCGACAACCTCACAAGTGTAACTATTGGAAATAGCGTAACGACTATTGGAGTGCAGTCATTCAATACCTGCAAAAACCTTACAAGTGTTACTATTCCTGATAGCGTAACTACAATTGGCCGAGAAGCATTCGATGGTTGCGACAGCCTTACAAGTGTTACTATCGGTGATAGCGTAACGGAGATTGGAGTGGATGCATTCTATAATTGCAAAAGCCTTAGATATGTATACTGCAAGGCCACGACACCTCCATCGTTAGGAAATTCTTCTGTTTTCTATGGTAATGCCACTGGACGCAAGATTTATGTGCCAGCATCTGATGATGATAGCATTATTAATGCATATAAAACGAAGTCGTACTGGAAAGATTATCAATCTAGCATCTTTGAATACGAGTTCTAAATAGAATATAGAAAAATAGCAGTACATAATGATCTGACCCCAAAAGTTTTTTGTCTAATCTTTTGGGGTCACTTCATAATTATATGCTGTTTTTTATTTTATACTACATATGCGGTATCGGCTCTTTGCATCGTTATCGCGAAGCGATACGCCTCCACCTCGACAGCGCAGACAAGTATGCCAAGATGCAACAAGCTGAAAGGAGAAGGGCTCGCAACATAAACAAAAAATAAGAGGGCGTTTCACAACGACCTCTTACCTCGGAACTCATCCCGACTGCCGCCTATCCTCTTTACAGAAGCAAGTTCAAATAAATATAAACTGCGAAGCACCGCTACCAAACTACTAACTCTCCTTAAGGTTTGAGCAGAGCAAGAGGGGTGGAGATGTTTACCGACTCCGCAGGAGTGGGCTTGGGTTGTTGGGCTTTGGGTGCTTGCACACAAAAAGACCTATAACACAAGACCGCAAGTTGCGCAGCAACTCGGCAAACACCTCCACACCGCGCAGACGACTCTGCCACACCGCGGGAGCAGTCATAGTTTTTATTTACAGAACTTGCTAATAAACAAAGAAATAGGCGGGAGTCTCACGACTGCCGCCTATCCTCTTTACAGAAGCAAGTTCTGTAAATAAAAACTACTAACCCAAACTTAAATAAATGAAGAAACCTAACTACTTGACAGTGGCAATTGTTTGATAAGAGGTATTGGTCACTGTCGCATAGCTGTTAGTTTATCTCGCAAAACTCATACCAATAACGCATGTAGTTTTGGATTTATTGTGCAGATTGGATATTTTGAACGATTTAACATATTTTTAGAGACGGCAACGCAGTCAAATGGGTTCTTAAAGGTTACTCTGAGTTCTAATGGGTATGGCAATATCATCAAATAAAACATCAGAACCCATAGAAACTCATAAGAACTCATCAACACCACCCTACCCAAATGCAATGCCAATTTCTTGTCAGAAGGGCGCACACAACCGATATTAGCAGCACAACCCAATTTCTTGTCAGAAGGGGTCAGGCTTGGCCTCGATAAAGAAATTGCCCAGATGGGACATACTTGTCGTATTTCCCATTTGGGGCAATGATTGAGAGGTCGAGAATGACCCCTTATCACAAGAAATTTATTCGGTAACCGAGTTTACAATAGCGTCCACCTCTGCTACTACAAAATTGCTACCACCGATAAAGATGGTGTCAGTAGGCTGTGCGATGCAGCGGGCGCGTGTTACAGCTGCGGTAACAGATGGCTGGCACTCGAAGTCAAGACCAAGTTTCTCAGCAGCATTAGCGATATCATCGATATTACGGGCGCGATCGATAGAGGCCTTAGTGAAGATATAGTGTATCTTCTTAGGGAGTAGAGCCATAATTTTATCGAGGTCTTTCTCCTTAGCAAAGCCCATAACAGCGAAGATGCGGTCGGTCTCGAGAGCCTCAAGCTGTGAGGCTACAAAACTGATACCATCGGCATTATGACCAGTGTCGCACACGGTATATGGCTCATCGGCAATAACCTGCCAACGACCCATAAGACCAGTATTCTCGGCACTCTTAGCAAGACCTTCACGGAAGGCACGACGCGAGATAGTGAGTGGTGTCTGCTCGGCAAGGTAGTCGGCAGCAGCGCACGCAGTAACGATATTGTGGCGCTGGTAGTCGCCCAGAAGGTCAATATCAAGTTCGAAGTTACGATTGTCGCGTGTACGTTCGATGCTAAAATGCTGGTTGTAGTTATCGAAATGCTCCACAGCGCCCAGTACAAACTCCTGCTCGGCGTAGATAACCTTTGAGTTTAGGGTTGCTGCATACTGCTCAAAGACAGCATTATATGCCTCGTTAGCTTGACCAATAACTACTGGGATACTCTTCTTGATGATACCCGCCTTCTCGGATGCAATCTTATGGATTGTATCGCCCAAGAACTCGGTATGCTCCATACCGATATTTGTAACTACGCTAAGTAGCGGAGTGATGATATTCGTAGCATCAAGTCTACCACCAAGACCTGTCTCGATAACAGCCACCTCGACATCGCTCTGGTCGAAGTAATCGAATGCCATAGCAGCAGTCATCTCGAAGAACGAAAGGTCGAGTTCCTGCATCTTCTCGCGGTGCTTATCTACAAAATTAACCACCTTCTGCTTAGGTATCATCTCGCCATCGACACGTATGCGCTCGCGGAAATCTACGAGGTGTGGCGAGGTAAAGAGACCTGTGCGGTAGCCTGCCTCACGAAGAATAGAGGCAAGCATATGCGACACCGAACCCTTACCATTAGTACCAGCAACGTGGATAGTATAGAAGTTGCGCTGAGGGTTACCGATATGCTGGCAGAATGCCGCTATTCGCTCCAATCCCGGCTTGTAAGCATCGCCGCCAACACGCTGGAACGATGGCATCGCCGTAAATAGAAAATCGATTGTCTGTGCGTAATTCATATTATTAGTCTACTAAATGATTTCGTTTGCGTATGCGATAGGCAACAAAATAGAGCAGCGTTAGTACCGCCACAAAGGTCGATATACGCGCTATCCAGTCGCCATAAATTGTATATACAGTCTTATCTGAGCGTAGCTCCAACTCAGCAGTGAGAACACCCTCCTCGTCCCACTCTAAGCGGTCGCCAATAACGCACCCCGTAGGAGATATAAAGCCTGAGATACCAGTATTTGCTGAGCGTGCGATGGCACGACGTGTCTCGATGGCACGTAGACGACAGAAATCGAACAAACGCTTATGACCTATAGTATTACCCCACCAGCCATCGTTAGAGATAAGCGCCATAACCTCAGCACCACGAAGAGCAAAGCCCGAAAAATAACCACCATAAAGACCTTCATAACAGATTGAAGGTCCTATTTTAACGCCTTCGTTTTCGAAGATTTTATGCTCCTCGCCCCAGCCAAGCTGACCAGTAATGCCACCAAGATCAATTTCAAGGTAGTTGAAGAATTGGCGCATAGGCACAGCCTCAACACCAATAACGAGCTTACCCTTATGGTAGATATCTTCCACCTCGCCCGCATTGTTCACAAAAAGTGCCGAGTTGTAGCGGTCATACCAACCGTACCCCTCGTAAAAACGGGCGGTAGAGGTTGCCTGGTTATCTCCATAGCGCACCGTTGTAGAGGCTCCCGTGATAAGTTTCGTTGTCGACGTATCATCAACCATTCTATCAAGCAACGACTCCACAAAGAAGAGTTGCGCCTCGTCGATAGAGCCTACTCCAGGAATATAGGCGAGCGATGACTCTGGAAGTAACACAAAGCTACTCGATGCTGGCACGCTCTCCATAAGGCGCATAATATCTCCCGTAGGATTCATCTTATCTCGCGCCATACGCTCATCCTCATAGCATGGCACATTAGGCTGGACAACAGATATTTGCGCTGTACGCTCCGATGGCTTATATGTCAGCAATAAAACTACCGACACAATCACTGGGAACACAACAATAAGTCCTGCACGCACCTTTGCTGTAGTTGTGCGCGTACGCAACACCTCGAATATTGCGATATTAGAGACCAATGCCCACAATGTACCTCCAAAGATGCCTGTATACTCGTACCACTGCACGGCCCAGCTATCTACCGAGAAACCATGACCGAGTAACAGCCATGGAAAGGTCATCACATCGGCAGAGTTATATGCCCACTCCGTAGCTATCCACACCGCTACAAGCATAGTATATGCCAAAGCTCGTGGCGCACGCTTTGAAGTGTAGTGATATAGCATAACACCACAAAGGTTGTAGAACGTACCAACCAGACCCGCAGCCAAAGGACCAAGAGGCGTGGCATTCCACACCCACCCTACAGTAACTGCGCTCCACAGCATAAAGGTCAGCGTTGCCCAACCAAACATACGCCAGAAATCACGCTTCGAATCTGAGAGATTTTCGCTGATTACAAGTAACGGAATAAGGGCAACAAGCAGTGTGAAGCCTGTAACGCCAAACCATCCCAAGGATAGCAATGCCACAGAGAGTAGCACAAGAAGAACTCTATGTATTGTAGAATTTTGTTTCATAATTGTGCAAATTTACTAAACATTCCATAAAAAGCAATCGCTTTTGCGCTCTTAATTACAAAAATGTGTATCTTTGATGTCGTAACGATATAGATAGATATGTCAGCAAAGAGAGCAACTATAAATTCACGTTC
Source organism: Alistipes sp. (assembly GCA_045634125.1). Lineage (GTDB taxonomy): Bacteria > Bacteroidota > Bacteroidia > Bacteroidales > Rikenellaceae > Alistipes. Next base: position 4,818 of record JAZQZQ010000019.1, on the reverse strand, counting down.
GGGTCTTGTACTTGAGGGTGGCGGTATGCGCGGAGTATTTACGTGCGGTGTGTTGGATAACTTTATGGATCGTGGTATCCGCTTTCCATATACTATTGGTGTTAGCGCTGGCGCATGCAACGGTCTCTCGTATATGTCCGAGCAGCGTGGCAGAGCGAAGTTTAGTAATATAGACCTCCTCGAAAAATACCAATATATCGGTTTTCACCACCTTATAACTAAGGGCTGTATCATGGACTTTGAGCTTCTGTTCGAGGAGTTCCCTACTCGCATTATACCATACGACTACGAGCGCTATGCACGATGCACCGAGCGCTATGAGATGGTAACCACAGACTGCGCCACGGGTAAGGCGTGTTACTATGAAGAGAAGCACGACCCTAAGCGCATTATCGACATCGTGCGAGCATCCAGCTCATTACCCTACGTCTGCCATATAGCTAAGGTTGATGGGCGCGAAATGCTCGATGGTGGCATTGCTGACTCTTTGCCTATACAACGAGCGCGAGATTTAGGCTTCGATAATAATATCGTTGTGCTAACTCGCAATAAGGGGTATCGCAAGAGTAATAAGAGATCCTTTGTACCACCTTTCGCATACCGACGATATCCAGCCTTAAGAGAGGCTCTTCGCAACCGCAACTTAGAGTACAACAAGCAGATAGCGCTCATAGAAGAGTTGGAGAAGCGTGGCGAGATTACCGTGATACGCCCCGAGCATCCTATCGAGGTTGGGCGCATGGAGAGAGATATAAACCGCCTTACTGCACTCTACGACGAGGGCTACGATATAGCCTCACACATAGAATTTTATAGTGAGTAATTTGGTTTTTTCTCAACAAATCACTATCTTTGTGCTTTATAGATGCTTATAGCACATAAAAAACATGGAGACGATTAGACAACATTATATCGGAATGAAGTGGTATCAGAAGGTGGCATTTAACCTTTTGTGGAGCTTGTGTTGGTTAATTAGCTACTTGCCACGTTTCATTCGTTATGGTCTTCTTCGTCCAATTGTTACATTTATTTTACGTCTTATAGGCTATCGTAAAAAGGTCATCCTTCGTAACCTCCGCAACTCATTCCCCGAGAAATCCGAAAAGGAGATTAAGGAGATTATGGCTAAGTATTACGTTACCCTTGGCGAAGTGGCAGTCAATATCATAAGCCTTATCAGTGCAACACCAGCGCGTAAACGGGATAAATTATTGACTTGTAGCAATACCGAGGAACATATTGCGCGTACTAAGGGTACCGACTGGATATTTATCGCTGCACACTATGGCTGTTGGGAATACTATCCTTTATGGTCGTGGAAGGATATATCTACAGAGTTTATGGGTGTCTACCACCCTCTGAAGAATCCTGTTTTTGAGCAATTCTTCTTGCGTATTCGTAGCTTTGGTCCAAACAACACACTTGTACCTATGGCTGATGCTGTACGCTACTACGTAAAGAATAGAAACAACGAGCGTAAGATGGTGCTTGGTCTAATATCAGATCAGAGTCCTATACTTCGTGCCGATACCGAGTGGATAGAGTTCTTTAACCAGCCTACAGCATTTATCGATGGCGGTGCACGACTTGGTGTACGCTTTGGTTTACCCATCTATTTTTCATACACAAAGCGCATACGAGCAGACAAGTACGAGATTACGCTTACCGAGATATATGACGGTAAGGAGAAGATAGAACCTATCGAGATTGTGCGACGCTATGCCAAGCTCCTTGAGGCACAGATACGCGAGTGCCCAGAGCTATGGATGTGGTCGCATAATAGATGGAAGCATACTCCCGAAAAGCAGGCGCGAAAGTTTGGCAAAAAGGAGTAGTCAAAGAGATAATTTTGTGAGAATTTAGAAGGAATGGATATAGTTATAACATACGTCAATGGTCTTGATCCCATTTGGCAGAAGGAGTACTCAGAGTTTACAAATACACCTATTCTTGAGAAGCGTTTCAGGGATTGGGGAACGTTGAGATACCTCTTCCGTGGTATAGCTAAGAATATGCCATTCATTCGTAAGGTACACCTCGTGGTATCGGGCGAGAGCCAAGTGCCAGAGTGGCTGAATAGAGATGAGGTAGATGTGGTCTTGCACCAAGATATCATTCCTGCTGAGTATCTACCTACGTTCAATAGCAACACCATCGAGACCCACCTACACAATATCAAAGACTTAGACGAGGAGTTTATATATTTCAACGACGATCTCTTCCCAATGCTTCCGATGGAGCCAACAGACTTCTTCCGCAATGGCAAGGGTGTTATCGCCATGAGCCACCACCTTTTGGCTCTCGATATGTTTAAGCAGATATGTCGCAACTCAGACCACCTTGCCCGCAAGGCGTTGGGTATCCGCAACTCTATATGCTTCCTACGACCTCAGCACACCTGCGTTCCGATGTTCCGTAGCGAGAATGAGTGGCTATATAATAAGATGAAAGAGGAGATTCTTGGCTCGCTATCGCCTACACGCAAGAGCAAGAATGTAACGCAGTATATCTTTACAAACAACCTCTTCCTAAAGGGTCGCATTATCAACGAGCGCCAGTCGAAGCAACACTTCTCAGTGGGTATCGCCCGCGATAGCAAGATAAAGCACTTCCTCAATAATCCAAACTATAAGCTCGTCTGTATCAACGACGTAAAGCTTTCGGAGGAGCGCTTCGAGAGCATGCGCGCCACCATCCTAAACGCCATGGAGCGCCGCTTCCCCGAGAAATCTAAGTTTGAGAGATAAAAAACAGAGGCTGTCAACACAATTTTGTTTGACAGCCTCTGTTTTTTACCAGCCCCCCAAAGCGCGAGACCGAATTTCTTGTCAGAAGGGGTCAGGCTTGGTCTCGATAAAGAGATTGCCCCAGATGGGACATACTTGGCGTATTTCCCATTTGGGGCAATGATTGAGAGGTCGAGAATGACCCCTTATCACAAGAAATTAATATGATTTTGCAAATAGCACACGGAACTTCGAAGGCTTACCCGAGAAGATACAAGTACCCTCCTCCTCTACTACATCCATAGGGATACAGCGGATTGTTGCCTTTGTTGCCTCCTTGATAGCCTGCTCTGTCTCTGGTGTACCGTCCCAGTGTGCTGAGATAAAACCACCCTTGTTCTCAAGTACATCCTTGAACTCCTCCCAAGTGTCAACCTTCGTAATCATTGAGTTACGGTAATCGAGAGCCTTCTGGAAGATGTTCTGCTGAATCTCATCAAGAAGCGCTACGATGCGGTCGGTGAGACCCTCCTGTGGCACAACCTCCTTAGTAAGGGTATCACGACGAGCAAGCTCGATAGTGCCATTCTCCATATCGCGTGGGCCAAGTGCAAGACGTACAGGCACACCCTTAAGCTCGTACTCAGCGAACTTAAAGCCTGAACGCACGTTATCGCGGTCATCAATCTTTACAGATACACCCTTAGCGCGCAACTCCTTAGCCATCTCCTCGAAGCGAGCCGATGCAGCAAGGCGCTGCTCCTCACCCTTATAGATAGGCACCATAACAACCTGGATAGGAGCCAATTTTGGAGGAAGCACAAGACCGTTGTTATCAGAATGAGCCATGATAAGAGCACCCATAAGACGTGTAGATACGCCCCATGATGTAGCCCAAACATACTCCTGCTTACCCTCCTTAGAGGTGTACTGCACATCGAAAGCCTTAGCGAAGTTCTGACCAAGGAAGTGCGATGTACCGCTCTGCAAAGCCTTACCATCCTGCATCAACGCCTCGATAGTAAGAGTATCTACAGCACCTGCAAAGCGCTCGTTAGGCGACTTATGACCAACGATTACTGGCACGCCCATCCACTCCTCAGCGAAGGTCTTGTATACGTTAATCATACGCTCTGTCTCCTCGATAGCCTCCTCAGCTGTGGCATGAGCAGTATGACCCTCCTGCCATAGGAACTCGGCGGTACGCAAGAATAGACGTGTACGCATCTCCCAACGCACAACATTTGCCCACTGGTTGCAGAGAATAGGTAGATCACGGTATGATGTAATCCAATTCTTGTATGTATTCCAGATGATGGTCTCCGATGTAGGGCGCACGATAAGCTCCTCCTCGAGGCGTGCAGCTGGGTCTACAACGATACCCTTACCCTCCTCATCGTTCTTTAGGCGGTAGTGTGTAACAACGGCACACTCCTTAGCAAAGCCATCCACGTGGCTTGCCTCGCGTGAGAAGAATGACTTAGGGATGAATAGTGGGAAGTAGGCGTTCTCATGACCTGTCTCCTTGAACATTCTATCCAACACATCGCGCATCTTCTCCCAGATAGCGTAGCCATAAGGCTTGATAACCATACAACCGCGCACTGCTGAGTTCTCAGCAAGACCCGCCTTAAGAACCAAGTCGTTATACCACTGCGAGTAATTCTCGTCGCTCTTGGTCAAATCTTTAAGTTCAACTGCCATATTTTATATCTTTTTTGAATTATCGTAGATAATAGTGCGCAAAGATACACAAAAAAAGTGAAAACTGAAAACTGGAAAGTGAAAACTGTACTTTGCTATGGCAAAGTCGAGGCATTACGAAGTTTTGCCTCAAAAGTAAGGTGTCTGCGATATATATTTAATTAGTAATGGTTAAAAGGCGTTGCCTTTTGGGGGGAAAGGGACTAAAGCGTACAAAAGGGGACCAAAGGGTCTTTTCGTATTAAGCTTACCCTTTAGTCCCTTTTAAGACCTTTTTGGCACTTTAATCAAATCTCGCGCGAAGCGCACCATACCTTTCAGTTCTCAGTTCTCAGTTTTCACTTTGAAAGGGGCAGATGCCAAAAGAGCCGAACAGATAACTTTGTAC
>JAZQZQ010000018.1:0-8552 GCA_045634125.1 Alistipes sp. | reverse complement strand
GCCAGGATCAAACTCTCCATTGTAAAAAAATAAAATGTTTTGTTAGAGTCCTGACTGTTTCAATTTTTCCTAAAAGGAAATTGACAGATAAATACTACACTTTTCTCTCAATATATAAAACCAGTAAATCAAAGAACCATTCTCTTATCGCCTCACACTCTTTTCATTAAGAGCGAAAAGCGAGTGCAAAGATAAATCATATTTTTGAAACCACCAAATTTTTGGTGAACTTTTTTTTCAAAAATATTTTTAAGAACCCTCTCTGCAACTTCACCCCAGCTATGAGGCAAAAGCGGGTGCAAAGATAGACAAAATTCCTATCTCTACAAACTTTTTTATACTTTTTTTTGAAAAAATTTAAAAACTAATGCAATACATGTTGATTATCAACACATTCCAATCAAAGAAATTTTTAAAGACAAAATCCCTCTTGTTATATATATAAATATAGGTATAGTAAAGCCCTACAGAAACTTGCAAGAAAAGTTGCATAATGCAGGTAAAACAGGCAGATTATGCATAAATTTCCATTCAAACACTTGTAATTATGATATTTATTCTTATATTTGCATAAAGAATAATCAGAACGAATAGAAGTATAGCCATTTACAGTATATAAGATAATAATAGTATTACGTGAATTAGTTGAATTCAACTTACCATTAATAGACTATAGAACAAAGTAATAGACTATAACACTTGTGTTAACAACAAGACATATAGCACACTATAAATATAGCCACTGCGTCGGGGAGAGAATATGCATAATTGAGAGAATCTAAAAAATCTTTCAAAAAGTGTAAACACACACACTGCAACACTAAGTTTTGTTTGCTTTCATTAATTTTCAACAGTGTTGCATCGGGGAGCCACCAATCTAAGGCTCCCTATCTTTTTACTATTGCTATTTTATTTTTGTTTGAGAAGCCGAATAAATTCACTAACTTTGTGTCAAAGCAGAGCCAAATTAATATCACAGCACTATGAAACAACTGCTCGCCACCCTACTATTTATCGCATCAACGATATACACAACATCGTGCAGCGACCCACTATACTACGATGCAGTACCACTACCAATATCGACCATGACCATCCCTGCGGAAGGCGGAAGATTTGAATTTAAGGTTGTAAATTACATTCCTTATTATGATGAGACTCGTTTTCAACCAGGAAAGTGGTACAAGGAGTTCCGATACAGAATAGTAGAGGATGGTGTTATTAGTAAAGAGTCGACTATGCACGACACATCAATAGAGTATGGTTCGATATCGATTGAGTTCACACCAAATGAGACCAACCACACAAAGGAGTATACCATAGAGATACAGATTGCCGAGGACTTCCACAGCGTGGGGGAAGATCAGCACTTTGGCAAATGGCAACCCGCTTGGCTTATTACTCAGCCGTGTCTAACAAATGAGTGAAAAGAATAGTGAACGTATGAGCAATATAACCAATTTAACTTCAGAGTATAACCCAATTAACATCACAACATCATGAAAAAATTGCTTACTACCCTACTATTTATCGCATCTGTGATATGTTCAACATCGTGCGGAACGATATATTTAGATGCTATACCTGTAGAAGTATCGACAATGGAGATCCCTGCAGAGGGAGGATGTTTCAGGTTTGAGGTTGTCGACTACTATCAGCTTGTAGACCAGACACGCTTTCAGCCTGGCGAGTGGTTTAAGTACTATCGCTACCGAGTTATAGAGGATGGCGTTGCGAGCGATGAGTCTGAGAATTTACGCTACGACACATTTATTTGGTTGGAGTTTGCCCCTAACGACACCGACCACACCAAGGAGTACGCGATTGATGTTAAGATTGCCGATGACTTCTACCGCTATGACGAAGAGCATCACCACTTTGGCGAGTGGCAGAGGGTTTGGATAATCACCCAACCAAGTTTAGCAAGCGAGTAGCACAACCTATTTAGCATTGAAGTGCCCCCAAAAGTTTTTTGTCTAAACTTTTGGGGGCACTTCACATACTAAACGTATTTCTCATTCGCTCTTTTGATTGAGGTGCCGAAGTAGCACCTCTATCACGCTAAATTATAATTTTTGATTAGAAGGGTTGCAGATGTGGCCTATCGTAAATGAAGATCCCCACGGGATAGTACACGAAGTACAGCCCGTGGGGTCTTACTTTTAGGATAGGTCGCAGATGCGCCCTTATAATCGAAAATTATCGGCGAGGTTTGATATCAAGCTTAACAGGCTTAATCAAATTCTCTGGAGAGAGAACGATATCAAGCTCCTCCTTAGTAAGGATACCGTGCTCGAGAACGAGGTCGTATACACGACGACCAGTTGCCATAGCCTCTTTAGCGATCTTTGTAGAGTTCTTGTAACCGATGATTGGGTTAAGAGCGGTAACGATACCGAAGCTATCCTGAACATACTTCAAGCACTGCTCCTCGTTAGCCTTGATGCCGTCAACGCAGTTTACACGAAGAGTATCGAAACCATTCATCATAATCTCAGCAGACTCGAAGCAGCACTGTGCCATAGTAGGCTCCATAGCATTAAGCTCCATCTGAGCCTCCTGACCACACATTGCAACACAAGCATCGTTACCGATAACCTTGTAGCAAATCTGGTTCATAACCTCAGGTATAACTGGATTTACCTTACCTGGCATAATTGATGAACCTGGCTGACGTGCTGGAAGATCGAACTCGTGAAGACCACAACGAGGACCTGAACCCAAAAGACGAAGGTCGTTACAAATCTTATTAAGCTTAACAGCTACACGACGCAAAGCTGAAGAGTAACCAACCATGCAAGAGGTATCAGATGTTGCAGCAACCAAATCCTCAGCAAGCTTGATATCCCAACCTGTAATCTGACGCAAAGCAGCGATACACTTCTCAGCATACTCTGGCTCTGAGCAGATACCTGTACCGATAGCTGTAGCACCCATATTTACTGTAAGGAACTCCTCAGCAGCGAACTCAAGGTTCTTCTTCTCCTCGCGAAGGATCTGAGCGAAGGCACCAAATGTCTGACCGAGAGTCATAGGCACAGCATCCTCAAGCTGAGTACGACCCATCTTTAGGATGTTGGCGAACTCCTTAGCCTTCTTAGCAAACGACTCGATAAGAGCGTCGTAGTGCTTCATGAACACCTGATGTGTAGCATATAGACCAAGGTGGATACCACAAGGGTATGCATCGTTTGTAGACTGTGAGCAGTTAACGTGGTCGTTAGGAGAGCAGTACTGATACTCGCCAGCCTCGTGGCCCATAATCTGGAGCGCACGGTTAGCGATAACCTCGTTAGCATTCATATTTGTTGTAGTACCTGCACCACCCTGAATCATATCACAAGGGAACTGGTCGTGGTGCTGACCCTGCATAATCTCAAGGCAAGCCTTAGAGATACCATCAAACTGCTCATCTGTCAATAGACCAAGCTGATGGTTAGCCTCAGCAGCAGCCAACTTAGTGATTGCAAGTCCGTTGATAAACAATGGATAGTCTGAAAGGTGGAAACGGCTAATTGGAAAGTTCTCAATACCGCGCAATGTCTGCACACCGTAAAGCGCCTCTACAGGCACCTCCATCTCGCCAATAAGATCGCTCTCGATGCGAGTTTTACCAGAATACTTAGTAGTCATAGTTTATAGGTTTATGTTTATTTGTTGTTTGTATTCACTTTAAGTCGCTCAAAATATTATGCTAAGGTAGCGATAATTTCCTAAACCACCAACTATTATCCGAATATTTTTTCAAATTGACTACTATCGCGGATATTTATGTCAGAGACTTCTCATTTTATAAGATTTTTATTATCTTTGTACATTATATGTACACCTATGGATAAGATTGGACTATTTCCGGGATCGTTTGACCCATTTACACGCGGACATCAAGCTATTGTCGAGGAGGCACTGCGTCTCGTTGACAAGGTGGTTATTGCCATAGGCTACAACACCGCAAAGCGTGGGATGCTTACAGTGGAGGCACGCAAGGCTCTTATCGAGAGAGTATATCATGGAGAGCCTCGCGTAGCGGTTACAACATATACATCGCTTACGGGCGAAGAGGCACGACGCATGGGTGCTACGACAATGATTCGCAGCCTGCGCAACGCTACAGACTTCGAGTATGAGCGCACGTTGGATCGCATAAACCGCCAAATATATCCAGACCTACGCACGATATTCATTATCGCACCTACGGAAGTGGAGCATATATCGTCGTCGTTGGTGCGCGAGCTTCACACCTTTAACCACGACACCACAAGCCTACTCCCCGAAGGGATAGTGCTTGCGGAGTACCTAACCCATGAAAATAAATAACTAAATATAGAATCAGAATATGCAATTTACAGCTGAGATGATCGCCGCACTACTAAACGGCGAAATTGTGGGCGACAAAAATGCCACAGTGTCAACAGTATCATCTATTGATGGAGGCAAGGCAGGAGCTTTAGCCTACCTTACAAACCCTAAATATGAGCAGTATGTCTACACCACCGAGGCAAGCATCGTACTTGTAGATAGCTCATTCGAGCCTAAGGAGGAGATTAAGACTACACTTATTAAGGTTGCAAATGTTGGCGAGTGCGTACTCAACCTTCTTGAGATGTACAACGCTGCTCGCCCACGCAAGCAGGGCATCTCGAAGCTTGCATCTATCAGCGAGAAGGCTACTATTGGCGAGAACTGCTACATCGGTGATTTTGTTGTTATCGAGGATGGTGCAAAGATTGGCGACAACGTTCAGCTATATGCGCAGTGCTATGTCGGCGACAATGTAACCATTGGCGATGGCACGAAGTTCTACCCAGGTGTAAAGATTTACGAGGGTTGTAAAATTGGTAAGAACTGTATCTTCCACGCTGGCGTTGTTATCGGTGCTGATGGCTTCGGCTTCGCACCTAAGGAGGATGGCACATTTGCAAAGATTCCACAACTCGGAAATGTTATTATCGAGGATAATGTTGAGTTGGGTGCAAACACATGCATCGACCGTGCAAAGACCGACTCTACAATCATCCGCGCTGGCGTTAAGCTCGACAACCTTATCCAGATTGGCCACAACGTGGAGGTAGGTGCAAATACCGTGATGTCTGCACAGGTGGGTATTGCTGGTACTACAAAGGTGGGTAGCAACTGCTTTATCGCAGGTCAGGTGGGTATCGCAGACCATATCGTGGTGGGCAATAACGTGAAGATTGGCTCTAAGTCGGGTATCGACAAGAATGTACCTGATGGCGAGATCCGCTTCGGTTACCCAGCACTCCCAGGCATCCAGTATCATCGTTCATTCGCTGTCTTCCGCCAGTTGCCAGAGATGGCACAGAAACTCCGCGAGGTGGAGAAGCGCGTAAACAAACTCGAGGAGTAGGATGACACCTTCTGTGCGCATTATGGGTATTGACCCTGGAACGAACTACATGGGCTACGGTATTATCGACATTGTCGACAACAAGCCTCAGGTAGTTGTTTTGGGCGATATCGACCTACACAAAATTAGCGATGCACACAAGAAGCTACACTATATTTTTGAGCGTGTGCGCTCCCTTACTGAGGAGTATCGCCCTACGGAAGTGGCCTTCGAGTCGCCATTTTTTGGAACAAATGTGCAGTCTATGCTAAAACTCGGCAGGGCGCAGGGCGTTGCCATAGCTGCGGTGCAGAGTTCTATCGAGGGTGTTCCGATCTCGGAGTATGCACCGATGCGCATTAAGCAGGCGATCACAGGTCGTGGCTCAGCAACAAAGGAGCAGGTGGCAACAATGATAAACGCCATTCTCGGCACTGACTACAAGCCTCGCCGCCTTGATGCTACAGATGGAGCTGCGGTGGCGTTATGCCACTGGTTTACCATTTCAAATCTGCTTACTCGCGCTACGGCAGGCGAGAAGCGCAAGGGCTTGGGAGGCGATAGCAAGTCGCGCAAAGGTAGTAGCAGTTGGGAGAGTTTTGTAAAATCTAACCCCGAGAGAATAAAGAGATAACCAAATATACCTATATTTATATTATATGAAGAAGATTTTAACTATGGTTGCATGCTTGATGTCTGTAGCATGCGGCACAACAACAAAGAGCATTACAATCAATGGCAACTTTTCGCAATTTGATATGGTTGCTGCAGATAGCAAGGTTGAGCTTCGCATCCAGGGCGAGAATGAGGCATTGGCTACCACAACTTTGGATGAAAACAAGTGCTTTACAGCAGATATCGCGATTGATGGCGAGCAGTTCGTTATGTTAGTCATCAACGATAGCCCCATGATGGAGCTTATCACCGAGGGTAAGGATATCTCCTTTAACTATAGCGCAGAGAATCAGACTATCGAGTACGCCGAGGAGTGCCTTAACGAGCGTATGCGCGATATCAAGAACAATATCAGCGAGAAGATGGAGGTACTATACACCACTGAGGACGAGGTTACTGGCGAGCAACTATTTACAGAGTTCGTGGCATATATCGACGCTCTTGTGGTGGAGAATAAGGACAACATTCTATCGCTCAAGGTATTGCAATACTATATGTACTATGGCGAGAACGAGGCGCGCTTTGCAGAGTTGTTCGAGATGATCAACCCTAAGTACAGCGAGTTGGCTATGTATAAGGAGTATAAGACGCATATCGAGAATAGCAAGAATACCACTATCGGTGCCGACCTTGTGGATATCGCACTTAAGGATGGCAACGGCACCGTTATCAGCGTATCAGAGCTTTGCCAGAGTGGCAAGTGGGTGTTGGTTGACTTCTGGGCTACTTGGTGTGGTCCTTGCCGTGGCGAGATTCCACACTTGGTGGATGCATATGCAGAGTTCGCACCTAAGGGCTTGGAGATCTACGGCATCAGCTTCGACAGAAAGGGCGATGAGGCGAAGTGGCAGAAGTTTATTGCCGATAACAATATGTCTTGGGTAAATGTTTGGGGCAGTGGCGATGATGGCTCATGGGCAGCTGGCGAGGCATACAACGTAAGCTCTATCCCAACTAACTTTCTCTTCTCTCCAGGGGGCAAACTTGTTGCTAAAAACCTACGCGGCGAGGAGATTAAGACAATCCTTGCGGAGCATATTAAGTAACAAAATTACGATATAAAATATTGTAGGGCGGTCCATCGGACTGCCCTATTTATTTGCAATGTCCCGCAGAGTGTTGTTCGTTTGGAAAATATTTTTTAATTTTGTAGTGCTATTGAATAAATAGCAGACATATTGAAAGTGTTTTCGCAGTCCTGAATAGAAAATGTGGTAGTTTTCAAAAGCAAAAGGATAACGAACAGCACTCATTTCTTGTATAGTTATGTGGCTGTACACATTCTGTGTACATATACCTCATACTATCCAGGTGTGGGGCATTGTATCGTTTATTTTTGCTTGGGTTTTACCACAACCTTCTATTCAATAAACGAAAGTCAACTCCACACTTTCTTTTTTTACGTACTATTGCCATATAGGGGTTGGATGGTTTTAAGTTGCAATTATTAACTTAAAACATAGATGCTTATGAAACACAACAAACAAGAGGAGTACCTCGCGCCTGAATTTGAGGTTGTGGCGGTCGAGGTCGAGCAGGGCTATTTTCAGTCTAATTTGGAAGACCCAGAGGAGAACCCAGAACAGGATTGGTAACAAACAAAAAAATTACACTATGAGAAAACTTTTACTAATGATGTGTGCGCTATTTGGCTTTATGGCGTGTACACAAAACCCTATCGAGGAGCAGTCGGCTATCCGCACTGATGCTCCAGAGACTATTCGAGTGGGGTTCGAGGATAGCGAAACCCGTATTCAACTAAACGAGGCACAGAAGACCGTGTGGACCAAGGGTGACCTTGTGTCGGTATTCTATCGTTCAAATGCCAATCAGCAGTGGAAGTATGATGGCGAGACTGGCGCGCGCACTGCTGAGCTTAAGCGCGTTGATGCAGGCACATCAACACGCGATATGGACCGCGTAGTTGTTGTTTATCCTTACAACAAGGACTACTACATCAACCCTGAGACCTATAATGTGCAGGCATCGTTGCCCGCTGTACAGCACTACCTTGCAAATAGTTATGGTACAGATGGTAATATCATGATTTCGTCGAGCGAGTATAACCAGTTCTCCCTAAAGAGCGTCTGTGGTTGGTTGAAGTTGCAACTTACTGGTGATGGCGAGGTTGTTAAGAGCATCAAGTTCCGCGGTAATGATGACGAGCAGGTTGCTGGCGAGTTGTATATCAACTCCGCAGATGCAACTGCTATGCTCGCATCAGATATGGGTGGCACTGATGATAACAATGCAGGTGGCAGCCTTGTCTTTGATGATACCATCCTTACCGAGGTAACTCTCGACTGTGGCGATGGTGTAACACTTGGCAAGAGTGCTACTGCATTCTATATCGCTCTACCTCCACAGACCTTTGCTAATGGTTTTACTGTAGAGATTGAGGACACCGATGGCTATGCTATGGAGCAGTCAACAGCAAAGACCTTTGTTGTTGAGCGTAACACTATTAGCCCTATGGCGGCTCTTGAGTTTGTCAACCCCAACCGTCCCACCCAACCCACCCCTGCAAACA
>JAZQZQ010000017.1:0-14015 GCA_045634125.1 Alistipes sp. | reverse complement strand
GCCACATCGTTCCCCGACGAGGATGGCGACCGCCTCTTTATCATTATGCCAAAGCAGGCTGCGTGGATTGGTGGCTTTGTAAGCATTATAGAGGAGCAGAACGAGGGTAAGAAGTTCAGCGAGGCACAGATTGCCGAGTTGGAGAAGGAGTTTATGGAGACCTTCGAGACTTTCACCGTCATCTTGAGTTTGAGCAAGAAGTAAGAGAATAGTCTATACACAAAAATTGGTGCGTGTAGGGAACGATGTAGTCCCATCACGCACCAATTTTGTTTATACATATCGCATCAGTGGAAGATGTTTGCTCTCAGCGTTTTACTTTCAAAATTACTATGCGCTTTTTACTTGCAGAAAAAATGGACTTAATCACAATATCCGTGTAGTCTTCTATGTAGGATTTCGCAATTTTCGTAAAAACAAACACTGAAAATCAATCAGTTAAAATAAAATGATGGTTGCCGCATTTGGTAGCCCTAATTCGTTTATAATCTATCCAACGAGTGGCGAATAATTGTGCAACACTCCTCAATCTCCTGCTCTGTGATTGTGAGCGGTGGCGATATACGGAATGCGGTATCGCAGTAGAGAAACCAGTCGCTCATAATACCCACCTCCTTAAATATCTCCATTAGGCGGTAGAGATACTCCGACTTGCCCAACTCTACAGCAAGCAGTAAGCCTGAACGACGTATCTCCAAGACCTTTACGTGGTTCTTGAGTCGCTTTTCAAAGAGTTGCCCCTTATTTTCCACACTCTCGACAACCTTATTGTCAATCATATAGTTGAGAGCAGCAAGACCAGCAGCACAGCATACTGGATGACCTCCAAAGGTGGTAATATGACCTAAGCAAGGGTTATGCGTAAAGGCGTTAAGCACCTCTCGCTTAGCCGCAACACCACCCAACGGCATACCGCCACCAAAGGCCTTAGCAAGGCATACAATATCGGGCGTAACACCGTACTTTGCCGAGGCAAACATCGCACCCGTACGACCCAAACCAGTCTGAATCTCGTCAAAAATTAGCAACGCTCCCACCTCGGTGCATCGCTCACGAAGAGCCTTAAGCCACTCAGGGTTTGGAAGACGCACACCTGCCTCTCCCTGCACAACTTCGCAAAGCACACCTGCGGTACGAGTGGTTATATGTTGTAGATCTTCTAATGAGTTAAAATTAATCGACTTAACATCGGGCAAAAGTGGTCGAAACTCTGCCTTCCACTCCTCTCCCTCTGGTGTTCCCATCATCGACATTGCTCCGTGCGTAGAGCCATGGTAGGCACGACGCATTGAGATAAGCTCCGTGCGACCAGTATAGCGCTTAACAAGCTTCAAAGCCACCTCGACAGCCTCGGCACCAGAGTTTACAAAATAGACGCAATCCAACTCACCAGGTAGCAACTCGGCAATCTTCTTAGCATACTCCACCTGTGGGCGCTCGACCATTTCGCCATAGACCATAACGTGCATATAATCAGCTGCCTGCTCCTGCACAGCGCGCACTACAGCAGGGTTGGCATGACCCACATTACTTACCGAGACACCCGCCACAAGATCGAAGTAACGCTTACCCTCTGGCGTATAGAAAAACGAACCTTCAGCACGTGCTACCTCCACCATCATAGGCGATGGCGAGGTCTGACCTACATGCTCCAAAAATTGTTTACGAAGTACCATAACTAATATTCCACTTTTAGGTCGCCGCTCTGCTCTGCACGACGTAATATTCCCTCATAATCGCGCACCGACGACATTGTCCAACGCGTGAGGAGTTTCAACTGCTCAGCATCGCTAAGTTGCCAGCCATCAACACTCTGACGAATGCGCTCCGAGAGCATATAGATAAGAATAGCGGCTGAAGCAGAGACATTTAGGCTCTCAACCATACCGCACATAGGTATCATCAAGAAGTCGTCTGCAGCCTCGATAACCTCATCCGAGATTCCAGCGTGTTCCGTACCAAATACCAGAGCGAACTTGCCCTTTGTAACATCAAAGGTTTCAGGCGTGGTGCTACAACGGTGTGGTGTTGTTGCAACTATGCGATACCCCTCATTCTTAAGCGCACGAAGAGCCTCTGTTGTCGTTTCGTGATGCTCAACATCGACCCACTTCTGCGTGCCACGCACGATATTTACCGAGGGATCAAACTTGCACCTATCCTCGACTGTATGTATCTGCTGAATGCCAAACGCCTCGCAGTGGCGCATAATAGCACTTGCATTCTGCGGATGGAACATATTTTCGGTAAGGATACGCATATAATGAGTACGCTGTGCCACAGTACGTTGCAACACATCACGACGCTCGTCAGTGATAAATCGAGTCATATAGTCGAGGCGCTCGCGAAGCCACTCGTTGCTATGCTCCTCGGTACGTAACTTACTTGCGATATTTGTCATCTTCATCTAATATTTTTAGGTAACTCTCATATCTTGACCACGCCACAAAACCCTGCTCCACAGCTTCACGCACAGCACATCCAGGCTCGTGAGTGTGGGTGCAATTATAGAAGCGGCAATCTGGGGCAAGACGCATCATTTCTGGGAAGTAACGACACAACTCCCTACCATCAATATCGATAAGTCCGAAGCCCTTAATACCAGGGGTATCAATGATATAACCACCTTCGATAGGGTACATCGTAGAGAATGTTGTGGTGTGTTTACCCTTATGGTGGCTCTCCGAGATCTCACCAGTTCGAATATCGAGTGTAGGGTCAATATAACTAACAAGTGTCGATTTGCCGACTCCTGAATTTCCCGCTACAAGCGTTGTCCGACCTCGCAACAATTCGCGTATCTGCTCAATGCCAGCACCTGTAGTGGATGATAGGCGGATTATATCATATCCAGCGTCGCCATATATCGCCTCAAACTCCTCTGCCTCGGCAGCGTACTCCCCATCAAGCATATCTGCCTTACCCAACACAATAGTAACTGGCACGCGGTAAGCCTCGCAGGTAACAAGGAAGCGGTCAACAAACTCGCGCGCCGTAGTGGGCGAGTGCAGCGTAACGATAAGCAGCGCTCTATCGATATTTGCAGCTATGATATGCGACTCCTTCGATAGGTTAGAGGCGCGACGAATAACATAGTTATGGCGTGGCAGAATTTCCACAATAGCACTACTATCGCCGTCAAGTTCCACCATAACCCTATCGCCCACAACCACAGGGTTTGTAGAGCGTATGCCCTTAAGGCGGAGACGACCACGAATGCGACAGGTAAGCATACCACTTGCGGTATTCACCTCATACCAACTACCCGTAGAGCTTATTACAATGCCTTCGATACGCTCCTGTGCGGTGTTATTCTCTGTCATACTTTGCAGCCATGTTAAGTGTCCACTCCATTATTTGCTGCTGAGCCTCCTTTAATGTTGGGCATATAGCAACGCCAAAATCAACAAGTGGATAGAAAAACTTTGACTCGTCAAGAGTCTTATAATCAATATATTTTGGTTCGAAGTAGTCGCGCAAACACTCATCCTTACGCTCTATCATATCGGCATACTCCTCAACCTGCTCCTCGGTCAAGCCTTCACTACCAAGCTCCAAAACCTTCTCTGGGCGTATAGCACCAATATTTAGCGTTACAAACAAAGACAATACTACCGACATAACTACCCCCATCGCTAAGAATGAGAATAACATTCCGAGTAATGAATCGAACTTGCGCAAGGCATCGATAAAGAGAATACTGCGAAATAGCGGAGCTACAATCCACAATAGTATCCACGCTCCAATAATTATCGCGGCATAGCCCAACAGATAGGCAAGACCCTGATCATCAGTAACCATAGCACCCACATCATCGGCATAGTCTGGTGCGAGTAGTATCGCCACGTAGATACCTACGAGCTGCAATAACAGCACGACAGCACCCTTGCGCCAACCATATATTAGCGCTACACTGGCGAGGATTAACAATAGAATATCTATGACCATTTTGTCGGGATGTTCTATAAATTAGTTGATTAAGTTTAAATATTTCGCACGAAGATACGAACTTTTTTTCTTTATTCGTATATTTGTGCCGACAAAAATAATAGAACACATATAGACTATGCAATATCGTTTTTTAGTTTTTTCACTTCTTTTTCTTCTATCGGTAGTATCGGGTAGCGCCTCTGAGCCATCCCGCACAAGATACAATCTCAATAGCGACTGGCGTCTCTTCGACGCCACACAGCTCGACATCAGCGATGCCGACTATATTGCTCTTCCTCACACTTGGCAGAGCGCCTTGGGTAGCTACGGCAATGGTAGTGGTTCGGCAAACTATATCCGTACGCTAAATATTCCACGCGAGTGGATGGGCAAACGTCTCTTCCTACGCTTTGGTGGCGTGCAGAGTGTTGCTGGAGTCTTTGTAAATGGCTCATTTGCAGGTGCACATAAGGGAGGTTTTACCGCTTTCACGGTGGAGATTACCAACCTTGTGCGCTATGGTGCAGAGAACTTTATCCGCGTAGTTGTAAGCAATGAGGTGCGTAGTGATGTACTACCCGTATCCTCTGATATGGATCTTACCGCGGGTATCTACCGCGACGTGGAGCTTGTTGTTGCGCCACGCAATATGATATCTCTCGACTATCTCGGCTCGGATGGAGTCTTTGTGATACAGGAGAACGTTAAAAAGGAGGAGGTTAGTGGCTATGTACGATGCTATATATCAGCTCAAAATCACGCCCACCTCGACCTTACAGTGCGCATCCTAGACACCGATGGCTATGAGATTGAGAGCTACACCCAGCACATAAATAAACTTAGCGACGAAGGCTATGTGGATGTGCCTTTTGGCGTGAACGACCCAAAGTTGTGGAGTCCACAGTCGCCAACGATGTATGGCTTCGAGATTAGCCTAAACGATGGTAAAAGTTGCGATGTTGTAACTGTTGAAACAGGCTTCCGCAAGGTAGCTTTCGACTCTGATAGACGTCTATGTATCAATGATGAACCTCAGGAGATTAGGGGTGTAAACCTCGCTCACGACCGCATGGGCTATGGTATGGCTATAAGCCAAAATGACCTACATGAGGACTACACCATTTTGCGCGATATGGGCGCTAATGCCCTACGCTCGTTGTCGGGTCCTCACGCCCAGTGCCTCTACGACTGGTGCGATAGGGATGGCGTTCTTGCGTGGGTGGATATGCCGTTCACTCGTTCCGAGGCTGCCTTTGCAGATATATGCTACTATCCTATCGAGGAGTTCCACCGCAACGGTACCGACCAGCTTGCCGAGATTATCGCGCAGAACTATAACCACCCATCTGTTGTGATGTGGGGAGTGTTCTCTCTTGTATGGCAGCAGGGCGACAACGTAATTGACTATATCAAGATTCTCAACGATGAGGCACATAAGCTCGATCCAACGCGCCCTACAGTGGGTTGTAGCAATATGGATGGCGAGATTAACTTTATCACGGATGGTGTCGCTTTGCGCCAGAATGTAGGCTGGCAAAAGGGTATGGCTGAGGATGTTGCGGTATGGTGCCGACAGCTCGCCTCTAAGCGCGAGTGGCGCACATACAACTTTGGTGTCTGCTATGGCGAGGAGGGCGCTTCGGAACATAACACCGAGCGCATAGTACGCGCACAGCGTGGCACGCGCAACCTGCCAGCACGTCGCCAGACACATATGCACGAGAGCTACTGGTCTATTATCGACACTATGGGGGATTTCTGGGGAGTGTGGCTTAACACGATGTTCGACTACGCCTCGTCGCGCCGCCCTTACCACCTCAACCGCTCAGGCATGGTGGGCTACGACCACAACACTAAGAAGGATGCCTTCTACCTCTATCGTGCCGTGTGGAACGATAGCGACCCTACACTGCATATCGCTGAGGGCGACTGGCAGAGCCGCACCGATACGCTTCAACACTTTACGGTGTATAGCTCTGTTGGCGAGCCGCTTCTTCTTGTAAATGGCGACAGCGTTTCTATGCGACGTACATCGCGTGGCATCTACCACGCCGACTCGGTTGTTGTAAAGGGCCGCGCAATTATTGAGGCAATGGATAGCACCGCTACCCACCGCCACCATATCGAGATTAATTGTGGTGGATTGTTATCGCTTTAGGTAATCCAAAGTGCCACGACCCTCGCACATCACGAGGTCGAATATCGAGAGGTTAGGCTCGAATGGCATACGATCGCTAAAGACCTGAATATAGGGTTTCGCTACGAACTCTGTGTCGGGTCTTTTTTTACGCATATCTATATCCCCCTCCGAGGCTACGACATACTCTTCACTAATGCGTGGCACGGGTACTCTAAGTATCTTACACATAAGCTCCAAGATAGCAATATTGAGGTCTACAAGATAGCGCCACTCCCTCTCAAATAGCGGCTTAAACAACTCGCCATAATGCTCATAGTATGGAGAGGAGCGATATGCCGACTCTATCGCCACAAGATGCTGATGCTGCCAGCGCTTCGAGTAGTCAATCTCCATCTTTCGCATCGGCTGGCGTGGCTTGTTGGCATGGCGTAGCTGCACCGAAAGCTGCATCACACCACCCGCGGTCATAATCTCCGTTCTATTTCTATCGGAGCGCTTCACATAGTGCTCGCCAAGATCTATGACCACATCATCCGCTCCATTCACAAGAGCCGACCAATACTCCACCGAGCCAAAATATACCAAAGGAAGAATTGTCATCTGCTACAACATTTTATGCAAAGGTATAAATATCTTTCTAATATCGAGTTTCAGAATGGGATTTTTTCTATTATGATGTAGCAAGACCCCAAAGAGTGTTGTCATTTGCGAAATTTTTACTAATTTTGTAGTGTCGTGGGTGTTATGCTCTCGGCAGACATATTTGATGAAAGTGTTTTCGCTTTTATCCTTGGTAAGAAATCTGACAGTTTCAACGAAAAGAGGATAACGACAACACTCATTTCTTGTATAGCTATGTGGCTGTACGCACTCAGCGTACCTACCCCATACTATCCAGGTGTGGGGTCTTGTATCGTTTATTCTTTTCAAGGTTTTGTCAGAGCCTCTTACCAGATAAACGAAAGTCAACTCCACACTTTCTTTTTGCATATACTATCGCCATATAGGAGTTGAGTGGTTATAAGAGCAATTATTAACTTAAAACTTAAATACTTATGAAACACTATGAACAAGAGGCTTACCTCGCGCCCGAATTTGAGGTTGTGGCTGTAGAGGTCGAGCAGGGCTATTTTCAGTCTAATTTGGAAGACCCCGATGAAAACCCTGAAATGGACTGGTAACAATTATAAACTTTATAAACTATGAGAAAACTTTTACTAATGGTGTGTGCGCTATTTGGCTTTATGGCGTGTACACAAGAGACTATCGATGAGCAGACGGCTATCCGTGTCGATGCTCCCGAAACTATTAAGGTTGGTTTCGAGGATGACGAAACACGTATTCAGCTAAACTCGGCACAGAAGACCGTTTGGACTAAAGAGGATTTGGTGTCTGTCTTCTATCGCTCGGATGCTAACCAAAAGTGGCAGTATCAGGGTGAGACTGGCGAGCGCACTGCTGAGCTTAAGCGCGTTGATGCAGGCACATCAACACGCGATATTGACCGCGTAGTTGTTGTTTATCCTTACAACAAGGACTACTACATCAACCCTGAGACCTATAATGTGCAGGCATCGTTGCCCGCTGTACAGCACTACCTTGCAAATAGCTATGGTACAGATGGTAATATCATGATTTCGTCGAGCGAGTATAACCAGTTCTCCCTAAAGAGCGTCTGTGGTTGGTTGAAGTTGCAACTTACAGGTGATGGCGAGGTTGTTAAGAGCATCAAGTTCCGCGGTAATGATGACGAGCAGGTAGCAGGCGAGTTGTATATAAACTCTGCAGATGCAACTGCTATGCTCGCATCAGATATGGGTGGCACTGATGACAACAATGCAGGTGGCAACCTTGTATTTGACGATACTATCCTTACGGAGGTTGTTTTGGATTGTGGCGATGGTGTAACGCTTGGTGCTGAGGCAACACCTTTCTATATCTCACTACCTCCACAGACCTTTGCTAATGGTTTTACTGTTGAGATTGAGGATACCGATGGCTACGTTATGGAGCAGTCAACAGCAAAGACCTTTGTTGTTGAGCGTAACACTATTAGCCCTATGGCGGCTCTTGAGTTTATCAAACCCGCCCAGCCCACCCCTGCAAACAACGAGATTTGGTATACCAATGGTAGCACGACTGAAGCTACAACACCTTACAAAACCAATGTCTTTGGTGCAAATATCGTATCTAACACCTACGATGCCGCAAAAGAGTGTTGGGTAATAAAATTTGATGGTAAGGTAACTACGATTGGACGTGAGGCATTTTACAAATGCAGCAGCCTTAAAAGTATAACTATCCCTGATAGCGTAACTACGATTGTAGAATATGCATTCTATGATTGCAGCAGCCTTACAAGTGTAACTATTCCTGATAGCTTAATTTGGATTGGAGGAGAGGGTGCATTCTATGGCTGCAGCAGCCTTACAAGTGTATACATAAGTGACATTTCTGCTTGGTGTAATATCTCATTTGCTGACCTGTCCTCTAATCCATTATCTAATGGATGTAATCTATATCTAAATAATGAGTTGGTTACAGATTTAACTATTCCTGATAGCGTAACTACGGTTGGATGGTGGGCATTCTCTGGTTGCAGCAGCCTTACAAGTGTAACTATTCCTGATAGCGTAACTACAATTGGAAATTCTGCATTCTGGGGTTGCGACAGCCTTACAAGTGTAACTATTCCTGATAGCGTAACTACGATTGGAGATTCTGCATTCTGGGGTTGCGACAGCCTTACAAGTGTAACTATTCCTGATAGCGTAACTACGATTGGAGATTCTGCATTCTTTTATTGCGGTAGCCTACAAGAGTTTAATGGTAAGTTTGCATCCGAGGATGGTAGATACTTGATTATTGATGGTACACTTAATTCATTTGCTCCTGCAGGACTAACTGAATATACTATTCCTGATAGCGTAACTACGATTGGAGATTCTGCATTCTGGGGTTGCGACAGCCTTACAAGTGTAACTATTCCTGATAGCGTAACTACGATTGGAGAGAGTGCATTCTATTATTGCCGCAGCCTTACAAGTATAACTATTGGTAATAGCGTAACTTCGATTGGAAATTCGGCATTTTCTTCTTGCAGCAGCCTTACAAGTGTAACTATTCCTGATAGCGTAACTACGATTGGAAATAGTGCATTCAGTTGGTGCGAGAGCCTTACAAGTGTATATTGCAAGGCTACAACACCGCCAGATGAAGGTTTTTATATGTTCTACAAAAACGCCTCAGGTCGAAAGATATATGTGCCTATGGAGTCTGTAGAGGCTTATAAGAGTGAGTGGATTTGGAGTGATTATGCTGATGCAATTGTTGGCTACGAGTTTTAGAAGTGGTTAACTCTCGACTTTATCTATGCTATATCCGCGCTACGAATGTGGCGCGGGTATTATTTTTAATACCCGCAATATAAACCCCGTCATTGCGAAGAATTGCAACCGTTACTGTGCTGATACCCACATAGTTGCTATGCAATTCTGTGGCAATCTACCTCTGTTAACAGCCGAGCTGATACGTAATATTACAACCCGCAAACGAGTTATACAGCGGTAGATCCTCACGTCGGGGCATAGGGCATGGTTACATCTCTCATCCTCTTGGTTGCCCCTCCTCAGGATGACGATGTTTATTCCGTTTTCTCGTGCCAACCACTTGCAAATCATCAACCTAACCATGGGGATTATAAGTCCTGATATGTTCTAATGATGTTTGTTGGTGGGTTATATTCATTAGAACTCATCGTAACTTATTAGAACTCAGATAGCGACAAAAGGGTCGGAATCTACCCCTCTAATTGCGAGAGGTCAACAGAGAGTTTTTTTACTTTAGGTTTGCGAGACCAGATAAGAAGAGTAACGATAGCAAAAAGGGTGTAGTATATCGCTATCGCGGGAGTTGAGATAGTGTGTTCGATACTTGCAAAGGGTAACGCAGCAAACCACTCGACAACGCTATTTTGCACTGAGGCAATCCGCTCGGCACATAGGGCGAAATATTGCGCTACGGGGTGCGGAAGAATAAGATACATAACACCGCAACCAACAATAGCATAGGCTGTTATAAGCACCACAGGTGTAGCCACAACGCCCATAATAGGGATATTATCAAAAGTTGCAGATACCACGGGCATAGTCCACAGCGTTGCCACCGCACCAATAACAAATGTAGAGGTCAAGGCTGTGGCGATACGGCTCTTAAACCCAAGATTTCGCACTATAGGTGCGCCCCACGCAACAATGCCCACAACGGCAAGCACCGAGAGCTGAAAGCTAATATCGTAGAGCATCTGCGGATTATAGCATAGCATCAGGAATATCGTAAAGGCGAGAGCATTAATCGGGTTATAGTGTCCTGTGCTATTTCTTACAAGTATAAGCACGCTAAACATCAGCGCCGCACGCACCACAGAGGGCGAAGCACCGTTTATCACGACAAATAACCACAGCACTGCAACGGTCAGAATATCAGTCACTACATGTCCGAAAGTGATAAGTTTTAGCGGTGTTAGAAACAGACTGATAACGAGCACGATAATACCCAAATGGAGACCCGAGACTGCCAAGATATGGGACAAACCCGTAGCAGAGTATGCCTCGCGCAATTTCGTCGACATACTATGGCGCGAGCCTACAACCATACCCTCAACAACGCTATGCGAGGCAGTATCTCGAGCATAGCGTCTTAACTTTTCAATAGCATATCGACGCAGACCGCCAGTCTTATCATGTTCAATATCAATAATTTGCGCATCAGATATACCGACACCGCCCACATAACCGCGATTATGCATCAGGGCGTTATAATCACCATATTTTGATATGCGCGCCCTAAGTTCGCCCACAATATGCGCCCTATCGCCATAGGTCAATCTATCGGTGCGAAGCCACAACTGCACACGGTCATCTGCCTTATGCCAACAATCATCGCCTAACCACCCCTCGATATGCCCCTCGGCGACACTATAACCCTCACGCTCAGCAATAGGGCTAACAAGGCTAATATCCATCTCTACATTACGATTATAGGGTGTTGTAGCAGGACTTTGGCGAAGTTCAACCACAAGCATTCCAAACGACATAACAAGCAGAGCAACAAAGCAATACGCCACACCTTGTGGGCGAGAATATAACGCACCTACAATAGCGACCACCAAAGCGCCACAGAGCGCCCATAGTGGCGCGTCGAAGTTATTTGCAAGGATTACTCCCGCGATAAACGGAATGATAACAAGGAGCATCGGCATCGCCCGAAGATTATGCCTCAAAGTCTCCCATGAGAAGAGTTTATGCCAATGGTCTAACAGGGACATCTGTCGCTTTCGAGAATTTGGCGTTAATGCTTAACAAATCGGAGTATTGCCTCACTAACGCCCTCATTAATAGGTAGATTTGCATTTGTATAGACACCCATCAACTGCTGGATGCGGTCGGAGGTATCGGCACTTTTGAGGATATGTGTCATCTGCTCGAAGTGGATATGCTCACCACGTTTTGCGCGTGCTATCAACTTATCTGCATTATCCCTAGTAACCTGAATATCCCTACCACCAGAGATGATCAACGTTGGCTGCTCTACGCGCGACATAAGCTCGGCAGGGTCGAACGCCATAGAACTACATAGGAATGGCTGCACCGAGGGATGGAACAGCGATAACAACTCCTGCGGAATGCTCTCCGCCGAGACCATTTCGCCCGCCTTGATGCGCTGCATAAGGGTTGTGGCGGTAACCATAAGCCCCAAATGCTGTGGCACAAGCTGCGCCGATAGCTGAGCATTAAGTATCTGATCCATAGGATATCCTGGGCAACATAACAACACCAAACTATCGACCTCAACATCCTCTCTTAGTGCAAGATGCAGAGCTATCTCGCCACCCTCGCTATGACCTGCGACAATAACTCTTTTGAAACCCTCGCCACGCAAATAGCCAACACAGCGCGCAGCATCATCCACAAAATCGTTAAAAACTAAATTTGGAATTGTTGTAGGGTCATTAAGGCGGCTACGACCAATAGCACGCTTATCATAGCGCAACACCGCAACGCCACCCTTTACAAGCTCATCCGAGAGCATCTTATAGGCGTATGAGTTAAGTCCCTGGCCCGAGTTGCCATTTCTATCTGTTGGACCAGAGCCTGCAACAATCAAAACCGCAATATCGCTACCATCTGTCGGGGTGTTCAATGTAGCAGATATATCGCCCCAGTCGCAGGCGATAACCACCTCGCGCTCCTGAGCTACGACCGAGCAAATGGCAGATGCCATTGCTATAATCAAAAGAAAAAGCCTCTTCATAATTAAAGATTTAAGTCCGCAAACGAATCTTCGACTACACTGCGCAGATGCTTACGGTTTACATGGGTGTAGACCTCGGTTGTCGATATACTCTCGTGTCCTAAAAGCTCCTGCACCTGACGGATATTTGCGCCGCCCTCCAAGAGGTGTGTGGCGTAGGAGTGGCGCAAGGTGTGGGGGCTGATACTCTTATCTATACCCGCCAACATCGCCGCCTGCTTAATAATGGTGAAGACCATCACTCGCGTCAGTGGCTCGCCACGGTTATTTAGAAATAGAGTAGCCTCGCTTGGTCTTTTTGGTCGGCGCAACTCCATGTATAGCTGAATCTTATCTCTCGCCACAGAGCCTACTGGCACTATACGCTGCTTGTCCCCCTTACCAATAACACGAATATAGCCCTCACCAAAAAATAGGTCGTTTATACGCAAGGTTATAAGCTCCGAAACACGCAACCCTGTAGAGTACAAGACCTCGACAATGGCGTTATCCCTGCACCCCTTCACCGTAGTCATATCGAAGGTCGAAATTATGGCA
Source organism: Alistipes sp. (assembly GCA_045634125.1). GTDB lineage: Bacteria > Bacteroidota > Bacteroidia > Bacteroidales > Rikenellaceae > Alistipes. The sequence goes on along the minus strand of JAZQZQ010000017.1, from coordinate 1,096 downwards.
TCTACCTCAGCTACGGTAAGCACATCGGGAAGGGTGCGCTCCTGACGTGGGGTATCAACACTGTCGGTGGGTAGCTGATCTATTTTTTCGTTGATTAGCAGACAGTTATAAAAACTCTTAATACCGCTTAATTTGCGCGCCTGCGACTTACCACTAAGCCCCTTCTCGCCATAGAGCCACGCCATATACTTCGATATTATCTCTGGTGTTACATCCTCTGGCGCAGCGGTAAAGGTGCGCAATACGTAGTGCATAAAGTCGTCGAAATCACGCATATAGGCATCCACGGTATTCTCCGACAGACGCTTCTCTGTGCGGATATACCTCTTGTACACCTCTCTATATTTCGACCACTTTTTTGCAATATCTGCCATTTGCGTAGAGACTTTGTTCGGTACAAATTTAGTGAAATAATTTGAAAGACGATTGCTGACACGATATATTTCGTTGCAACAAACAAACTGGGAACTAAAATTATCAGCGTCATTCTGAACGCAGTGAAGAATCTCGCGGTTAGCACATACATTCAATCACCGTATAGACCTTGAGATCCTTCGCTACGCTCAGGATGACTTTTCAGTTTAATAAACTCGTCATCCTGAGGAGGGGCAACCGAGACTTTTGAGGGTTGCAACCACGCCCTATGCCCCGACGTGAGGATCTACCGCTGTTATACTTCTTGGAGGGTTGCGCTCCTGCGTATTAGTGAGGCAGTTAACAAAGGTAGATTAATCCCTCTACGAGGGCTTTTCACCGCTCACGCTCGGCATAGTCTGCAAGCAGTCTCTGCTCTCACTTAATCGCGGCGTTGTCCACAGAATTGCATAGTAATTCTATGGGTATCAGCACGGTATATGATGCAATTCTTCGCAATGACGCAGTTTATATCGCGGGTATTAAAAATAATACCCGCGCTACGGTTGAATGTAGCGCGGGTAGTGAGTTTATTACAAATTTATATGTTGTGGCTATTTTGAAGCTGCTCGCAGTTTGGGAAAGCGGAGTTTACTAAATGTAAATGAGCATTTAACAAACAAGGCAGATGCCAAAAGAGCCGCACAGATAACTTTGTACACAAGGAAATTAAAAGTCGTAG
>JAZQZQ010000016.1:0-98997 GCA_045634125.1 Alistipes sp. | reverse complement strand
GAGGGAGTGTATTGTTGCTCATATCTACTCTACTAACTCTATGTTATACCATTCTACATCTGGCACGGTACAGCCGTAAAACGCCTTGACCTCGCTGTATGTCAATTTACCCAAATACTCCGACACGATAGGAGTAGCATTGCCTACCTTCTTGATTGTTACTTTCCAATGTTTCATAAGTTATCTATTGCTTGTCAGTGGTTATGGATAAATTACACTGCGCGCAACATGCACGTATAAAGAGATTGGATATTCACAAATTTTTGTTACCTTTGTGCAAATGTATCGAAACAACGATAAAACAACCTAAAATACTATGAAAAGAATTATCGCTCCGTCAGTATTATCTGCTGATTTTGGAAACCTAAATCGTGACATGGAGATGCTCCAGCGCTCACAGGCTGAGTGGGTACACGTTGACGTTATGGATGGCGTATTTGTGCCAAACATCTCGTTCGGCTTTCCCCTAATGAAGCCACTACGCAAGGGTACAACAAAGGTTCTCGACGTACATCTTATGATTACAGCACCAGAGAAGTATGTTGAGCGTTTCGTGGAGGTTGGTGCCGACTACGTTACATTCCACTACGAGGCTACTGATAATATCGAGGAGTGCATCAACCTTATCCGCAAGGCGGGAGCAAAGGTGGGTATCTCTATCAAGCCAGGCACAGAGCCTGAGGTTCTGGACAAGTGGCTCGACAAGCTCGATCTTATCCTTGTTATGAGCGTTGAGCCAGGCTTCGGCGGACAGAAGTTTATGCCATCATCTATCGCCAAGTGCGAGTACCTTACAAAGAAGAAGCAGGAACTTGGTCTTAACGACCTAATCATCGAGGTTGATGGTGGCATCTCGGCATCTAACTCGCGCCTACTCTTCGATGCTGGTGCTGAGGCATTGGTGGCAGGAAGCTCTGTATTTGGCGCACCAGACCCAGAGCAGGCAATCGTAGATATGCTTAACTCATAGTATGATTTCATTAGACAACCTAACAATAAGCTACGGAGGCTGGACACTCTTTGACGGCATCTCGTTTATGATTAACCCCAAGGACCGTATAGGCTTGGTGGGTAAGAATGGTGCTGGCAAGACCACCCTACTGCGTGTTATCACTGGCGAGCAGCAGCCTACCGAGGGCGCTGTAACCATAAATGGCGAGTGTACCATTGGCTACCTACCACAGCAGATGCGTGTGGCAGATACTACAACCCTTATCGCAGAGACCGCAAAGGCCTTCGACGAGGTGTTGCGTATCGAGGCTGACATTGAGCGCCTAACCGCAGAAATTGGCTCGCGCACAGACTACGAGTCGGAGGAGTATGCCAACCTCATTCATCGTCTTAACGACGCCAACGACCGTTACCATATCCTTGGTGGCGACACGCGTGATGCCGATATTGAACGCACATTGCTCGGTCTTGGCTTTAAGCGCACCGACTTTGAGCGCCCAACACGCGAGTTCTCGGGAGGTTGGCGCATGCGTATCGAGTTAGCGAAGCTGCTTCTAAAGCGACCTTCAATATTTCTACTCGATGAGCCTACAAACCACCTCGACATCGAGAGTATTCAGTGGCTCGAAGATTATCTAAAGAACTATAACGGTGCTGTGCTACTTATTTCGCACGACCGTGCCTTCTTGGATAATGTAACCACGCGCACGGTGGAAATATCGTTAGGCAAGGCATACGACTATAAGGTGCCATACTCGAAGTATGTAGTACTTCGTGCCGAGCGTCGTACGCAGCAGATGGCAGCATACGAGAATCAGCAGCGCCTCATTGAAAAGACCGAGGAGTTTATCGAGAAGTTCCGCTACAAGCCAACAAAGAGCAACCAGGTGCAGTCGCGCATCAAGCAGCTCGACAAGTTGGAGCGTATCGAGGTTGACGAGGAGGATCTATCACGTCTAAATATCAAGTTTCCACCAGCCCCACGCACAGGTCAAATCGTAGCGGAGGTTAAGGGCGTAGGTAAGGCCTTTGGTGAGAAACGCATCTTCTCGGGAGCGGAGTTTACCATCGAGCGCGGACAGAAGATTGCCCTTGTAGGTCGTAATGGTGAGGGCAAGACTACTTTTGCCCGTATGCTTATTGGCGAGTTGGAGCAGAGCGAGGGTGAGATCAAACTCGGAGCAAATGTAAATATCGGCTACTACGCACAGAATCAAGACGACTTGATGGATGGCGAGTTCACCGTATTCGACACCTTAGACCGTGTGGCTGTGGGCGATATTCGCACACGTCTGCGCGACATTCTTGGGGCCTTTCTCTTTAGAGGCGAGGATATAGACAAGAAGGTTAAGGTGCTATCGGGTGGCGAGCGTTCACGCCTTGCTATGGCGCGCCTGATGCTTGAGCCATACAACCTACTCGTTCTCGATGAGCCTACCAACCATATGGATATGCGCTCGAAGGATATTTTGAAGGATGCCCTACAGAAGTTTGACGGTACGGTAGTCGTTGTATCCCACGATAGAGAGTTCCTCGACGGTCTTGTTGACCGCATATATGAGTTTAGGGATGGTGGCGTAAGAGAGTATCTTGGCGACATCTGGTACTTCTTGGATAAGCGCAAGGTAGAGTCGTTGCAAGAGATTGAGCGCCACGACAAGCCAACCCCAACAGCAAAAAACACCGAGAGCGCAACAGCAGGCAAGCTATCCTACGAGCAGAAGAAGGAGCAAGAGAAGCTTATCCGCAAGCTACGCAAGGCTGTAGAGGCAATCGAGGAGGAGACGGCAAATGTTGAGAAGCAGATTGCAGAGTATGATGCTCGTTTTGCTGTGGCTACGGAGTACAATGCCGATGACTACTCAAAGTACAACGCCCTAAAGGAGCGATACGACCACCTTATGCACGAGTGGGAGAAGGCATCCTACGAACTTGAAATTACAGAACAGAATTAATATACTATGGAGAACATTATTTTTGGTATTCGCCCTGTGGCAGAGGCTATTGAGGCACGCCGACAGATTGAGCGTATATACATAAAGAAGGGCGCTGAAGGTCAGCTTATGGGCGACCTTAAGGATCTTATGGCGCGCCACCACCTACGCTGGCAGGAGGTACCTATCGAGAAGCTTAACCGCCTAACGAAGGGTAATCATCAGGGCGTTGTGGCTCAGATTGCCGCTATCGACTACGTCGAGGTGCAGGATATATTGGATCGCGTACCAGAGGACGAGACACCACTTATCGTAGTCTTTGATGGTGTTACCGATGTGCGCAACTTTGGCGGTATTGCTCGCTCGGCAGAGTGTGCAGGTGCTCATGGTCTTATCACACCTTTGAAGAACTCTGCGCCTGTAAATGGCGATGCTATACGTTCGTCGGCTGGTGCATTGCAGAATATCCCAGTATGCCGTGTAGGCTCTATCCGCAACACCCTCAAGGCATTACAAGCTGATGGTTTCCAGATTGTTGCAGCGACAGAGAAGAGCCGCAAATTGCTCTACGATGCCGACTTCCGCAAGCCTACGGTTATCGTTATGGGTGCCGAGGATAAGGGTATCTCTAAGGAGGTACTTAAGCTTTGTGATGAGCAGCTTGCCATTCCACTTATCGGCAAGACAGAGTCGTTGAATGTATCGGCTGCAGCTGCGATTATGCTATTTGAGGTGGTACGCCAGCGCATTGGCGAGTAATGGGCGTTATCAAACATCCAACATTAGGAGTTATAGAGTGTGTGCGTTCACTGCGCACACGCTCTATTCGTCTATCTGTGCGCCCCAATAGAGCTATACGCCTAACATACCCCTTCTTTGTACGCCAAAAGGAGGCCATAGCATTTGCCGAGAGCAAGACGGAGTGGATACTCAAGACGCGCGAACGCCTTGAGGAGCGCCGTGCTGCAATACCGACCATGACCCGTGCAGAGGCTAAAGAGCTTCTCAATCGCGCACGCGGCTACATACCCGTAGCAATATATCGATTAGCTAAGGAGCATGGCTTTGACTACACCTCGCTACGCCTAACCTCAGCACGCACTCGCTGGGGGTCGTGCAATAGTAAAAATGGTATCTCGCTCTCGATATTTATAATGCGACTCCCCATACACTTGCGCGAGTTTATCATTCTCCACGAACTATGCCACACACGCCACCACAACCACTCCGAAGCCTTTCACGCGCTATTAGATAGCTGTGTAGGCGGAAAAGAAAAGGCTCTCAACCGCGAGTTGAAAGCCCATATAATTCCTATAATCAAGGATTAGCGCTGCTCGATGTGAAGAAAGACATCGTCAGCAAACTCTATCTTCGGACACTCCCGAAATAGTCCAAATACCGCAGAGCCAGAGCCAGACATCGAGGCATATACAGCCCCTGCATCCAACATCTTATTCTTTATCGCCAAAATATCGGGGTGCGCAGCGAGGATATGTGGCTCAAAATCATTCTTTACACTACCCTGCCACTCCTCGATTGGGCGACTAAGCAACTCCGTAAGTAGCGTTGCTGGCACAGCAGGCTTAACACCACGATATGCCTCAGCCGTAGAGACGCCCTCCGCAGGCTTAGCCACAACAAGCCATAGACCCGACAAATCAACCTTTGCAGGGCTCATAATCTCACCCCTGCCAGTGCAGAGCATTGGACTATTATATACAAAGAATGGCGTGTCGCTACCAAGCTCCGAAGCCAACGCCGACAGCACAGACTTCTCAAGACCAAGGTTGTAAATCTCGTTGATAGCGAGAATAACAGCTGTAGCATCAGATGAGCCACCGCCCAAACCTGCACCGAAAGGGACGCGCTTATCGAGCAAGATGCTAACGCCACCGACATTGTATCGCTCCTGCATAAGTCGTGCGGCACGCACGCAGAGATTCTTCTCCATCGGGCAATCGACCTCGATGCCGACACCACTAAATTCCACGCCTTGCGCTATAGGCTCGACCTCGATAATATCGTACAACCCCACCACGGGCAACATCACAGTTTCCAATTCGTGATAGCCATCCTCTCGCTTGCGCACAACATCGAGTCCGAGATTTATTTTACAATTCGCCTGAATAACCATATCAACCAAATATTTCTACAAAGATAGGGATTTTACTTTGAAAAGGATGATTATTAGCGAAAATTGTTTACCTTTGCGTGGTTAAACGAAAATTAAACAAACAAAATAATTTATACGACTATGGAACTAAGGGATATATTGGCAATTTCTGGTCAGCCAGGACTATATAAGTATGTTGCGCAGTCTATGCGTGGTGTTATCGTGGAGTCATTGCTCGACGGTAAGCGTATGAACGTTGCATCTACAGCTCGCGTGAGCGCACTTACTGAGATCTCAATGTTTACCGAGGGCGAGGATATCGCTCTTGCTAATGTATTCACAAATATCTGGAACTATACCGAAGGTAAGGAGGCTATCTCACACAAGGAGTCTGCTGAGAAGATTCAGGCAGAGTTCGCAAAGGTACTCCCTGAGTACGACCGCGAGCGCGTACACGTATCTGATATGAAGAAGTGCTTCGCTTGGTACAACATCCTTGTACAGGCTGGCTTCACAGAGTTCAAGCTCCCAGAGTACAACAACGACGAGGAGTAGTCATTCGTTCGCTATGATATGCAAGACCGACCTTTTGGGGTCGGTCTTGTCGTTTTAATTAGTAATGAGTAGTGAGTAATTAGTAATAGTTAAAAGTCTGCGACTTTTTATAATCTCGCGCGAAGCGACCACACTTTTGAGGCAAACACAAAGGTAGATTAATCCCTCTACGAGGGCTTTTCACCGCTCACGCTCGGCATAGTCTGCAAGCAGCCTCTGCTCTCACTTAATCGCGGCGTTGTCCACAGAATTGCATAGAAACTAAGTGGGTATCAGCACGGTAACGGGTGCAATTCTTCGCAATGACGAGGTTTATATTGCGGGTATTTAAAATAATACCCGCGCTACTTACGAACTGAAAACTGAAAAGTCAAAAGTTAAAACTGAATTTTTGATTTTAGAGGAGCAGATTTGTTCTATCGTATAAAATAAAATATCGCGGGATAGTACCAAGCGTACAGCCCGCGATATTTTGTATAGGATAGGGCGAAGATGCCCTATATAAATCGAAAATTAAAAGTTGTAGCCTACAATATCAGACGCATATTTACTCCAACCCGATGCCGACTTATAAGCCTCTACCGACTCCATTGGCACATAAATCTTACGATCAGAGGCGTTACTGTCAAACATACCAGAACCACCAGTAGGCGGTGTTACAGCCTTGCAATATACACTTGTTAGGCTACTGCAACTTAAGAATGTTTGATTTCCAATTTCAGTTACACTATTTCCAATTGTTACACTTGTTAGGCTACTACAATATGTGAATGCATAATTTCCAATTGTAGTTACACGATCTGGAATAGTTACATTAGTTAGGCTACTGCAACCAGAGAATGCAGCAACTCCAATTGTAGTTACAATATCTGGAATTGTTACACTTGTTAGGCTACTGCAATTATAGAATGCCTGTCTTCCAATTGTAGTTACACTATCTGGAATAGTTACACTTGTGAGGCTACTGCAACTAGAGAATGCAAACTCTCCAATTGTAGTTACAATATTTGGTATATTATATTCTGTGAGTCCCAAATGAGCAACATAGTTGAGTGCACCATCTATAATTAAGCATCTACCATCTTCAGACGCAAACTTACCTCTAAATTCTGTTAGACTACTGCAACCAGAGAATACAACAGACCCAATCGTAGTTACACTATCTGGAATGGTAATAGATGCTAGTGTTTCGCATAAGTAAAATGCATTAGTACCAATAGAAGTAACATCTCCATCGAAAACAAGCACACCCTTACCATCTTCATAGGTATTTGAAACAATAATTGCACCAAACACTGATGGCTCTGTTGTATATGGATAGAGTTTATTGCCATCAATAGTCGTGTACCAAATCTCGTTATTGGCAATGGTATTAGATTTTGCCGACTGAATGATATTTATCTTTTGAAGAATATTGTCATCCTTATCGTAGAGTGTAACAACAGAACTGCGCTCATCATTGGTTTTATTCTCAGCAACAGTAAATGTTAGCTTCTCCATTCGTAGTTCAGCACGGGTATCAGCAACGCTTAGCCAAGACTGCGCGTCGCCTGGGATAACAACATCATACTCTATATTAGTAGTGATTACTAATACAAACTCGCCACCCTCGGCATTGACTACATAGTCACCTTCGCTGTCAGTTATAAAGATGTGATTTACATCTGTATTACCATTTGGGTTTTGTGGATTGTTAATAATACCATCAATGTTCTCGCAACTAACTGCAAGCACTCCAAAGAGCGTCAAAAGTAAAAACAGTTTTTTCATAGTAATATAAGTTTAATAGATTTGTGTCAAACTATATTACCATACAACCCCTATATGGCAATAGTACGTATAAAAAGAAAGTGTGGAGTTGATTAGTCTATCTGAATGGAGGTTCTGGAACACCTATGCTACAAATAAACAATACCCCACACTCGTATCGAGTACAGGGTATAGAACACCCCAGACTAATCAATACGGAGTGACGAGTGTGTTGCTTTCCTTGTAGCATTGAAATTTTCCAGATTTCCATTCAAGGATAAATGCTAATACACTTTCATCAAAAATATGTAATATCGCGGATATAACATCCACGACACTACAAAGATAGTAAAAGTTTTCCAAATACCAAGATATTAAAGATAGCCACACCTATATATTAAATTTTTAGGGCATTATATTGGGGATAAGATAATTTTCGCTACCTTTGTATTTGTTATGGACTTTAAGTTAGTTGCAGAGTATAAGCCTACGGGCGACCAGCCGCAGGCGATAGATAAGATTGTGGAGTCGGTGTTGGGCAACGATGCCGAAGGCACTACCCTGCTCGGTGTAACGGGTTCGGGAAAGACCTTTACCATAGCGAATGCCATAGAGCGCATAAATCGCCCAACGTTGGTAATAAGCCACAACAAGACCCTTGCAGCACAGCTATACAACGAGTTCAAAAACTTCTTTCCAGAGAATGCCGTTGAGTACTTCGTATCCTACTACGACTACTATCAACCAGAGGCATATCTACCAACCACCGACACATATATCGAGAAGGATCTCTCGATAAACGACGAGATCGAGAAGATGCGACTACGCACCGTAGCGACACTGCTATCGGGACGTAAGGATGTCATCGTGGTATCGAGTGTATCGTGCATCTATGGTTGCGGTAACCCTGAGGACTTTCATGAGACATCGATAAACCTCAAGGTGGGCGACAGATATATGCGCAAAGATCTGCTAATAAAGCTCGTAGATGCCCTATATACCCGTAGCGACAACACGCTGCAACCATCAACATTCCGCGTAACAGGAGATACGATAGATATTATGTCGTCGCTGGGAGAGTTTGGCAATCAGTGCTTTAGAATTGTGTTCTTCGACACCGAGATTGAGGCTATATACAATATTGACCCCGCAACAGGACAGCGACTAAATAGTCTCGACTCCGTAACCATATACCCCTGCAACCTATTTGTATCGTCGCGCGACCATATTATGCGCGCAATGCACGACATTAAGGAAGATCTCGCCAAGCAAATTGCATTCTTCGAGCGCGAGGGTCGTGAAGTGGAGGCACAGCGTATAAAGCAACGCGTGGAGTACGACCTTGAGATGATAAACGAGCTCGGCTACTGCTCAGGTATCGAGAACTACTCGCGATACTTGGATGGTCGTGAGCCTGGCTCGCGTCCATTCTGTCTGATGGACTTCTTCCCAAAGGAGTTCCTTACCGTCATCGATGAGAGCCACGTAACTGTACCACAAGTGAGGGGTATGTATGGTGGCGACCGCGCCCGCAAGGAAAACCTTGTGGAGTATGGCTTCCGTCTCCCTGCAGCGTTGGATAACAGACCACTTAAATTTCACGAGTTCACGAATATCACAGATAAGGTTATCTACGTGAGTGCCACGCCCGCAGATTATGAGCTTGGTGTAAGCAATGGCGAGATTGTGGAGCAGCTTATACGCCCTACGTTTGTAGTCGACCCTGCCCTCAATGTGCGCGACACAAAGCATCAGATAGACGACATCATCGACACGCTGAATGGCGTTATCCGTAGTGGAAACAAGGCTCTTATTACAACCATAACAAAGGCAATGTCGGAGGAGATGTCGCGCTATCTTAGCAATGTAGGTATTCAGAACGCCTACCTACACTCCGATATAGATACGCTCGACCGCGTAAAGATTCTCGACGACCTACGCGAAGATCGTATAGATGTGATTGTGGGCGTTAACCTTCTTCGCGAAGGTATCGACCTACCAGATGTCAGCCTCGCGGTAATCCTCGATGCCGACAAGCAGGGTTTCCTGCGCGACGTGCGCTCCATAACGCAGATTTCGGGTCGTGCAGCACGTAACGAGAAGGGACTCGCTATACTCTATGGCGCAACAGTAACCGATACTATGCGTATGGCACTAATCGAGAGCAACCGTCGTCGTAGCAAGCAGGTGATGTTTAACTATGAAAACGACTGCTTCCCACGCAAGGCGCGCAGAAGTGGTCCCGCGCAGAGCCATCTCACCGCATCGAGCGAGGAGGAGACAAGATACAACGACTTCGAGAATAATAGCGGCGGCATGGTAGCCGAAGACTTTATCGCCTACTCAACAAATGGTGTAACAACAATAGAAAAGAGCATCGACAAACTTATTGAGGAGGCACGCGAAGAGATGGAGAAGGCGGCAAAGAATCTCGATTTTATGGCTGCCGCCAAGCACCGCGACCGTATGTACGAGCTACAGAAGCTCCGCGAGCAGGAGAAGTTAGGCGATATGTATAGTCAAGTGAGAAAGTTAAGATAGATTATATCAAATGAAAAGAAGAGGTCTGAGGATAGTACTTAAGGTACAGCCTCAGACCTCTTACTTTGGGGATGGGACGAAGATATTACCCCTTATTACAGCAAAGCCCTACTCTATATAGAAAGCTTTGGTCTCATCACGCTCTGGAACTGCAGGTATAAATGTATCAGCTGGATAACCAAATGCGATAGCTACTAACAATTTATAGTCTGCGGGAAGCTGTAGACGCTCGAGATATGGCTGTGCCTCTGGAGAGTTCATAACTGGTACGACACTACCAAGACAGCAAGAGCCGATACCCTTAGACCAAGCAGAGATCATCATATTCTCAGCAAGAAGACCGCTGTCGAACTCGCCACTATAGCTCTCAACTGGACAAGCGATAAATGCCACTGTAGGAGCATTACGGAAGAAGTTTCGGAAGTTTGACTGCTCTGCGATAGCAGGATTCTGTGCCACTGCAATAGCGGTAACACCATCGATGAACTCCTTGCTATCGACAACACGAACAGCCCATGGCTGCATATTCATAGCACTTGGTGCATAGATACCACACTTCAAAATCTCAGCCATAGCCTCACGACATACTGGCACCTCCTTATAGTCGCGGATAGAGCGACGTGTCATAATAGTCTCCATAACAGCATCATCCTTTGAGCATTTAGCATCATTAGAGCAGCAGCCAACCATAGCAACAGCGGCAACCGCTACAATGGCACATTTCAAAATCTTATTCATAGTAGACCTATTTAATGGTTTTACCCTTTAGTACAACACGCTTGATAACAGGTGTCTGGTGTGCATATGGGAGGTATGCAAGCGATGGGAGTGGCTTAGTAATAAAGAAGTTAGCCACCTTACCGCGTGTAATAGAGCCAAAATCCTTACTCTCACCCATAGCAGCAGCGCTATTCATCGTAGCAGCATTGAGAGCCTCAGCAGGAGTCATCTTCATCTTGATAGATGCCAACGAAACCACAAAGCGCATATTACCCGATGGCGCAGTGCCAGGATTGAAATCCGAAGCAAGAGCCACAGCCAAGCCCGCATCAATCATCTTGCGTGCAGGTGGATAGGTAATGCCAAGAAAGAAGGCACAACCAGGCAACATCGTAGGCATAGTATTGCTACCACGCAACGCCTCGACCTGCTCGTCGCCCATAGACTCCAAGTGGTCAACAGAGAGAGCATTATGCTCCACTCCTATCTCCACACCACCCGACACAGCAAGCTCGTTAGCGTGAATCTTTGCGCGTAGACCATACTTAGCACCCACCTCCATAATTTTTGCCGTCTCCTCAACAGTGAAGAAGCCCTTATCGCAGAAGACATCGACAAAGTCGGCAAGACCCTCCTTAGCCACCGCAGGAATCATATCGTTACATACGTGGTCAACGTAGTCGCTCTGACGACCCTTATAGGCGCGACCTACAGCGTGAGCGCCAAGGAATGTGGCACGCACAGCCAAAGGCGCAGTCTCGCGGATGCGCTTGATAACGCGCAAAATCTTAAGTTCGTCCTCCAACGTAAGACCATAACCCGACTTAATCTCTACAAGACCAGTACCCATAGCTACAATCTCGTCGATGCGCTCCATAGCCTGACGGTACAACTCATCCTCCGAGGTCTCGTGCAGGCGGTCAGCAGAGTTTAGAATACCTCCACCACGCTTTGCAATCTCCTCGTACGATAGACCGTTAATCTTATCCAAGAACTCCTGCTCACGACTACCAGCATATACTATATGTGTGTGTGAGTCGCAGAAGGATGGAAAGAGCCAGCCACCCTCGGCATCGAGGATGTCGCAACCCTCCGCAGAGGGTAGCGACTCCATAGTGCCGTAGTCCTTAATACGCTCGCCATCGGTAAGCAACCAAGCATTCTCCAAAGTCGTGATATCGGCCATAGCCTTACCCTCGACCTTCAAGCGACCACTCTCGTCGATACCGACAAGCGTACCGATATTTTTAACGAGTAAGCTCATAGTCGTTAAGGAAGTTTACAGATGTAGCGATATGTGGGTACATAACGGTATCGTTATCCACAAATGGGACGAACTTACGGTAAGCCTCGAAGAGAGTCTCCACAGCCTGCGATGAACGAAGGTTTGTCATAGCGTGGCGGAACTCCAAAGCCTGAGCCGAGTTCATAAGCTCAATAGCCAAGACACGCTCAGTATTCTGAACAACCTTCCAGAGCTTTGTAGCAGCGTTAGAGCCCATACTTACGTGATCCTCCTGACCCTGTGATGATGGGATAGAGTCGCACGATGCTGGCCAGCACAAACCCTTAGACTGGCTAACGATAGATGCCGCAGTGTACTGAGGAATCATAAAGCCCGAGTTAAGACCAGGGTTAGCAACAAGGAAGTTTGGCAACTCACGAGCACCTGAGATAAGCTTATAGGTACGACGCTCAGAGATATTACCAAGCTCTGCAACAGCGATAGCAAGGAAGTCCATAGCTACAGCGATAGGCTGACCGTGGAAGTTACCTGCTGAGATCACCTCATCTGTATCTGGGAAGATAGTTGGGTTATCGGTTGCAGAGTTGATCTCAGTCTCGAGAACGCTTGCGACATAGGCAATAGTATCCTTTGACGCGCCATGCACCTGAGGGATACAACGGAACGAGTATGGATCCTGAACATGCTTCTTAGGCTGCTTACCAATCTCGCTACCTGCCAACAACTCGCGGAAGTTGCGTGCAGTCTCAATCTGACCATTGTGTGGACGGATAGCGTGTACGTTATGCTCGAATGGCTCCATACGACCATCGAATGCATCCAAAGACATAGCTCCGATGCAGTCTGCCCACTTGCTCAAACGCTGTGCGTGGATAAGCGAGTAGACACCATATGCCGACATAAACTGAGTACCGTTCAAAAGGGCAAGACCCTCCTTTGAGCATAGTGTAATAGGCTCCCAGCCCATCTTCTCCATCATAACGCTACCCTCAACAACCTCACCATCAATCTCTACATGACCCAAGCCCAAGAGTGGCAAGCACATATGCGCCAAAGGCGAAAGGTCGCCAGAAGCACCAAGCGATCCCTGCTCATATACAACTGGGATGATATTGTTGTTGAACATCTCGATAAGGCGCTCTACGGTGATAAGCTGAACACCAGAGTGACCATACGACAACGACTGCACCTTAAGCAAAATCATAAGACGCGCAATCTCTGATGGCACACGCTGACCAGTACCGCAAGCGTGCGACATCATCAAGTTCTTCTGCAACTGCGACAAGCCCTCCTCCTCAACAGAGATATTGCACAATGAACCGAAACCTGTGGTTACACCATAGATAGGACGACCTACGGTCTTAGTCTTCTGGTCGAGATACTCGCGGCAGTGGTTGATACGAGCCTTAGCATCCTCGCTCAAGGCAAGTTTGTATCCCTTAGTTAAAATCTCCTCAACACGTGAAATAGTGAGGCGATCTGCACTTATATAATGAATCATATATTCTAAAGTTTTAAGCGTTTCTTACTTATTATCGTTATATACCTTCTCAATGAAGTTCATATCTGCAAGGTTTGGCAAAGTAACCTTGAGCAATGGTGTGCGCTCCATCTGGCGCTTGATAGCGAACATAGCGCCCTCATTACGAGCCCAGCTACGACGAGCAATACCATTGTTAACATCCCATAGCAACATCTCCTCTATGTGGCGTGCAGAGTCCTCAGAGCCATCGATAACCATACCGAAGCCACCATTCATAACCTCGCCCCAGCCTACGCCACCGCCATTGTGAATAGATACCCAGGTAGCACCGCGGAATGAGTCGCCGATAACATTATGAACTGCCATATCAGCACAGAAACTTGAGCCATCGTAGATATTCGATGTCTCACGATATGGAGAGTCGGTACCAGATACGTCGTGGTGATCACGACCAAGAACTACTGGTGCAGATAGCTCACCACGCTTGATAGCATCGTTGAATGCCAAGGCGATGCGTGTACGACCCTCTGAATCGGCATAAAGGATACGAGCCTGAGAGCCTACAACAAGCTTATTCTGCTTAGCCTCACGAATCCAGTGAAGGTTGTCCTCCATCTGTCCCTGAATCTCCTTTGGCGACTCCTTCAACATTTGCTCCAATACCTCAGCTGCAAGACGGTCGGTAATCTCAAGATCCTCCTCCTTGCCCGAAGTACATACCCAACGGAATGGACCAAAACCATAGTCGAAGAACATAGGGCCCATAATATCCTGAACATATGATGGATATCGGAACTTGCCATCCTCAGTCATAATATCTGCACCTGCGCGTGATGACTCCAAAAGGAAGGCGTTACCATAGTCGAAGAAGTACATGCCACGCGCTGCCAACTTGTTAACCGCTGCAACATGACGACGCAAAGACTCGCGTACACACTCGTGGAAGCGCTCTGGCTCCTCAGCCATCATACGGTTAGACTCCTCGTATGAGTAACCAACAGGATAGTAACCACCTGCCCAAGGGTTGTGCAATGATGTCTGATCAGAGCCAAGGTCTACGTTGATATCCTCCTCAGCCAAGCGCTCCCAGAGGTCTACAACATTACCTACATACGCAAATGAGATAACCTCCTTATTAGCAACCGCCTGCTTAACGCGTGGGATAAGCTCGTCGAGTGAAGAGTACAACTCGTCTACCCAACCCTGAGCATGACGCTTCTCGGCAGCAGCGATATTTACCTCAGCAGTGATGCTCACAACACCTGAGATATTACCAGCCTTAGGCTGTGCGCCCGACATACCACCAAGACCTGCAGTAACGAACAACATACCCTTCAAATCCTTCTGTCCATCCTTCATACGCTTGCGCGCAGCGTTCATAACGGTAATTGTAGTACCATGAACGATACCCTGAGGGCCGATATACATATATGAACCCGCAGTCATCTGACCATACTGCGATACACCCATAGCATTGAAACGCTCCCAGTCATCCTGTGATGAATGGTTAGGGATAACCATACCGTTTGTTACAATCACACGAGGAGCATCCTTGTGCGATGGGAACAAACCAAGTGGATGACCAGAGTACATAACCAAAGTCTGCTCGTCGGTCATCTCGGCAAGGTACTTCATCGCCAAGCGATACTGCGCCCAGTTCTGGAACACTGCACCATTACCACCATATGTAATAAGCTCGTGTGGGTGCTGAGCAACAGCCTTATCAAGGTTATTCTGTATCATAAGCATAATCGCTGCAGCCTGACGTGAGCGTGCTGGATACTCATCAATTGAGCGAGCATACATCTCATAATCAGGGCGCAAACGATACATATAGATACGACCGTATGTTTTGAGCTCCTCCAAGAACTCTGGCGCAAGCTCTGCGTGATGCTTCTCTGGGAAGTAACGCAAGGCATTAGCCAACGCGAGCTTCTTCTCTGCATCGGTAAGAATATCCTTACGCTTAGGAGCGTGGTTAGCCTTTGGATCGTACGCCTTCTTCGCTGGTAGCGGATCTGGAATACCAGCCAATATATCTTTCTGAAAATCTGTCATTGTAAGTAATAGTTTTATGTATTATTACTGAATCTTGCTCTCTACGACTGCCAAAATCTCAGCCTCAGCCTTCTGTGCCAAAGCCTGAATCTCCTCAGCCTCCTTAACCAAAGCATCGGCAACCTCACGGTTCTTCAAACCTGCAGCGTTAATCTTAACATTAAGACAAGCACCCATAACTGCAGAACGTGCAGCCAAAGCACCTACACCAGCGTCAGATACTGAGTTAGGGTTACCCTCCTCAGCCATAGCGCGAACAACATCGAATGCCTTATATGCTGCCTTCATAGTGCGAAGTGGCACCTGCGTAGCATACAATGTAGCAACCTCCATAGCCTCAGCACGTGCAGCCTTCTCCTCATCAGTACCCTTAGGCATACCGAATACATCCATAATCTTGTTGAACGCAGCAGTATCCTCGTCAACAAGGTACAACAACTCGTTCATCACAGCCATACCGTTGTCTGCCCAGTTTGAGAAGTACTCCCAACGGTCATCCCAACCAGCCTTGTGTGAAGAGAGGTTTGCCACCATAGTACCAAGAGCAGCTGCCAAAGCACCCATATATGCTGAGATAGAGCCACCACCAGGTGCTGGAGACTCGCTTGCTGTCTCCTCAGCAAAGCCTGTGCAAGTCATATCAACAAGCTTCTTAACACCCTTCTGCTGGTCAGCCTCAAGGATATACTCCACAACCTTCTCCTCTGGGTTGAATGGCTTCAAATTGCCAAGGCCCATAGACTCGATAGCGATACGCACCAACTCTCGCTCTGGAAGACCTGTTGAACGGTTCTGCTTACGCAAGAAGTGGCGACCTGCATCTACCAATGCGCTCTTAGGAACAAGACCTACGATCTCGGCACCTGTAACACGAACACCACGAGCATCAGCAGCACGGCATACCTCGTCGAAAGCAACGTGCAAAGGTGTAACCGAAAGGTTTGTCATATTCATAGATACCTGAGCGATACCATACTCCTCGATAAACCAGCCGATAGCCTTACAAGCCTTCAACGTACCTGGCTTCATGATAGTATTGCCGTTCTCATCCTTCATAATCTTACCAGTGATAGGGTTACCCTCACGCATAGGACGACCCTTCTCGCGAACGTCGAACGCAATAGCGTTAGCACGACGTGTAGATGTAGTGTTTAGGTTGTAGTTAACCGCAACAAGGAAGTCGCGAGCACCAACAGCTGTAGCACCAGTCTTTGCAACACCCTCATCATATGGGCGAGCGCCGAAGTCTGGCTTACGCTTCTCGTCCATCATCTTCTCTGGCAATGCCTCGTACTCACCAGCACGGCATACTGCCAAGTTACGACGCTCTGGTGTGAAGGCCGCAGCCTCGTAGCAATATGTAGGGACGTTTGTCTCCTCAGAGATACGCTTTGCAAGAGCGCGAGCCAACTCAGCGCACTCCTCCAAAGTGATGCCAGATACTGGGATAAGTGGACAAACGTCGCAAGCACCCATACGTGGATGCGCGCCCTTATGCTGACGCATATCGATAAGCTCGGTAGCGCGCTTGATAGCCTTAACAGCAGCATCACACACAGCCTCAGGCTCACCTACGAAGGTTACAACAGTACGGTTTGTCGCCTCACCTGGATCTACATCCAATAGCTTTACACCCTTCGAAGCCTCGATTACATCTGTAATCTGCTTGATAGTCTCCATGTTGCGACCCTCTGAGAAGTTAGGTACGCACTCAACAATTCTCTTTTGCATAGTTTTATAGTTTTAAGTTTATGTTTTATTCGCACTTATAGTTGATAATCCACGTCTACCCTTTCAAGACGGCGACTTTTACAATAATCACTGATAACAACGTGCAACGGATTAACCTTATACGCCTCCATAGCCTCCCATGTTGGAAAATCGGCAGTAAGAACTGCATCAAAAGAGGATGCTGTCTCCTTTAGATTGATGCCCACCTCGGCACGTAGAAGTCCATCAATTTTACCATTCAAAGCCTCAAGACGGTTCTTCATCTCTGCTGCAATCTGCTGTGGGGTCTCATCCAAATCGCGACGGAACTTCCACATAACGATATGTCGTATCATAGTAGCTATTTTAGTTAATTTATATATAACGAACAAATATACGAAATTTTCGGCAAAAAGCGCATACTTTTTCCACGTTTTTACGCACGCGCGTATTTTTTATGCATAGATATTGGTTATCCCGATAAATTTCCTTAACTTTGGGGAAATATTACTCTTGCCAAGAGAGTTATTAAACTAACTATAACAAAACAAAGGAATATGGAGATCTGGATTTATTGGGTCATCGCTGCCCTACTACTCTTTATTGTGGAGATGTTCACTGCTGGTTTGGCAGTTATCTGTCTATCGATTGGATGCTTAGGTGGCGCTATAGCCGCTGCTGCGGACGCATCAATAGAGTGGCAATTAAGCATCTTTGCCATTGTATCGTTTATAGCGCTAATTTGTGTTAGACCACTACTCAAGCGCCTATTCTACAAGGGTGGCGAAAAGGTGGCAACAAATGTCTCTGCAATGGTAGGTAAGCATGGTGTTGTGTGCGCAGATATAAATGGCGACGACGAGCAGGGTCGCGTGATGATTGAGGGCGTAGATTGGCGCGCTATCACTGCAGATGACGAGCATCTACCTAAGGGCACACGCATCGAGGTAGTGGCAATAAACAGCGTTGTGCTAACCGTTAAAAAACTATAACTTAAACCTTTACGATTATGAGTTCATCATTTGCAATTTTCCTTATCATTGCTATTATCGCAGTGATATATGTACTTAAGGGCTTCAAGATTGTACCACAGTCCGAGACCCGCGTTGTGGAGCGTTTGGGGCGCTACGACAGAACACTACAATCGGGTATCAACTACCTATTTCCTATTATCGATCAGGCACGCGAGGTTATTCAGCGCGACGAGATAAAGTATGGTGATGGCACTAAGAGTGTGGTTATGCGCTCGACATCACGCATTGATCTACGTGAGCAGGTCTACGACTTTGATAAACAGAGTGTTATTACTAAGGATAATGTTACCACAACCATCAACGCACTACTCTACTTCCAGATTGTAGATCCAGTGAAGTCGGTATATGAGATTGACAACCTTCCAAACGCTATTGAGAAGCTTACGCAGACCACTTTGCGTAATGTGATTGGCGAGTTAGAGCTTGACGAGACCCTAACATCGCGCGATACTATCAACTCAAAGCTCCGCATCGTGCTTGACGAGGCTACAAACAAGTGGGGCGTGAAGGTAAACCGTGTTGAGTTGCAGGATATTACACCTCCAGAGTCAGTACGTCGCGCTATGGAGCAGCAGATGCAGGCGGAGCGTGAGCGTCGTGCAAAGGTTTTGGAGGCACGAGGTCAGAAGGAGGCTATGATTTTGCAGTCTGAGGGCGAGAAGGAGTCGCAGATTAATCAGGCAGAGGCAGAGAAGCAGACACAGATATTGAAGGCTCAGGGTGAGGCAGATGCAAAGATTTTACAGGCCACAGCCGAGGCTGAGGCTATCCGCAAGGTGGCAGAGGCTATTGCCGAGTCTAAGACCGACCCTGCGACATATATGCTTCTTATGAAGTATGTCGAGACACTCAAGGAGATTGGCTCTGGCGAGCAGGCAAAGACCGTATTCTTACCATTCGAGGCAAGCAACCTTGTTGGCGCACTCGGCTCTCTTACCGAGTTACTACCTAAGAAGAAGGAGTAACGAGATAACTATCAATAATAAAATATGGCTGTTGGTTAATTCCAACAGCCATATTTTTTTGGGGTAATGATTTATGGCATTTTAAAAGTCGTAGCCAACAATTGCATCGGCATAACTACTCCAACCCTCTGCCGACTTATAAGCCCCTACCGAATCTGTTGGCACATATATTATACGATTAGAAGCATTATCATCGAACATATAAGAACCTCCAGCAGGCGGTGTTATAGCCTTGCAATATACACTTGTTAGGCTATCGCAATAAGCGAATGCAGAATCTCCAATTGTAGTTACACTATCTCCAATTGTTACACTTGTCAGGCTACTACAACCATAGAATGCATCATATCCAATTGTAGTTACACTATCTGGAATTATTACACTTGTTAGGCTATAGCACCAATAGAATGCCCCATATCCAATTGTAGTTACACTATCTGGAATAGTTACACTTGTTAGGCTACTGCAATATTCGAAAGCATAATTTCCAATTGTTGTTACACGATCTGGAATTGTTATACTTGTTAGGCTACTGCAATCCGCGAATACAGAACCTCCAATTGTAGTTACACTATCTGGAATAGTTACACTTGTTAGGCTATCCCAATCATAGAATGCATAATTTCCAATTGTAGTTACACTATCTGGAATAGTATATTCTGTAAGTCCTGATGGTGCAAATGAATTAAGTGTACCATCAATAATTAAACATCTGCCATCTTCTGAGACATATTTACCATTAAACTCTCTTAAGCTACTGCAAACTAAGAATGCCCTCTCTCCAATTGTAGTTACACTATCTGGAATAGTTACACTTGTTAGGCTACTGCAATAACAGAATGCATCAGTTCCAATTGTAGTTACACTATCAGGAATAGTTATACTTGTTAGGCTTTCACACAAACCGAACGCACCCTCTCCAATTGTAGTTACACTATCTGAAATAGTTACACTTATTAGGCTACTGCAATGAGAGAATGCACAACCTCCAATTGTAGTTACACTATCTGGAATTGTTACACTTGTTAGGCTACTGCAATAATCGAATGCATCCTCTCCAATTGTAGTTACCTCACCATCAAACTTGATAATCCAGCATTCATTATCAACATCATAAGTATTTGATACAATATTTACTCCAAAAGCGTCGGGATTATTGGGATATGTTGGCTCTGTCGTGCTACCGTTTGTATACCAAATCTCATTTGATGGACAAGAGTTTGTTGGCTGGATTACATCATCAAGATTCTCACCCGCAGCCATCTGTTCAAGCTCGATGCGATAACTCTTATCGTTTGACAATGTGATATCTACATAGCCCGTACGCTTTTCATCGTTCTTATTTTTGTCGACCTTGATTTGAATCTTATTCTCGCCAGCAGGGCCGCTTGTTGGGTCGACCTCAACCCAATCAGCCGACACCTCAGCACTCCACGCAAGGTCGGATTTGAATTTATAATTCTTAGTATCGCCCTTGTCATCGAAATAGGTCTTCATCTCGCCCTCAAGGAAGACCAAGCCATGACCTTTGGGGTCGATAAAGTCCTGAATTTGCTCACAGGACATAGCCACAAATGCGAGCATCAAAAGTGCAAACAGTCTCTTCATAATTGTTTGTGTATTATTATTTTACCATAATCATATTTATACCGTCGCGGATAGGAACAATAACATTATCCACGCGGGGGTCATCGGCTACCATACGGTTAAACTCAACGATAGCCTCGGTATGCTTGTCGTTGTGGGCAATAGGCTCTGCAACCTTGCCGTACCAGAGGATATTATCAGCCAGCATCACCGAGCCACGTCGTACATAGCCACCATCCATAAGCATATTATAATATGCTGGGTACTCGCGCTTGTCGCCATCGATAAAGACCATATCGTAGACCTCGCCCAACTGTGGCACAACATCAAGTGCCGAACCTATATGCTGACGGATGCGCGAGCCATACTCCGACCTATTGAAATACTTAGCTGCGATATCCTCCAACTCGTCATCTACCTCGATAGTATCGAGTATCGCATCATCCTCCAAGCCTCGGGCAATAGATAGTGCCGAGTAGCCGGTGAATGTACCAATTTCGAGAACCCTCTTTGGACGCATCATACGCACGAGCATCTCAAGGAGTTTTCCCTGCAAGTGTCCCGATATCATTCGTGGGTTGATAACGCGCAAGTAGGTCTCACGCTCCAACTCGCGCATCAACGCCTCCTCAGGCTTGGTATTGTCCAATATATACTGTTCTAATTTATCCATATTATTTATATTTGTGTCGTCGTTATAATATATCGTCATTGCGAGGAATTGCAAGTAATACCGTGCTGATGCCCACTATATTTCTATGCAATTCTGTGTCAATCTACCGCTGTTTTACACCTTTGCTGATACGTAATATTACATCCCTCAAACAAATATAACTGCGGTAGATCCTCACGTCGGGGCATAGACACTACGTGCAACCCCAATCGCCTCGGATGCCCCTCCTCAGGATGACGTGTTTATAAATCCCCATCACGCATCAAATCACACCACAAAGGATTAATACTTCTAATCAACTCATCTTTTCGCTTTCGAGACCAACTCTTTAACTGCTTCTCGCGAGCAATAGCTCCCATCATCGTTGTATGATACTCTACAAATACCAATTTATGCAATCCGTATCGTCGTGTAAAAGCATTACCCTCTCCGCTTCGATGTTGCGCAACACGCTGCTCAATATCAGACGTTACGCCAACGTAAAGCGTCGTCTTATTATCATTTGTAAGTATATAAACACACGGTTGCATTATTTATATATCAATCGTGAAAGGTGGGCGAAGCAGTCGTTGGCGACATCACATATTTGCTCGGCGGTGATAGCCATAACCTTAGCGTATGCCTCCTCCAAAGTATCTATATCCTTATATAATAGGAGGCTCTTGCCAGCACCCAACATATAGCCCTCATTCGACTCCATAGAGATTGCCATCTGTGCCACAAACTGGCGTTTTGCAATAGCAAGTCGACGAGGTGAGATAGGCTCACGGAGCATTCTATGTGCGCACTCCTCAATAAGTTCCACACACTGCTCTCCGTTATCGTGGTCCGAAGAGAAATAGATTCCCACAATGCCACAATCGGAGTATGGCGTATATGTAGCCTCAACATTATACGACAGGCCGCGTTTCTCTCTTAACTCAATATTTAGCAACGAGTTAGCAGAAGGTCCTCCAAGAATATTAACAAACAGAGCCAGTGGCAGACGGCGCTCGTCAGCGATGCTATAACCGCGCGTACCGATAAGACCATGGCGCTGGTGTGTATGGCGCGAGAGCGAGACATCAAATGGCTCGTATGGCAGAGGCTCAGCACGCTTATAACCACGCGTTGTTGGCGCGAAACCTCCCAAATACTGCTCTGCAACAGCCTGCGCGGTAGCAACCGAAAAGTTGCCAATCGAGGAAAAGACCATCTGGTCGGTGGTATAGCATCTATCGACATATCGGCGTATCGCATCAGTATCGAAACGAGCAATAGAGGCCTTAGAGCCGAGGATATTATGCCCCAACTCCGAGCCTTTGAACATCAAGTCCTCAAAGTCGTCGTAGATACGCTCCGAAGGCGAGTCCTTATAGGAATTTATCTCGTCGGCGATAACCTCGCGCTCCTTTTTTAGCTCCTTTTCGGGATATGTAGAGCGAAATATCACATCGGCTATAAGCTCGACAGCACGTCGAAAATCTCTGCGTAGCACCGTAGCATGAAGCGTAGTATCCTCCTTTGTGGTGTAAGCGTTTAGCTCGCCACCGAGATTCTCCAAGCGGCAGTTCACCTGATACGCCTTACGTCGCTCAGTACCCTTAAACAGAGCATGCTCCGTAAAATGGGCGATACCATACTCGCCCTTAAGTTCGTCTCTACAACCAGCATTCACAACCAAGGCACAGTGAGCCACCCCACTGCTTACCCTACGATGAATGCCCCTTATGCCATTGGAGAGTGTATATATCTCAAACTCCCTCATTATCAATCTTCAAAAATTTTCCTGTATAACTCTGCTCGCACGCCATAACCTGCTCTGGCGTACCTGCAACAACGATATTACCACCCTCGCTACCAGCCTCAGGACCGAGATCAATGACCCAATCAGCACACTTGATAACATCCATATTATGCTCCACAACGACCACCGTATG
This sequence comes from Alistipes sp., assembly GCA_045634125.1. Lineage (GTDB taxonomy): Bacteria > Bacteroidota > Bacteroidia > Bacteroidales > Rikenellaceae > Alistipes. Next base: position 75,759 of record JAZQZQ010000016.1, on the reverse strand, counting down.
TCCGCGCTCGATAAGAGCATCAAAGGCCTTCAACAAGCGACCAATATCGTGGAAGTGAAGACCCGTAGTAGGCTCATCAAAGATAAACATAATCTTCTCAACACTGCGCTCCTTCGTAAGGAACGAAGCGAGCTTCACACGCTGCGACTCACCACCCGACAACGTAGATGAGGACTGACCCAACTTAACATAGCCAAGACCCACCATCTGCAATGGTCGAATACGCTCAACAATGCGCTTACAAGTGGCATTATTTGTATCGGCAGAGAAGAATTCTATAGCCTCATCAACCGACATATTTAGTATATCGTAGATATTTTTACCGTTATACTTAACATCCAGAATCTCAGGCTTAAAGCGCATACCGCCACACGCCTCGCACTGCAACTCCACGTCTGCCATAAACTGCATGCTCACCTTGATAACACCCTCGCCCTCACACTCCTCGCAACGACCGCCAGGCATATTAAACGAGAAAGCGCCAGGCTGGATACCCGTATGCTTAGCATAAGGCTGGTCGGCAAAGAGTTTACGAATCTCGTCGTAAGCCTTAATATATGTTACAGGATTTGAGCGCGTAGACTTACCGATAGGCGACTGCGACACCATCTCAACACCCTGCAACTGAGCATTATCCACATATATACTATCGTGATCGCCAGGCGTAAGGGTAGTCTCCTTAAGCTTGCGCATAAGGGCAGGATAAAGGATATCATCCGCCAACGACGACTTGCCAGAACCCGAGACACCCGTAATACAAGTAAGCACTCCAAGCGGAATCTCCACATCTATATTTTTGAGATTATTATGGCGCGCGCCCTTAATTCGCACCACGCCTGCAGCAGCACGTCGGCGCTCAGGAATTGCAATATTCATACGACCCGATAAATACTCCGCAGTAAGCGAGTTTTTAGCCTTAGTAATATCATTAGCAGGACCATTATAGACAACCTCGCCACCACAAATACCCGCCTCAGGGCCCATATCTACAATCCAGTCGGCAGCACGCATAATCTCCTCCTCGTGCTCAACGACGATAACCGTATTATCCAAATCGCGCAACTGCTTCAATACCCCAATAAGGCGTTCTGTATCTCTCGGATGCAGACCTATACTCGGCTCATCAAGAATATACATCGAGCCTACAAGGTTGCTACCCAACGATGTAGAGAGGTTTATTCGCTGAGACTCACCACCCGACAGTGTAACCGACATACGATCGAGCGTAAGGTAGTGAAGACCTACATCCATAAGATATTTCAAGCGGTTGCGTATCTCCAACAAGACACGCTCCGCAGTCTTTGTATCGTGTTCATCGAGGCTCAAGCTATCGAAAAACTGCGACAGCTCGCCAATGGTCATCGCCACAATCTCGGAGATATTCTTACCTCCGACCTTGACATTTAGAGCCTCCTTCTTTAGGCGCGCACCGTGACATTCGGGACATAGGGTCTTACCCATATATCGCGCTTTAAGCACTCTATACTGCACCTTATGACGTTGTGTATCAACATAATCGAAGAAATCGTTAATACCATAGAAATACTCATTACCCTGCCATAGAGTGGCTTTATCCTCTTCGCTCAAAGCGTAGTATGGCGTATGTATCGGAAAGCCACACTTCGAAGAGTTAAGCACCAAATCGCTCTTCCAGCGACTCATCGAAGCACCATTCCAGCACGCCACAGCACCATTATATACACTCTTCGACTTATCTGGGATAACCAAGTTTTCGTCTATACCTGTAATCTTACCATAGCCCTCGCACATAGGGCAAGCGCCCATAGGGTTATTAAACGAAAATAGATGTTCGGTAGGTCGCTCATAGGTAACATCACCCTCCTCATAGCGTGAGGTAAAGACCTCAACCCTATCGGTGATGATATGCACCTCGCCAACACCATAGCCCATAGCACGAGCCACAGAGTCCGACAAACGCGAGACGGTATCTTGTTCGTGGGTAAGCACAAGGCGATCGACAATGATTTCGATATTATCGAGTGGCATATCGGCACTAACGCGAGGCATAAACTCCTCTATAAGCATCACCTCGCCATTATACCTAATACGGCTAACACCATCCTCCATAAGGGTCAAGATACGCTCCACAATACCCTCGGATTGCTTGAGCAACAATGGCGCAGCAACCACAACGCGCTCGCCATCCTTCATCTCCATAACGTGGGCCACGACATCATCCACTTCGTAGCAACGAATCTCCTCACCCGTAGATGGCGAGTATGTACGACCGATACGGGCAAAGAGCAACTTTAGGTAGTCGTATATCTCTGTGGTTGTACCCACCGTAGAGCGCGGATTGCGCGATATAACCTTCTGCTCGATAGCGATAGCGGGAGCGATGCCCTCAATAAGGTCTACATCTGGTTTCTCCACACGCCCCAAGAACTGACGCGCATATGCCGAAAGACTCTCAACATAGCGTCGCTGACCCTCGGCAAATATTGTATCAAAAGCAAGAGTAGATTTTCCCGAGCCCGACAGACCTGTAACCACGACAAACTTAGAGTGTGGAATCTCAACATCCACACTTTTGAGGTTGTGCACCCTTGCTCCCTTTATTTTAATTCTATTATCCAAAGCTTTATGCTTTATGCTCTATTCTATTACCTCAACCGTAGCACCCTCAACCTTCTCTAAGCGACCTATAAGCTGCTCAGAGTCGCCCTCACGAATAGAGAGGGTCATGGTGCAGAGATTATCAAACTCCTGACCCAAGGTCTTGGGTTGCATATCCTTAACAATACGCATGACATCGTTCATAGCAATATAAGAGAACGAGACATTTATCACAACATCCACCGTGCGCTCCACAATCTCACACTCGGACAACACCAATGCCGTAGACTCCTTATATGCCGCTATTAGACCCGGCACGCCAAGTTTTGTACCACCGAAATAGCGGACTACAACAACCAAGCAGTTGGTTATCTCCTGCGAGAGAAGTTGTCCGAGTATAGGTTTGCCCGCGGTGGATGATGGCTCGCCATCGTCGTTAGCACGAAACTGCTCGCCATGAGCCCCAAGTCGCCAGGCGTAGCAGTGGTGAGTAGCATCGAACCATCGCTTACGCAAGGCATCGAGATACTCCTTAATCTCCGCCTCGTTCTCCACAGGGTAGGCGTAGACCAAGAACTTACTACTTAATTGTCGATATGTGGTCTCGGCGGGACGAGCTATGGTTTTATAACTATCTTGTGCCACAATTACTTGATTGAATTAAATATACGCTCCCAGCGAATGCCATCGCCCGCAGGGTCTACCGAAAACCAGATAAACGAAGCCTTACCCACGATGTGATCCTCAGGTACAAAACCCCAGAAGCGAGAATCGAGTGAACCATGACGGTTATCTCCCATCATAAAGTAGTAGTCCATAAGGAAGGTATACTCTGTTGCTGGCTCGCCATCGATATAGATAACGCCATCGCGCTGCTCTACAAGGCGCTGCTCATAAACTGCGATACAACGACCATACATCGCCATATTCTCTGGCGTTAATTCGATTGTAGCACCCGCCTGAGGCACCCAGATAGGCCCCATATCATCGATACTCCACACCTTGCGCTCCAAGTCGGCAGTATGTGGAATAAGTGTTGTACCAGAGACCGCACCGCCAATCTTCTTAAGTCGGTAACGCTCCGTGTTTGCATACTCCGAAAGAGCATCATCCGTAATAGGCATCTCGATATAATCACCTGAGACTCTATCAATACCCATCTTAAGCGGTTTACCCGTAATCTCGTTATAGTAGATATACTGGCGTTTAGGTACAAATTCCTCCTTAACGCCATCGGCATAAACCGCACCATCAACGACCATAAGGGTATCGCCAGGCATACCAACACAGCGCTTGATATAGTTCTCCTTCTTATCCATTGGGCGGACAGCAATGGTAAAGTTATCCATCAACGCATTGCGTCGCTCTGCCTCCGTAGCACCCAAAGATCTATCACGCAACAACTCATAATAGCTGATTGCTGGCATCTCCATAACTACTGTATCGCCCTCTGGGAAATTAAAGACCACAACATCGCCACGCTCAATCTCGCCACGACCAGCAAGACGACGATACGACCTCTCCCACGTTGTCGAGAAGGAGTCCTTCGTAGGGTTTAGTGGCATAGTATTATGAACAAATGGGAATGACAATGGCGTTAGTGGCACACGTGGTCCATACTTAACCTTGTTTACCAAGATATAGTCGCCCGCCATAAGCGTACTCTCCATAGAGCCGGTAGGGATGACATACATCTGAAACCAGTACATCTGAATCATCGAGGCTACAACCGTAGCAAAGAGTATCGAGTGAACCCAACTATAGAGCCAAATATAGACCTTCGACTGGCTACGCATCTCCTCCCACAAGGCATAGAGCAGAACTACAGCAAAGGTAATAAAGAATGGCTCTGTCCACTTAAATAACAACATATGCACGATGACACCCACCACAACAGCGAAGACAAAGGCGCACCATACAGCCCACAGCATGCGCCACCAGGCATACTGCTTATACATCTTTTCATGCCAATTGCGAATATAATGACTGATATAATAGTCGTAGACTAAGGGCAATATCACAAATAGCGACCACCACGCTCCATACCAGACGGCAAAGCCTAAAAAAATAGCAGCGACAACTATAGCAGTTGTCCATGGCGAGCTAATAGCTCTTTTTATCTTCTGAAAATACTCCTTCATACCCTCTATAAAAGATTATCCATTGTGTGTACACCCTGCTTATTAGCAAGATACTCACCTGCAACAACCGCACCCATAGCTAAAGCACGACGATTAGTAATCGAGTGCTTCAACTCAATAAAGTCATCCTGCGAGGTATATCTAACGGTATGGATACCTGGAATCATTCCCTCACGGAAAGACTCAATCTCGATAGCCTCATCTGACGTAGGCGCGCCATTGACCCAACAACTCTTACGGTCGAGATTATCGATGATACCCTCCGCCAAAGTTATAGCAGTACCACTTGGGGCATCCTTCTTCCACATATGGTGAGTCTCCTCGATACGCACATCGTACTGCGCGTGTGGATTCATCAACTCAGCCATACGACGATTAAGACGGAACATCATATTTACACCTATCGAGAAGTTCGAGGCGTAGAACAACGCGCCTCCGCGTTCGTTAGCAAGAGCCTCCATATCTGGCAAATGCGACAACCAGCCAGTGGTGCCACAGACTACTCTACCACCCGCCTCCAACACCTTACGCACGTTGTCATGAGCTGTATCTGGCGTAGTAAACTCAAAGGCAACATCAACCTTTTTTATACTCTCAGCAGTCAATTCATTGGCATTTGCCTCATCGATAATTAGCTCTACTTTGTGACCTCTTTCAAGAAGGATTCGCTCAATCTCGCGACCCATCTTACCGTGACCTATAATAGCACACTTCATATGTTTCATATACTTAAATAAAATAGCGCGGTAAAGATACAAAAAATTTTACAACCGTGGCGAGTTACCACATCATATTTTCACTATCTTTGCGGTCCTAATTTTGAGCTATGAAGAAGTTACTAAAATACGCAACTCTAATCATCACAATATTGGCTATTGGCATAACGCCTGCAACCGCCAAAAATAGACTTCCTAAAGAGGTTACAGACTCTATCGCATCAACACTTCAACGCATTACTCTTCAAGAGGTTGCTGGAAGTTATGTAAAGATCAAAGATAGCACTGTAAAGGGTCAAGGCAAACGTGGTTCAGTAGACATATACGCCTCAGTTGAACTTGCCTACTATCCTATGCGTCCAGAGAGCGTAAATGCCATCTACGATAGTGTTCGTGAGAGACTTCCAGAACATAACAGAAGTAGTAAACTGCGCATCTATGCTAATGGTAAACTTATCGAAGAACTAATACCTCTTTATCACAGCAACAACAACTCAGCGTACCGCTTTACAAACTGCTCAGATGTGCCCTTGATAACACGTGTTAGTAGTATATCCCAGCCTACGCATGGTCTAACAAACCGACATATTGCTTTATGGCAGAGTCATGGCTACTACTTTAAGCAAGAGGCAGATGAGTGGAAGTGGCAACGCCCACAACTTTGGGAGACCGTAGAAGATCTCTTTACCCAAAGCTATGTTCTACCATATATAGTTCCGATGCTTGAGCGCGCAGGTGCTACAGTGCTACTGCCACGCGAGCGCAGCACACGCACCGAGGAGCTTATCATCGATAACAACAAAGGTATCGACAACACCATTTATGCAGAGCATAATGGCAACAAGAAATGGCAAGATGGAGGCATCGGATTTGCACATATCTACGAGAGCTATCCTTCTGGACATAATCCATTTACAGATGGTACGGTACGCAAAGTAGCAACTACTTCTAACATCTCAAATTTTACCACCGCAACATGGGGCGGAGAGATTCCTCAGAGTGGCATTTATAGTGTCTACGTGGCATACAGCACATTACCTGAATCGGTTAGCGATGCCCATTACACTGTACACGCAACAGGTGGCAATAGAGAGTTTGTGGTAAACCAGCAGATGGCTGGTGGCATGTGGGTATGCTTAGGCGATTTCTACTTCGAGAAGGGCGCACACAATACATTAGTTAGCATAAGCAACATATCTGAGCATAAGGGCGTTATCACGGCTGATGCAGTAAAGATTGGCGGTGGCATGGGAAATATATATCGCAGTGTTAACCCGACACTACGCAAGGAGGATGAGATATACGAAGAGCGCGTAAGTGGCTATCCACGCTTCACAGAGGGTGCGCGATACTGGCTGCAGTGGTCGGGATTCTCGACAGATGTCTACGCGCCAAAAGAGGGTTTGGATGACTACAAAGAGGACTATATGTCGCGTGCGCATTGGGTAAATGCCCTTATGGGCGGCTCGGAGCAACTAAAAAAGAGAGAGGGTAAAAATATTCCTATCGACCTTGCTCTTGCCGTACATTCAGACGCTGGCGTACGCCTTAACGACGATATTATTGGCACACTCGGCATATACTCAACAAAAGAGAATAAAGGTAAATTTGAAGATAAAAGTCTATCGCGTCTCCACTCACGCGACCTTACCGACCTTGTAATGAGTCAGATAGTCTCGGACGTTCGCTATTTATACGAGCCTAATTGGACACGTCGCGGTATGTGGGATAGAGCCTACTATGAGGCGCGTATTCCTGGGTGTCCAACAATGCTTTTGGAGCTATTATCGCATCAGAACTTTGCCGATATGCGCTATGGTCTTGATCCAGCGTTTCGATTCGATGTTAGTCGCGCGATATACAAAGGCGTACTACGTTATCTATCAAGTCAATACAACGTCGACTACATTGTTCAACCACTACCAGTAAACAGCTTTGCGGTGGAGCTTTCAGGAGACATTGCGCACCTTAGCTGGCAGCCTACAACCGATCCATTAGAACCTACAGCAACACCTGACTACTACATCTTGTACACGCGCGTAGATGGTAAGGGCTTCGACTGCGGAAAACGCATCGACTCGACCTCAACGCTTGTAAAGCAGGAGCCAGACAAGGTCTATAGCTATCGTATCACTGCGGTAAACGCTGGTGGCGAGAGCTTCGATTCAGAGACTCTCTCAGCCTGCACGACCACAAACGCAAAAGGTAACGTAATGATTATAAATGGTTTCGACCGCGTATCTGCTCCTATAAGTATTCAGGGCGACTCGATAGCTGGATTCTATAACCGCTACGATAGTGGCGCGGGTTATATCAAGGACATATCATTTATAGGCGAGCAGATTATCTTTGACAGAAAATTATCTCGCTCGGAGAACGACAACTACGCACTCGGCACATCATATACCGACTACGAGGATAGAGTTATTGCCGGCAACAGCTTCGACTACCCTGCTCTACATGGCACCGATCTTCGCTCACTTGGCTACTCCTTCTGCTCATCATCGGCAAAGGCTGTTGAACTTGGCAATGTAGACCTCACGCAGTACCCTATTGTCGACCTTATACTCGGCAAGCAGCGCACTACAACAATCGGTCGTGGCGCTATGGGCTACAAATACAAGACTTTTAGCGAGCAGATGCAAAAGACTATAATTGACTACACCGCAAACGGAGGTGGCATCTTCGTAAGTGGCAATTATCTACTGAGCGATCTATGGCACGGAGCTGAGTCTACGGATGATGACAAAAACTTTGCTGAGCAGGTACTACACGTCAAGTTTAGAGGTAACGCCACTACATGCAATGGCGAGATAAACACCAAGCCTACGAAGTTTGCGCAGAAACGCATAAAGCTATCATTCAACACATTAGCATCAGAGAAGATATACTCCGTAGAATATCCTGAGGTTGTAGCACCCAATGGCAGTGGTACAATAACAGCTCTCCAATATGCAGGCGATAGAGAGTCGGCAGCAGTGGCATACAAGGGAGACTACTCGACATTTGTAATGGGCTTCCCATATGAGACGATAGTCGATGAATCAGAGCGCAGAGCGTTACTCTCGGAGATCCTAAACTGGCTAATAAAATAACGATATTATAAAAGATACCATATATGTCAAACCACCAACTAAAGAGTATACTTATGCCCGTGGCCATGGTCGTGGGCGCACTCCTTTGTAGGCCGTTGGCTATCGTAGAGGCGGCAACAAATTACACCCTTACACCGATACTTATCGCTGCGATGCTATTCATTACATTCTGCAAAGTAGATATACGTGCTATGCGCCTAAGCACCATACATATATGGATGCTTGCAGTGCAGTTCTTAGGCTCTATCGCAGTCTACCATTTGGTTGAGCCGCTACTTGGAGAGATTATCGCCGAGGGTGCGATGATATGTGTGCTTGCACCTATAGCTATGGCAGCGGTAGTGATTGGTGGTATGTTGGGTGCAAATGTAACCACAATGGTAACCTACAGCCTCATATGCAACATTGCGACTGCTATTATAGCACCTATGATTCTGCATAGCTACGGTAATGGAACGTGTACATTTGCTGAGATTATAGGTCGTGTTGCGCCTACTCTTGTTGCACCTTTTGTAGTCGCACAGGTGCTTAGATTCCTAAAGCCAAAGGCAGCGGAGTGGTTTTCAAAGCGTTCGTCTATATCCTTCTACCTATGGCTTATATCGCTGGTATTAGTACTTGGTCGCACGACTGCATTTATTATAGATACTGATGCTGAGACAATTACCCAGATCGAGCTTGCTGCAATCTCGTTGGTGTTGTGTCTCATTCAGTTTACCGTAGGTCGTATGCTTGGAAAACTATTAGGCGATACCGTAGCAGGTGGTCAGTCTGTAGGACAGAAGAACACGATTTTGGCGGTATGGATGTCGCTAAACTTCCTTAACCCGATCGCCTCGATAGCACCTACAGCATATATCGTCTGGCAGAACTTCGTAAATAGCTTTCAGATATATCGCCACGAGCAGCGCTTAGCAAAGAAGAGATAGATTAATTAGTACATCGACTTCTCCTCAATATGGAGAGTTTCACACATTGTGTAGCATTGCGCCATAATTGACTCGGCGTATGTAGCAACAGCCTCTTCAGACAGCGCAATATTCTGCTCCTGAAGCAATGCGATTAGCTCCGATGCTATCTCGTCATAGAGTGTCGTGCAGTACTCAGCCATAAAGGCATCGATACGCTCCAAATAGTCAGCCTCGTCGTAGTAGGCACGAATAGCGTTACACTCCTCCAAGGTACGCGCGAGCCACTTCTCCTCAACGCTCTCCACCACAACATATGCATTATCCACAGTAGCACTACTATCCGAGCCATCGTTTAGTAGGATAACCGCAGTAACAACAACCACGATAATAGCTACAAGTGTTAGGATAAAGACCCCCCAGCGACGTGGTGTTGGGATTATATCGCTATCCTCAGCAGGAAGGACATCTGACGAAGTACAGAAGCTACTCCAACTCTCATAACCAACATAGCGCGTAAGGGCCGAGAGAATAACTGGACGTGGCGCTATATTTGATTTTAGGAAGAATAGCGTCGCGTAATCGTTCGAATCGAGGTGCATATCAGTAGTCTCCTCGACAGCCCTGCTTAGATCAACACAATCCTCGGGCGTAGCGATGCTACGACCAAACTCCTGCGCCACCATATCCTTTAGACGCTCGATATATTGTTGCTGAGTAGTCATTATAAGCCAGTAATTCGCTTTATCTCATTAAGTTTATTAAGAGCCTCAAGAGGTGTAAGAGAGTCTATATCAAGACCCTTAATCTGGTCGCGGATAGCGATAAGAACTGGGTCGTCGAGTTGGAACATCGAGAGCTGTATATCGTTCTTAGTTTCGATTGCCGACTCTGCAACACTACGCTTCTTACTACGCTGTGTAACACCACCCGTAGGCACAATCTCACCCGAGCCATATACCTTTTCAAGATTGGAAAGTATAGCCTCTGCACGCGATACCACAGAACGCGGCATACCCGCCATACGCGCCACATGGATACCAAACGAGTGCTCCGTACCGCCACGCACAAGTTTGCGTAGGAAGACAATGCTCTTATCCACCTCCTTAACCGTAACGTGGTAGTTCTTAACCCTTTCGAGCATATTCTCCAACTCGTTAAGCTCGTGGTAGTGTGTTGCAAACAAGGTCTTTGCCTTGCCCTGCGTATTATTATGGAGATACTCCACCATCGCCCACGCAATAGAGATACCGTCGTAGGTACTTGTACCGCGACCAATCTCATCCAAAAGCACAAGACTACGCTCCGAGATATTGTTCAAAATGCTTGCCGACTCCAACATCTCGACCATAAAGGTAGATTCACCCTCCGAGATATTATCCGAAGCACCCACACGTGTAAAAATCTTATCCACAACGCCAATATGCGCACTCTTAGCAGGCACAAAGGCTCCCATCTGCGCCAATAGCACAATAAGAGCTGTCTGGCGCAACAATGCCGACTTACCCGACATATTAGGACCTGTGATAATGATAATCTGTTGGTTGTCGTTATCAAGGCGCACATCGTTAGGGATATACTCCTCGCCCACTGCCATCAATGTCTCAATCACGGGATGGCGACCCTGCTTGATATCAATGATTGTAGAGTCGTCAACCGTAGGACGAACATACTTTCTCTCGCGAGCAATACGCGCAAACGACTGCAAACAGTCCAAGCCCGCGATAGCACTCGCATTGCGCTGTAGCTTAGATATATACTGCGCCACAAAGGCGATAATCTCGGCATAGATACGAGCTTCGATTTGAAGGATGCGCTCCTCGGCTCCCATAATCTTCTCCTCATACTCCTTCAACTCGGCAGTTATATAGCGCTCAGCACCTGTAAGGGTCTGCTTACGAATCCAACTCTCAGGCACCTTATCCTTATGCGTGTTGCGCACCTCGATATAGTAGCCAAAGACATTATTATAGGCCACCTTAAGCGATGGGATGCCCGTAGCCTCGCTCTCGCGCTGCTGCAAAGCCTGAAGGTAGTCCTTACCGTGGAGTGCTATACGACGTAAATCATCAAGCTCTGCCGATACTCCCGAAGCAATAACGCCACCCTTCTGTATCTGGTTGCTCTCAGGATCGGGATAGATATCGCTTGCCAAGCGCTCACGCACAGTGACCAAAGGGTCAATCTGTGCCGCAATGGCGTGCATAGCCTCGTTATCAGTAGACTCCATAAGCGCACGAAGCATCTCGATAGCCGACAAAGAGTTGCGCAACTGCACCATCTCGCGAGGTGTAACACGCTCAGTAGCAACGCGCGATGCGATACGCTCCAAGTCTCCAATAAGGGCAATCTGCTCGCGCATAGCATCGGCAAACTCGCTATCTAAAACGAACTTCTCGACAATATCCTGACGCGCTGCAATCTTCTTTGTATCCATCAATGGCATTGCCACCCAGCGACGCAACTGTCTGCCACCCATAGGCGTCAACGTGCGGTCGATGGTATCTGTAAAGCTACACTTAGCCGAGGAGTTATTCGAGCTAAATAGCTCCAAATTGCGAATCGTAAAACGGTCAATCCACACCGAGTCGCCACGCTCAATGCGCTGAATAGATGAGATATGCGCGGTGTGCTTATGCTCGGTAAACTCCAAATAGTAGAGAATAGAGCCTGCTGCCGAGATACCCGCAGTCATACGATCGACACCAAAACCTTTGAGCGACTGGACACCGAGCTGCTTAGTTAGCTTATCGCGGTTAACACTCTCGGCAAAGACCCACTCATCGAGACGATAGGTGTAGTGGCGTGTGCCAAATAGCTCGTTGAAGCGCTCCTCGTAGCCACGCTGATAGAGTATCTCCTTAGGCTGAAGGTTGCTAATAAGTTTGTCGATATATGCGCCATCGCCCTCCGAAACATAGAACTCGCCAGTAGAGAGGTCGAGGAAGGCGATACCGATGGTCTGCTTCCCGAAATATACAGATGCAAGGAAGGTGTTCTCCTTACCTGCGACCAAGTTCTCACCCATAACGATACCAGGCGTAACCATCTCCACAACGCCACGCTTAACCAAGCCTTTGACCATCTTTGGATCTTCGAGCTGCTCGCAGATGGCGACGCGCTCACCAGCGCGCACGAGCTTAGGCATATAGTTATCCAAGGCGTGGTATGGAAAACCCGCCAACTCGACATACGACGCAGCGCCATTAGCACGACGTGTAAGGGTAATATTTAGTATGCCACTCGTCTTGATAGCATCCTCGCCAAAGGTCTCGTAGAAGTCGCCCACACGAAAAAGAAGGATAGCATCTGGATGCACCGCCTTAATCTGGTAGTACTGCTTCATCAGAGGTGTCTCCACATACTTCTTCTCTTTGGTCTGCGCACCGCCCTCGGTAGGCATATCACTCTTTTTTGCTCCCATCTATTGTCTATTCTTTAATAAGGGGCAAAATTAGTAAATCTTCGTCAAAAATCAAAATCGAACTACTTGCTAAGCAGTCGCTTTACAACACGAAACCATCTATATGGCATATATCGAAATGGCAAATCTACACGTGTAGTCGTGGTTATCACAGCCCTGCGGTGCGAGAAGGCGTACAACGAGTCTCTACCATGGTAGCGACCCATACCCGAATTACCCACACCGCCAAATGGCATATTCTCGTTGGCAATATGCATAATAACATCGTTTATACAGCCACCACCAGATGATGTCTGATCAAATACACTCTTTGCAATAGGCTCATCTGCAAAGACATACAACGCTAATGGCTTCTCTCTATCGCGAATAAAGGCAATCGCTTCGTCGACGTCTCCAATCGTAACCATCGGTAGCACGGGTCCAAATATCTCCTCACGCATAACAGCACTATCTACCGCCACGTTATCAAGCAACGTAGGCTCGATATAGCGCTTCGAGGCATCGACCCTGCCACCCACACGCACAACGCCATCGTTTAGATAACCCGCAACACGCTCAAACGCCTTATCCGACACGATACGAACATAGTACTTACTCTTCGAAGCATCGCTACCGAGTAACCTCTCCAAGGCACGTTTATACTCCTTAACAAACTGTTCCTTAACCTCGCGATGTATAAGAAGATAGTCTGGAGCAATGCATGTTTGACCTGCATTGAGACTCTTACCCCACGCGATGCGCTTAGCCGCGACACGAATATCTGCACTCTTATCCACAACCACGGGACTCTTACCGCCAAGCTCCAAGACTACAGGCGTAAGATGCTCAGCTGCTGAGCGCATAACCACACGACCTAAATCGGGCGAGCCAGTAAAGAATATTATATCGTAGCGCTCATTAAGAAGAGCCACGTTTACCGTTCTATCGCCCTGCACCACAGCCACATACTCCTCATCAAAGGCACTCGTTACAACACGCTCCAACACCTGAGCTACATTTGGCGTATAGGGCGAGGGCTTCAATACTGCAGTACAGCCCGCAGCGATAGCACCAACAAGCGGATTTAAGGTAAGCTGCACGGGATAGTTCCAGGGGGCGATGATAAGCGCAACGCCCAATGGCTCGGTTATAACCTCGCTACGCGATGGAAAGAGCTTCAACGGTGTCGACTTCTTCGAGGGTGCTGCCCAGCGAACGAGATTCTTGGATAGGTTATCAATCTCGCCAAGCACAATGCTAATTTCGGTCATAAATGCCTCCTCGTAGGACTTATTTAGGTCGGTACGGAGCGCTTGAGCCAGATCCTCCTCGTACATCTTTATCGAATCACGCAACCTGTGCAACATCTTCAAACGAAAGGCAATATCGAGTGTCTCATTACTACGGAAGTAGTTACGCTGACTCGCCACAAGCGACTGAATCTTATCTATAGGAGTATTTGTTACCATAATTACAAATCTTTTTGTAAAGATACGAATTAGCAAGGAAATTGCCAAATATAAATGACAAGAGGCTGTCAACATATATTATTGACAGCCCCATTTCATATAGAGTTGTTAGCGGGTTTGTTGACTAACTCTTGGAAGTCATTATTCTAAGAATCATCGCATCAGTATGCACCATCGCATCGCGACCAATGTCGGTAAGGTTGCGGATAGAGCGGTCTACATCGTCGTCGATAATACCCTCAACTGACTTAACACAGCGGTTGTTCATCGCCATAAGGGCAGATACCACAGCCGTAGATACACCCGATGCACACTTCATAGCGCACGATGGCTTAGCACCGTCGCAAATCATACCAGTAAGGTTGGCAATCATATTCTTAACTGCACGTGTAACCTCCTCATAACCACCCCCCATAAGGTAGGTAATGCCACATGAAGAGCCAGTGGCAGCAACAACACAACCACACAACGCCGATAGACGACCAAGGCTCTGCTTGATATAGATAACAGTTAGGTGGCTAAGAATCAGCGCACGTGTCATCTGCTCTTCTGTAGCACCAATCTGCTCGCCATATACAACGACTGGAACAGTAGATGTAAGACCCTGATTACCGCTACCCGAGTTACTCATTACAGGGATCATTGCACCTGCCATACGAGCATCACACGCTGCAGTTGTCATACCCACAATCTGGCAGTGGAGCGTGTCGCCCATAATATTGCGCTCCGACTCGGCGCGGAACAACTTACCGATGGCGTGACCATAGTCGCCCTTAAGCGATGCCTCAGCCGCTGCCATATTAAGGCGCTTAGCCTCAAGGATAAAGCCTATCTCATCGAGAGGTGCTGTCATCGCAAAGTCCCAAACGCGCTTAAGGGTCAACTGTGGCTCCTTCTCGCTTGCTACTTCGGTAGCGCCCTCTGCTGTTGCAGCATCTGCGCTAAATAGCACCTCGCCACAGCGTGAGATATGCACAAAGCGGGTGTGACCGCCAGAGATAATAGCCATAGCGCTTGCGCCACCCGCGAATACCTCAATCTCGATATATAGCTTCTCGGTAATATTATACTTAAGATCTACATCGATGCACTTAGCATCAATCATCTTCTTACCCTCCTCAACGGCACTCGCTGTGGCATCCTTCAATACCTCCAACTCATACTCCGAGCGACCTACTAAAGCACCCAACGCCATAGCGATAGGCAAGCCAGTCATACCAGTACCTGGGATGCCGACACCCATAGCATTCTTAAGCACGTTGGCACTGAGGCGCGCCTCGATACGCTCTGGGCGACAACCCAAAGTCTCGGTAGCCTTAGCCACACATAGTGCCACAGCGATAGGCTCGGTACAACCTATTGCAGGCACGATCTCGCGATTCATAAGAGCGATAATCTCCTTACGCTCCTCAGGGGTAAAGGTGTAGTTCATATAGTGTTTAGTTTTAGTTTATTCGGTTTTATCATACGAAGATACGCATTTTCTCTAAAACTTCAAAATTCGGCATCGCTTTTTCCCATCTTTTTTCCGTTGTGGCAACTTTTTTGCACCCTCGTTTTGATTAAATATTTATTTTTCTTATCTTTGAGGTTTAGAATAATATATAAAAACATCAAAACATAATACTATGGCAAAGAACAACACACCTACACCTCATATCGGCGCCGAGTATGGCGAGATTGCCGACAGAGTTATTATGGCGGGCGATCCATTGCGCGCTAAGTTTATGGCTGAGAACTTCTTGGAGAATCCTGTGCAGTACAACAACGTGCGCGGTATGCTTGGCTACACTGGTACATACAAGGGCAAGCGCGTATCAGTGCAGGGTCACGGTATGGGTATCCCTTCAATCGGTATCTACTCTTACGAGTTGTTTAACTTCTACGATGTAAAGCGCATTATCCGTTGCGGCTCGGCTGGTGCTTTCGATCCATCGTTGAAGCTTGGCGACGTGGTATTCGGTATGGGTTCTTGCACCGACTCGAACTATGGTGCGCAGTTCAACCTACCTGGCACCTTCGCTCCTATCGCTGATTTCGACCTTTTGCGCGCTGCAGCAGCTAAGGCCGAGGAGCTTGGCATAGGCTACAAGGCTGGCAATATCCTTGCGAGCGACGTCTTCTATGGCGACGATGCTGAAAGCTGGAAGCAGTGGCAGAAAATGGGCGTTTT
Organism: Alistipes sp.; assembly: GCA_045634125.1. Taxonomy (GTDB): domain Bacteria; phylum Bacteroidota; class Bacteroidia; order Bacteroidales; family Rikenellaceae; genus Alistipes. Next base: position 59,277 of record JAZQZQ010000016.1, on the reverse strand, counting down.
AGCAGTTGAGATGGAGGCTACAGCACTCTATATGAACGCTGCTCGCGCAGGCAAGAGTGCATTATGCATCTGCACTATCTCTGACTCGTTGGTACACCACACAGCTTGCTCGGCTGAGGAGCGTCAGACATCGTTCACAAATATGATGAAGATCGCCTTCGATATTATCTAAGCGAAACGAGACTAAAAACAAATATTCCCAGAGGTTGCCCTCTGGGAATATTTTTATTTTAGAGGTAAAAAAAAGAGCTGCCCCGAGGGACAGCTCAAATATTGTGATGCTAAATAAATTACATAGCAACAACTACAGATGTTGGGTATGCAGCAGCCTTCATAGCCTTAGGTGCTACAGAAGATGTTGAAGCAGCAGCTGCAACCTTAGTTACATTCTCAATATTACCAGCCTTGTAGATAGTGCAAGGAGTACCCTGATCGTCGATTGCCAAAGGAGAGAGCTGGCTTGTTGCTGTATCCAAAGCAAATACATCCAACATCTCAACCTTGAATGTAACAGTCTCACTCAAGTAACCCTCGTATACCTTGCAAGTAACAGCGCCTGTAGTAGGATTCAAAGTTAGAGTATAACCCTCGAAAGGACCAGATACGAATGTGTAACTACCATCGTTCTTTGAGCAATATGGCAACCATACAGCATATACGCCAGAACCCTCACCAAGCTCGCCGATAGTCTCGTAGCACATAATATCAAGAACATAGTTACCAGTATACTCATAACCAGTCTTATCAGCGTTAACTACCTTCTCGTGTGAAATAACACCGAATGCAGGAACATTCTCACCCAATGCGCTAAAGCCGTCAACCCATACATAGTTTGAATACCACTCGTTGTATGGCTCTACAGTCAAAGTAAACTCAGTAGTCTGATCTGAGAAGAATAAACCCTCCTCGTTCCACTCTACTATTCTTGAAGTAGAAGCATTCCACTGACCAAGCCAAGCCTGTGTACCAAGTGTAAGCTCTGTTGGGTTAGTCTTAACAAACTGCTTGTCAAGGAAAGTCTTACCAGCCTTTACTACGTATGCACAAAGAGCATACTCTGTATCACCAGCCATATCAGAGAACTGCAAATCAACACCCTCAGCAGTGTTTACATATGCAAGAGTCTCAGCATCAAGAGCATACATCTTAGCTACGATCTGATCGTCAGTCATCTTAGCAAAATCTTCATCGTTGAAGAAGTACATATAGCTAAGTGCCTCAACGCCATCACCCTTCCAGTTGAAAGTGATAGTGTTAGAAGAGTTGATACCCTTAGCAGCAAGCTCAGCAGAATCCTCAGGCAAACCTACAGTCTGAGTAAACCAGCTTACAGATGTAGCACCCTTAATCTCGATAGAAACAAGTTCAGAGTACTCTGAATCCTTAACAGTACCATCACCGAGAGCCTTTACACGTGGCTTGTATGTACCAGCGTTAAGGTCAGTGAAAGTGTAAGTAGTCGCAGAAGTCTTAGGCTGATTGTTCTTGTCAAGGTAAACCAAGTACTCCTTAGCACCTGCAACAGCCTCCCAAGTGATTGTGAAGAAATCGTCACCAGTCTCAGTAACAGTTACAACTGGCTGATCAAGCTGAGTCTTGTTACCTGGCTGTGGAGTAGGATCAGTAGTGTCATCACCACCACAAGCAGCGAAAGTGAACATAGCGGCAACAGCCACCATCATAGAAAAGAACTTTTTCATTGCTTTTGAATTTTAAGTGTTTATAAATAATAGTAATGTTATGTTGTTCAATACATAACGCCCAATAAAACGCACTTTCCAACGACACACATCGGGCGACTATATACGCCATATAGAGCAATTAACTCAATATAGCATATGCAAAGTTAGTAAAAATTTCCAAATCGCACACTATATCGACAAAAATTTTCACATTAGACAAGAAAGAGGGGTGGGTTGGTTAGGGGTATTTAAGGGGCAAAAGCAGCAAAAGGGACCAAAGCGGCAGAAAGGTGTTACTAATTACCTCTTAGGCCCTTTTGGTCCTTTCAGCGTAGCTGTCGCTTGGCACAAGCGAAACAGACACAAACCCTCAGGGTCGCACAACCGAATTTCTTGTCAGAAGGGGTCAGATTTGGCTCTGACACGAAAACTGGCGAATGGGACATACTATGCGTATTTCCCATTGGGGGCAATGATTGAGAGGTCGAGAATGCCCCCTTATCACAAAAAATTATTTCTTGGGAGAAGTCGTGAGATGTGGTGCATCGCAAAAGAAACCATCCAGGGATAGTACACTTAGTACAGCCCTGGATGGTTTGATCTTTTGGGATGTGCCGCAGATTGCGGCTTATCACAAGAAATTAATGTACGAAGTGCTCCAATGACTTCATAATATTACGCGAGTGAAGAACAATAGTCTTTGTCTCGGTAAGAATATTGAAGAAGAGCATATTTGCAGATGATGAGCCACCAGTGTCGCGGAGACGACGGAGCTGGTTCTGCATAACCTCGTCGATAAGGTCAAACATCTCGTCACGCTTATTGAGGACATCCTCCATCTGCTCGAATGAGCGGGTGCGGAGCATAGTGTTAATCTCGCCAAAGATCTCCTCTACACGGTCGTTGATACGCTTAAGGTCGTACACCTGCTCCTTAGATAGTCCAGAGTGATTGTTATCCACGTGCTTATAGCAAGGGCGGGTGATATGGAGCAACGCCTTACTTGTCTCAGAGATATAGTCGACAACCTGAACGTAGTAGGGACCAGTATTTACATCGCTATCCTCGAGGTTACGAAGAAGTGGTAGAAGCTCATACTTCTGCTGGCGTGTAGAGTGGTAGAAATCCTCAGCCTCGCGCACCATATCGCGAAGAACACGACGATTCTCCTTAAATACCGCCACAATAGTACGATCATAGATCATTGTAACCTTCTCCATAGATGAACATACATGCTCGGTATACTTGATAAGTGCCTCTTCTGGGCTACGCTTAAGTACATCGCCAATCTTTGCCACTGCAGACTCCTCAAGCTCCTCCTCCTCTTCCTTCTTTGAGAAGTTGTTCTTAATAATAAGGAATAGGCAGACAGCGGTAACAGCAATAATGGCTATCTTACCACCATATACAAGGGCGAGGGTTACAGCAAGAGCGATACCGAAGCCACCCAAGGCAGTGATAAACCAACCCATGATAACGGTTGTTACGCCAGTGATACGATATACGGCACTCTCACGACCCCAAGCACGGTCAGCAAGCGATGTACCCATAGATACCATGAAGACAACGTATGTTGTAGAGAGTGGCAACTTGAGCTGAGTACCGATAGAGATAAGAATCGCAGCAGCAGTAAGGTTTACCGTAGCACGGATAAGGTCGTAGTTAGCATCGCCACGCTCCTCATCCGAAAGCTTCACGAAGCGCTCGTTAATCCAACGAAGCACTGGCTCAGGAGTGATAGAGGTGAGGAAGTTATTGAAGCGGAGAACACCACGCACGATACCACGCGATGCTACTGTTGCCTCACTATTTGTTGGCACCTCCTCGCTCTGCGAAGAGAGCTTGCGCTCTGTCTCAATAACACGCATAGCCTTCTTAGAGGTAAAGAGCGTAATAACCATAATAAGACCCGCAGCACACATAATCCAGAAGTTAGCCACAGTAGGCTTTGACAAGCCTGCCATAGATGTAAGCTCTACATCTGAAGCCTGAGCAAGCATATATGAGTCGTATCCCGCGTATGGCACACCGATAAAGTTCACAAGGTCGTTACCCGCAAATGCCAATGCCAAAGAGAATGTACCAGCAAGGATAGAGACACGTAAAATATTTACATTAAAGCGCTGTAATACCCACAACAAAGCCGAGCTACCAAGCCACAATAGCAACAACGCCGCACCTGTATTATCGTTGACATAGTCCTTAATTACATCTGGGATAAGGGTCGTACTCTTCAAGCCCTTAAACACAGTAAAGTATATGATACCCGCAAGAGTAATACCGCACCATAAGGCGCCATAACGGCTGAAAATCTTATGGTAGCGGAACGAGAAGATAAGACGCGAAATATACATCAACAAGTGTCCAGTGAAGAATGCCAACACCACCGAAAGAAGGATACCAGAGACAATAGCTAATGCATTACCAGAGTTAATAAACTCTCCGAGTGTAGCACCTGTAGTACCTCCCCATATATTATATAGTGCAAGCGCCATTGCCGAGCCAAGCAAGCCAAAGACCAACGATACGGTGGTAGAGGTAGGTAGACCCAACGAGTTATAGATATCCAAAAGTATGATGTTCGAGAGCATCATACCGAGGAAGAGAATCATAATCTCTTGGTAGGAGAACATCGCAGGATAGAAGACACCACTACGCGCTACATCCATCATACCACTTGAGGTCATAACGCCAACCATAACACCAATACTGGCAATGGTAAGGATTACATTTTTCTTTGCTGCATTAGAGCCGAAAGCAGAATTGAGGAAGTTTACAGCATCGTTTGAAACACCCACAATAATACCCATAACCGCGAGAAGCGCGAGGGTAATGACTATAAATAAATCCATAAAAAATAATTGTTGTTCGCACAAAGATATTATAAAATTGTTACAAAACTGTTACAATTCGATTAAACAGCTCAAAAAAATTAGTAGCACACACAAAAATAGCGAGGTTCAAAACAATTTACGGTACTTAATTTGTAATGTTAACAAATTTTGTCTATATTTGTGCTTTAAGGCAACATATACATATATGTATAAGTATAGAGTAATGGTTGTTGACGACGAGGAGTCGTTGTGTGAGATTCTCAAGTTTAACCTCGAAAAGGAGGGGTATGAGGTGCTAACAGCAAATAGCGCCGAGGAGGTACTTGCGCGCGATATTAGCGGATTGGACCTTATGATCCTCGACGTGATGATGGGCGAACTCAGTGGCTTCAACCTCGCAGCGATACTGCGCAAACGACCCGAGACCGAGAGTCTACCGATAATATTCTGCTCTGCACTTGATGGCGAAAGCGACAAGATTAAGGGTCTTGACATCGGCGCGGATGACTACATATCGAAGCCCTTTTCGGTAGCAGAGGTCATGGCACGTGTACGCAGCGTATTGCGTCGCTCGGCACACCGCACAGATCCACGCGAAGAGGTTGCTGATGAGAATGTTATCAGCTTTGAAGGCTTGGTGGTAAATAACTCAAGCAAGCGCTGCACGGTAGATGGCGCAGAGATATCGCTAACGCGAAAGGAGTTCGATATTCTCGTATTGCTACTACAAAACCGCAATACGATACTATCACGCGAGCAGATTATGAAGCGCGTGTGGAGCAACGAGGTAATAGTTCTCGACCGCACTATTGATGTGAACATAACGCGTATGCGCAAGAAATTAGGAAGTTACGGAAATCATATTACAACAAGAACTGGATATGGCTATGGATTTGAAGAGTAAAAAGGGATTTAGCTACCGCGGTAGCATGTATCTTATTCTAACACTGCTTGTTATGTCGCTTATTGGCGGTGTAATTATATATCGACACTCGCTGATATCCCATATCAAGGGTAATAGTGCTGTACAACTCGATGACGATATCTTTATTAGCATCATCTTTATCGCTGCGGCAACGGTAGTGGTATCGCTATTCCTTGCCATACGTATCAATCGCAATATCAAAAACTTAGAGAGACTTGCATTAGCTATGGAGCGTGGCGACGAGAAGGAGTCGATGCCTAAGTTCGCAAATGACGAGTTGGGCGATATCGCACGCCATATTATCGACCTCTACGGTCGTCTAAGCGAGGCATCGGAGAGCATCAAACGCGAGCATGACAAGGCTCTACACGAGGAGCAGGAGAAGCTACGCATCAAGCGCCAACTTACAAACAATATCAACCACGAACTTAAGACCCCTGTGGCTGCTATTCAAGGCTATCTCGAGACAATGACTACATCGAAGGATATGACCGACGAGGAGCGCGATTCATTTATCGCCAAGAGCTACGCCCACTGCCAACGCCTAACACAGCTACTTACCGACGTGTCGACAATTACACGCATGGAGGATGGTAGCTCACGTATCGAGCGAGAGAGAGTCGACCTACGCACCATCGTAAACGAGATAGCATCGGAGGTGGCACTACTTCCAGACGATAAGCGTATGCGCGTAAATATCGACCTACCGTCACCTATGCCAGTATATGGAAACTCGACACTACTTATGTCGATAATAAAGAACTTGACAGACAACGCCATAGCATACTCTGGTGGTCGCGACATCTATGTTAAGTGCTTAGGCGAGCAAGATGGCATGTATACAATTTCGTTTGCCGATAACGGTATCGGTATCGAAGATGACCATATCGACTATATTTTCGAGCGCTTTTACCGCATTGATAAGGGTCGCTCACGCAAACTCGGTGGCACAGGTCTCGGACTCTCGATTGTGAAGAATGGTATTCTCTTCCACGGTGGAAATATCGAGGTTAAGAATCGTAAGGTTGGCGGCTTGGAGTTTACCTTTACCCTACCAATCGCTAAGACAGAGACTGTGGCTAATTAATTTGTAATTTGCATTTAGTAGTATGGCGCATCCGGTGGGTGCGCTTTTATTTTGGACCTTGTTTTATCGAGAAAATGGGGGACACTGAGTATCACGGGGATATAGGTAATGATCCCCCAATAACACTCTATAGAAATTGTATAACAAGAGTTTATTTTAGGTGCACGAAGTTCGAAATAGTGGAGTTTACTTTGTGTAAATGAGCATACTTAGAACAAGTGCAAAGTTACGATTAAGCCGAGTGCAATAGAAGTAATCCTAATTGCCAAGGCGTAGCAACTAAAAGGAACTTAACGAAGAAAAAAAACTTGTTAAACAGCTTCTACAACTTAGGCTCCATTCGACTTGCAACGGTTGTTGCAACAACGGATAGGAGCCTACTATCTTCTATAGAGGCTAAGGATGTTAAACCCATAACATCGGCAACAAAGACCTCATCCATACGAAGTAATGACTCCATCGGTATAGGTCGAACGACAAGTTCTATACCTGCGCTTTTAACTGCATCACAAACAAGATGATACTCTACCGTATCGTACTCCGCAGGGGTATAGATTACATTATGGAAGACTGCAAAAATAGGCATCCAAGGTCGGCTTATAATCTCCCTATTTGAATCTACCAAAATAGCCATATCACCCCTATTTTGCACATAAGCATCATACATCGCATCAAGAGCTACGGTAACAGAATTTTGCGAAACAGTCTCGGGATGTGGGGCGGTAAAGAAGATACCCTTTGGACGCTTAACACTAAGTGTAGCGCCACTATAGTATGATGGATGCTCCACCTCAAATGATAGTTCGCCATGAGAGGTTAGGCGCATTGCCACAGTACAGCTAAGGGTTGGAGAGATACGCGATAGCTTTGTTAACTGCTCAATGATACGCTCGGCATCCTCCTTTCGACATAGCGAGGCGAAGCCAAATAACTCCATCGATGCTCTCCGCATAAGATGGACATGTTGTGCTACATTGAATGCTCTATATCCAAGTGTATGTATTCGCTGCAGGACAAAAGGAGAAGTGAGTCGAAACTCATTGGCATCGACTACCCTACCATCACTCCACACAAGCAACTTCATACCCTACTGCATAAAAATCTTTAGTAACAACTCTTTCAATAGCTCGCCACCATCCAAGCCACCACTATTTACGCCCTTACTCTTAGCATCGTACTCACGAATAAGACCCAACACACGGAAGAGTTGTGGGCCGTTCCATTGTGTAATATTGGTCTTTAGCTCCTTAAGAGCATATAGGTTATTGGCTCTTACGCCGACCATAAGCTCTGTATCATTAGGCATAGGAATACCCCTTCTGCGCGACTGCCACATATGGTAGTTCAATAAGAAGAGCTGCTGGAACTGACCAAAGAGCAACATAATGGTCTGCGTGATTGGATAGCTCTTAGGATTGTGCGCAAAGTGCTCGGCGATACGCATCGCTCGACCCACATCGCGCTTCATAACGGCATCATTAAGCTCGAAGCCGTTAAACTCCTTCGACACACCGATAAACTGCTCAATATGGTTGTCTGTTACAACCTTATCATCGACATTCATCGAGACCTTAAGCTTATCAATCTCCGTAACGATACGCGAAATATCCATACCTACATGCTCCTTTAGCATCGCCATAGCCTTGGGCTGAATAGTAAGACCGCAAGATGATATATAGGATGATAGCCACTGATCAATCTCATATTCGCGTGGGCGCACTGACTCAAACACACAGCCCGCCTTAACACAACTCTTGTAGAACGCTGTACGCTTATCTATACCCTTTCCCTGCTCCTTATTCTTGTAGCAGAGAATGAGTATAGTTGTGGATTGTGGCGCAGAAGTATAGTGCACCAAGTTCTCAATTTTTGTTAACTGCTGCGCTTCGCGCACGATTACTACCTGATAGGATCCCATCATCGGCAGTTGGCGACAGAGCATCACGATTTTACCCGTATCGCTATCTGCGCCATAAACAACAACCTGATTAAACGAGCGCTCAGCCTCGTTAAGAATAGTGTTAGCGAGACGGTCGGCAATGGTATCAATAAAGTAGCCCTCGTCCCCCGACAATAGATATATAGGCGCAAAGCGACGCTCCGCGATATCCTTCATTATCGTATTGTAGCTTGCTAATGCATCAGCAAATTTTGCCGTCTTTGCCATGAACTATCGCTTATAGTGTTATAGTGTGTAACGGGAAACCTTTAATACATTCTCGGTCTTGCGCGTGATGGCGTAGCGGTCATCCAACCTGCGACCTACAACCCACACGATATCGTCGCCCGAGAGCAATACAAACTGGCGCGACTTCTCCGCCATAGAGACCTTCTTATCGATAAGATAGTCGCTCAACTTCTTACGTCCCGACATTCCAAAAGGCACAAACCAATCACCCTCCTGCCAACGACGCACCCTAAGCGGGAATTTCAACTTATCGACATCCAAGAGCGCCACATTATCGCCCTGATCGAGAGTATCTATAAAATCGATATCGCAATACTCATAATAGAGTACCGAGCCACCGATATAGGAGCGAGCAGTACTTCTCTCAACCACGCACTCGCAACTATCCTCCTCGGCAATAGGAGCAATAACCACATCGCCACGGTCTACCACTGCCACCCACTCGCGCGAGTAGAATCTGCGACCCGTAGCATAGCTATCCAACGCATGGCAGAGGGCATCAACAACATCCCCTTTAAAGCCATACTCCGAGTTTAGAATCTCATATATCACATAGTTACGTGGTAAGGTAGGGCGAATATTTCCCACCCTCAACGTATGTATATCGCCATTATGCTCCAATACCTCGTCCTTAACAATACCTATTGCCGAGGTGATAAAATCCTGCGCTTGACTAAGGCGTGCGATATTGCGACGCATAATGGTTGTAAACTGAGGGTTTATCTCCTTAAGCATTGGCACAAGACCGATGCGCACCTTATTTCTTAAATACTTCGTAGAGCGGTTTGAGGAGTCCTCTCTAAAAGGTATGCGGTGCGCTACAGCGTAATCGTGAATATCCTTGCGCGTAGCGAACATCATAGGTCGCACCACACGACCCACCTGCGTCGTTATACCCGTCAAACCTCGCAAGCCCGTACCGCGAAGCATATTTATAAAGAAGGTCTCTATAGAGTCGTTGCTATGATGGGCAATGGCGATAGCCGAGTAGCCATGCTCGTCGCACAACTCCCTAAACCACTGATATCTGATACGTCGTGCTGCCATCTCCATGGATTCTCCTGTACGCTCCATCTCGGCAGTTGTATCGAAACGCTTATTGTAAAACTCCACACCGAGACGCTTTGCCTCGCGCTCAACAAGACGTTCATCCTCATCGCTCTCATCGCCACGAAGTTGGAAGTTACAATGCGCCACACCGAACTCATATCCCGCAGCAGACATCAACGCCATCATCACCATCGAGTCAACACCACCCGATACGGCAAGCAATAATTTGTCGTTATGCGAAAAGAGTTCGTTCTCCTCTATATATTTCTCAAAACCGTCTAACAGAAACATAGTCTACAAAATATTGACCTCGGGCGAAATCTCAACTCCGAAGTTCTTTTTCACCTCACTGCACACATACTCTGCCAAAGCTATCACATCGCCACCCGTAGCACCGCCATAGTTGACAAGCACCAACGCCTGACGTTCGTGAACACCGACACTACCATTACGATAGCCCTTCAAGCCCGACTTATCGATAAGCCAACCTGCAGCAAGTTTTACCTTTGTGTCATCGCCCGCAACTGGATAGTGTGGCATATCGGGATAACGCTCCATGAGGCTCTCTGCCACCTCGCGCTCTACGATAGGATTCTTGAAGAAGCTACCAGCATTGCCAAGCACCTTTGGATCGGGGAGCTTACTACTGCGAATAGCACATATAGCATCGCGGATATTGGCAAGCGTAGCGCCACCACGCGCCTCAACCTCCTTGATAACATCTCCATAACCGAGATTTGGGCGAGGTGTACGACTTAGGCGAAACTCCACAGCGAGGATGATTGCAACACCCTTAAGCTCCTGCTTAAAGATGCTCTCACGATAGGCGAAACGACACTCCTCGTTGCTTAGGCGCACAACCTCCATAGTACGAGTATCGAAATACTCAACAACGGTGATTGCATCCTTAGCTTCAGCACCATAGGCACCGATATTCTGCACAGGTGCAGCACCAACAGAGCTTGGTATAGCGGAGAGATTCTCGATACCCCACAACTCCTGCTCAACGCTCCACGCCACCAACTCATCCCAGTCATGCGCAGCCTCAACACGGATATCTACACTCTCGCCATCGTCGCTAAGTATTGTTCGTGCGCCACTCTTAGGCACGATAATAACGCCATCGTAGAACTTTGTAAAGAGGGTATTATTACCCGCACCAAGCATATACCAAGTGTTAGGTCTCTCGGTTGTAAAATACTCACTCAATTCATCGACGGTGTCAAATTCCACAAGCGTAGCAGCACTCTCCACCACGCCAAAACTATTGCGATTGGCAAGATTTATGTTATTGTATATCCGTTTCATAGTGCAAAGTTAAAAATTTTTTACTAAATTTGGGGACTAATTCAAACATTATTACTCCTCTAAGCGGGTATAATGGGTTGAATTTACTAATTTTTAGACCTATACAGCTATGTTTACAAGCAACGACATTTCACAAATCGAGGCTCGCGGTCTTAGCGTAGCCGAAGTGGAGAAGCAGATTGATAATTTCCGTAACGGTTTTCCTTCACTCCCTGTTGTGCGTGCAGCATCGGGTGGTGACGGTGTGCGCCAGCTTAGCGAAGATGAACTTCGCAATGCCGAGAAGCTATACATGAGTCGTACTAAGGAGATTAAGACTATCAAATTTGTGCCAGCATCGGGTGCTGCAACACGTATGTTTAAGGAGTTGTTCGAGTATGTAAACGACAACAAGCGCACCCCTGGTATCGATAAGCTTATCACAAATCTCGAGAAGTTCGCATTCTTTGCCGAGTTAGCAAAGTATCTAAAGCCTCAGATTGATGACAAGGATGTTGTGCGCAACATCATCATCGACGGTCTTGGCTATGGCTCAAAGCCTAAGGGCTTGGTAACTTTCCACGCATATAAGGAGGGGGCGCGCAAGCCAGTTGAGGAGCATCTTGTGGAGGCAGCACTCTACGCATCGGATGGCGAGCGTGCAGCAATTCATTTTACCGTATCACCAGAGCATAAAGCGGGCTTTTTGGCTCTACTCGAGGAGCGTCAGAGCCACTACGAAAAGAAGTATGGCATCAAGTACGATGTATCGTTCTCAGAGCAGAGCCCAGCAACCGATACCATCGCTGTAAACCCTGATAACACCCCATTCCGCAATGAGGATGGATCGCTACTATTCCGTCCTGCGGGTCATGGTGCTTTGATAGATAACCTCGACAAACTCGATGCAGATATTATCTTCGTTAAGAATATTGACAATGTAACTACAGACGAGCGCAAGCCAGATACTATTACCTATAAGCGTGTGCTTGCGGGCGAGTTGTTGCGCTTGCAGGAGCGTAGCTTCGAGCTACTACGCGCTATCGAGCGTGGCGAGGATATATACGAGGAGGCTAAGACATTCCTTTGCAACGAGCTATGTTGCAAGCTCCCAGAGGATGCATCGCGCGAGCTTATTGTGGAGTCTCTCGACCGCCCTATCCGCGTCTGCGGTATGGTTAAGAATGAGGGCGAGCCTGGTGGTGGTCCATTCTGGGTTGGCGACGAAAAGGGTCGTGAGCAGTTGCAGATTGCCGAGTCGAGCCAGATTGCCAAGGAGGATATGCACCTTATGAAGGAGGCTACACACTTCAACCCTGTAGACCTTGTATGCGGTGTTAAGCGCTACGATGGCACTAAGTACAATCTCAAACTATACACCGACCCAAAGACAGGCTTTATCTCATCGAAGTCGGCAGGTGGCAGAGAGCTACGCGCTCAGGAGCTTCCAGGTCTATGGAATGGCGCAATGGCAAACTGGAACACAATCTTTGTGGAGGTGCCAATCTCGACATTCTCACCTGTTAAGGTCGTTCAGGATTTGCTCCGACCAGAACACCAGTAAGCAATTAATAATACTCTTATATTTCCAAAACGATGTTTGCGTATTCGCAGACATCGTTTTGTTTTTGTTTAAGTATTTTCCCGTAGCACACAATATCCCCATACAATCGTCGTCTGTTGGTATGTTTTTTGGTATGCGTAAGATACAAACCAAAAAATTTACGATTATGAAACGTTTTCTTAAACTTGGAACTATCTGCTTTACAGCAGTTTTAGCCGTGATAAGCACCGACGCTTTCGCTCAGCAGGGGGCGCGAAATATGACAGCAGAGTGGCGCGATGGCGACTATATTGTGCGCCGATATATCGTAAGCGACGGCACACAGCACAGCGCCAACTACGAGATTCACTACGCTATAAACTCGGCAGATGCGGTAGCGGACTTCGAGGATAACAGCGAGGTATTGACACGCTTGGACAGCTTCTTTAACGAGATAAAAAAGGACTCCTTAGTCCACATCTCAAAGATTTCAGTTATGGGATACGCATCGCCCGATGGCACGACGCAGTTCAACGGAACATTAGCGCAGGAGCGTGCCAAGGAGTTAAGTGCTATGCTCGCAAAGCGCTACGGTTTAGCCGATTATAACATTGCCATATCGTCGCAAGTAGAGCCTTGGAGCGCAACAACAGATGCCATAGAACATTCATCGTTAAACAACCGCAACGACCTTGTGCGCATAGTGAATTCCAACGAGGAGCCTATGACCATAGACCATAAACTCAAGCGCGAAAACACGGCGTGGAGTTGGCTTAAGAGCGATGTTCTACCCGATATGCGCAAGGCTACGGTAACCATAGCCTACACCAAGGATCAAGTAACGGACAAGCGCGAATATAAGCCAGTGGCGAGCACTCCTACGGATGTCGTTATAGTGGAGGAGTTTATCGTGGAGGAGAAGCCTCAAAGGCATCACGAACATCACAAGCGCTACGACAGACCAGACCACCACAAAGATAAGCACCATGGTAAACATCACGGTCGCAAGGTGGTAATCCTTAACGAGTGGGATGGCATTATCATCGACTGCGGCGCAGCGACGGAGTGTTGTTGTCCAGCATCGTGCCAGTAGAAAAATCGGTAAAAACTTGCAAATAAGATTTGAATATATTATCTTTGCATAATAGGAATTTAACTTTAACGCAAAATATTATGGCAAATCTTAGATTTTTGAAGAAGGAGATTGACTACCGTTTGGAGGAGTTCGCTTTCGATTGCCACATGGCAATTTTCGTACAGCCTAACAAGGAGGAGCAGATTGTTGAGCTTATGTCTAAGGGTGTTGAGTTGCGCAACGCACTCTACCACAAGGCTAACAACCCTGCAGAGCCTAAGAACCGCTCACTCACAAGAAAGCACTACGCTGCATTGCGTCGTGATATGGCTGAGAGCTTCGCTGGTTTGTTCGCCGACCTTAGCGCTGCTTGCCAGTAGTCGATTAGGCTTTCTAAACAAGATGGGCTGTCCTTTCGGGACAGCCTCTTTTATTTGCGACTAACAGATTGTCAGAGTTAGTTTTTACGAAAATTGCGAAACCCCACATAGAAGACTACATGGAGGTCGTAATTAAGCCAAAACACTACGAGAATAACGGTACATAAAACTTTTGAAATTAAAGCACTGAAATCAAGCATCTTCCAAAGATGCATTGTGAATAAACAAAGGTGGCGTATGAAGGAACTACACAATTTCTTACATACGCCACTGTTATTTGTTACCTACAATTTACATTTCGCAAGTCATTTTAGATGATACTTTTGTTCAATACTTTTTAGCCTTATATACATAAATATTATCTTCAAGACGGCTTAACCATGGATAATCTTTAATCACAGATTGTTCACCATTATCATCTACCACATAGAAATAATTGTTTGTATCTGATTGATTTTTCAATATACTGTCAATGAGATTCCTAAATACATTCTGCGGATTCACTAAATCCTCACAATAACTTAACTCAGTTAATCTCCACTCGTATTCGTTATATGGAATATTTGACAAAGTTGCTCTCATAATATATTCTCCATCAATATTAACAATTATATAATGGTGGTGCTGTACTGTTTCGTACAAGTACTCTGCAGGAAAAGTAATAAGAGGTTTGAGTGATTTCATAATTTTCAGTTTTTATGGGGTTAATATATATTACTCAAAATCATATGGCATCAAAACATCATCCATATTAGACACGTCAAATATAGCACAGAACATAGTATTGTATGCTTCATAAGACTCTCGTGGCACATATATTTTGGGGATGATTCCACTCTCAGAATATATATAGTATATAGTACTTGAAGGCATAGATTCTGAGAAACCTGAAGGTGGGGTAACGGCTTTAATATAAAGAGAACTCCATAACACCGATAATGCATCACGACCAATAGATGTAACACCTTTTCCAATCGTTACTATGACTTCTTGTTCTTGAGTAGGCATCACAGTACAAAGAGCATTATCTCCAATTGTCGTTACGCTATCGGGGATAGTTATACTTGTCAGTTGGCATCCAAAGAAAGCATAATCTCCAATTGACTTTACACTTTCACCTATTTTTACATTGGATAGATTCGGAAGCCATTTAAAAGCTCCTTCCTCAATAGAAGTAACACCACTGCCGATTATTACAGTTGTCAGCGAGTGGCAGCCAGCGAATTGTTCGGTTCTAATAGAAGAAATAACACTATCAGGAATAGTTAAGCTCGTAAGATTCTTGCAATTGCTAAATGAACATGACAGAAAACGAATATTTTCTTTAAATGAATATCTTGATAATGTTGTATCCATTATTGCTGTTGCACATGTGTCGGCGTATCTTATACCGTCAACAATAGGCAAATTAGAACAATTATTAAACGCATAATCGGAAACATATGTAACGCTGTCAGGGATGTTAATATTTGATAGTGAAATGCAATCACCAAAGGTGCCAGACAAAATCTCTGTTACGCTATTACCAATAGTAACACTTGTTAGGCTACTGCAATTATAGAATGCTTGACTTCCAATTGTAGTTACACTATCTGGGATAGCTACACTTGTTAGGCTACTGCAACCAGAGAATGCCCCCTTTTCAATTGTAGTTACACTATTGCTAATAGTTACACTTGTTAGGCTACTGCAATTTTCGAATGTGCCCTCTCCAATTGTAGTTACACTATCTGGAATAGTTACACTTGTTAGGCTAATGCAATTTTCGAATGTGCCCTCTTCAATTGTAGTTACACTATTGCTAATAGTTACACTTGTTAGGCTACTGCAATTTCGGAATACCCACACTCCAATTGTAGTTACACTATCTGGAATAACGATACTTGTTAGGCTCTCGCAATTAGCGAATGCACAAGTTCCAATTGTAGTTACACTATCTCCAATTGTTACACTTGTTAGGCTACTGCAACCATCGAATGCCCACACTCCAATTGTAGTTACACTATCTCCAATTGTTACACTTGTTAGGCTATAGCAATCATTGAATGCACCAACTCCAATTGTAGTTACACTATCTGGAATTGTTACACTTGTTAGGCTACTGCAATTACAGAATGTATAATCTCCAATTGTAGTTACACTATCTGGAATTGTTATACTGGTTAGGCTACTGCAATTAGCGAATGCCCAATCTCCAATTGTAGTTACACCATCTGGAATTATTACACTGGTTAGGCTACTGCAATTTTCGAATGCCCAATCTCCAATTGTAGTTACACTATCTGGAATTGTTACACTTGTTAGGCTAATGCAATCAGAGAATGCGGTCACGGGAATCTGTGTAACCTCGCCATCAAAGGTAATTACTCCTTCACCAGTTATTTCATTCCACTCATTAGATACAATATTTGCACCAAACACATCTTTACTGTAAGGCTCTACTTTTGCTGTTGCAGCATAGTATATCTTACAATTTTCAGGGTCAATAGGGACTTCACACTCCACCTCCAACGCAGCCATTGGCTGAATCATATTGTTTACGATAGGCACTGCGTTAGTTGTTGTCTTTGTGAAAGTTTGGTCGTTAGTATCGGTAACTGTGATAGTGATACCACCCTCGAAGGTAGTTTCAGGAATAACAACCCAAAAGATTGTAGGGTTTGTGGAGTCGTTGCTCAATGTTACACCCTCGTCACAATCAATGGTAATAGTATCAGTAGCATCATTGCCCATTGTGATAGTTGGCTCGCCACCGTATGTCATAGTTACTGTTGCGTTACCCGCAATCTTCTCACTGTTATTACCCTTAATTGTTACGCTCTTAACCGTTACATCGTCGCCATAGAATTTCAGTTTTAGATAACCACAAAGATTTTTGAACGCCAAGAAATTATCCGATGTGCTTTCGGTTACAGCCATCATCGTATTTGCTCCCGCACCAAACGAATTGGCGTATGTATGATTGTAGGCTTGTGTGGCAGGAAGAGTGAGTGAAACAACTCCCGACTCTGTAATGGTTATATTCTCATCATAAGGATAAATGGCATAGTTCGCTGTAAGATTAAGCGGAGTACCCGTAACAAAACCATTCTCTTCAACCTCGGTAAACTTTCCACTATTTGCTCCATTCTCGCCTGCAAACTGCCAATGGCTATTGTAACTATTGCCGTTGAAAACGGTAATTTCATCGCCTGCATTCCAGCGAAGATATTTATTATCCTCTACATAGGTGCGTGTGTCGCACTCGGGCATAGAGGCGTGAAACTCTGTTTGTTTTTGTATAGAAGCCGCTATTTTATCTAACTCCTCACTATATTGTGAACAGCCAACTAATGCAATGAGTGCTACCAAAATTGTAAATCTTTTCATAACCTTTTCTGATTTTTGATTTTTACCAACCAATCTCTTCGTTTTCGCCACCAATTTCGGGCATTGGCTCAGAATTAGGGTTGCTTAAAGCAAAACCCTGCTCAACTTCAATTTCATTTACCTCAATTTTGGGCGCGAGGTAGCCACTTTGTTCATTTGTTTTCATACGCATCTATGTTTTGAGTTAAAATTTTCGCTCAAAACCATACGCTCCTCTATGGTGGGTTATATATAAAAAGAAAGTGTGGAGCTGACTTCCGTTTATCTAACGAGAGGCTCTGGAATGCCCAACTAAAAATAAACGATTACAAGACCCCACACTTGAATAGTATGGGTGTATGCACATAAAGTGCATAGCCACATAGCTATACAAGAAATGAGTGTCGTCGTTATCCTTTTAGTTGTGAAATTTTCCAGATTTCTCGTTAAGGATTAAAGCGAAAACACTTTCATCAAATATGTAATACCGAGGGTACAATGCCCCACGACACTACAAAGTTAGAAACTTTTTCGCAAATGACAACACTCTTTTGGGGTCTTGTTTGTATAAAATACAGAAATCGCCTCTCGCTTGGTAGGGAGAAGCGAAATAGCGAGGGGCTATTTGTTTACACTTAATTTAGACTACATAGAAGACTACACGAGAATAGTAAAATATAATTTATTCGGCTTTTGTACGAAAAGTCATTTCACAATACGAATGCTTAATATGTTGTATATAAATAAATTCGGCGGTGAAATATCATTCACCGCCGAAAAAGGATTGTCCCGAGAGGACAGCCCTATTTTTTTGCATAGCCGATTGTGTTCGAATCGCCTATTGGCAAAGCACAACCTATCGTGCTAAAGAGGTGTAGTCGGGAGTATTATCGTACAACTCGCCAACATATGATGTCTTAACCGTATTGCCAAACTCATCGATAGCATCTACATTGATAATATAGTTTTTACCCTCCTTGTCGATGGTTACAGTACCGCTTTGGCAGAATGCCATCTCTGCAAAATTAAAATCTTCTGTATCATCATATAGCAACCACGTTGTGCCATAGACATACTCTCTGTAATCCAAAGCTCCAGCAATAGCAACGCCTGCATCAAACGACTTTGAGATAAGATACTCACCCAAAAAACTATTTGCCGAAAGGTCTATCTGCAACTCAATGGTAAAAGTACCTCTTCCAGACTCATCAGACAATACCACAAGCCACGTTCCAACGCCAACGCCATAGTAATCATCAATATTCATAAACGAACCCCAAGTAAGGCAGTCAACAGTTATATCGCCCTTATCAATACCCGCAGGAGCATCATTGCCGCCACCGCCTACAGCCAAAGTCGTAAACGCCTTTGTGGTTAGTTCTGTGGTAGCCACACCCTTGTCAGTAACACCAAATACATAGACGTAATACTCTGTGACTGGTGTTAGGAGTTTCTCATAGTAATAACCATCCGAGTACTGCGATAGTATCTCCTCAAGAGGCATACCATCCGTCTCACACTTTGCCTTAAGTCCTGCAATCTTGTCGTTAATAAACGCCTCATCGTTGTCATACTGGTCGTACACAGTCTTCTCTACAACATCGAAGTAGTAGGTATCTGTATTATTCGATGGAAATATCTCCACCGTTGCACCATTCCACGACACATTGCGGATGTCAATCTCAAAAGTAAGCGCAGCGGTATTGCCATTATTCTCGTCACCATTATCTGGAGTCATAGTCTCGGTATTTTGAGGCGTACAAGCAACGCCCAACACCACAAGCATTGCGAGCAAAAGATTAAAAAATGTCTTCATAGTCTTTATTGTTTATAATTTGACTGATATTGCATCGATATATCTCTTGAGATAAGCCGAAAACTCAGGACTATCCACAATCTCAATATCATCCATAAGCCCCATCACAAAGCGACCCACACCGCGATAGTTGCACACCTTGGTATCAAGGAGCCATGATGCCTCGTCGAGCTCAGTGATGTCGCGCTCGGCAAGAGGATACTCCTCGACAAGTAAGTTGTACGCCAACATACCGAGCTTTAGCTTCACACCATATTGCTCGAATCCAGTCATACGGAAAATATCGATATAGCCCTCATGATGCTTGTCAGCGTGTTCCCACTCCCTATCTAACACCTCAACCGCAGTGATGCGCGAGGTCTTGAAGAGTTTATTCATACCGCTCTCTGGCTCATAGCACCACACCTGCACATAGTTCGTTGTGAAACCAAATGGCTCAACCACCCTATCGCGACGGTTGCCCGTATGCGACGAAGCATAACCACGCAACACCACCTGACAGCGACGCTCGATAGCATCCACCAAACTATTTACATTCGAGGCGTTAGCTCCGTGAACAACACTCGAGGCCATAGAGGTACAATTGTATACCGAGCATAGCTTCTTGCGCAAGTTCTGCTTGAGCATATTCGTATCATCAAGGCCCTCAATAAGTTGGTTTACGATATGCGCCTCCTCATCGGTGAAATGGACAAGCTGCGATATATCCTTAAAGTGCGGACTCTCCTTGCTTAGCTTATAAACTCCACCATCCAACTTCTGCACCACAAAGCCAGCATCCTTGAATGACTCGATATAGCGATATATCGAGCGATATGTGGTGTCCAACCTCTCGGCAAGGTCGTTCACGGTATAGTTTACGTTGCCCGTCATCAGCTTCATAAGCCTCAGCAAGCGTTCTATCTTGGGTTGATCCATGGTTGGGATGTTCTATAAATTTTTGTAAAGATACAAAAATATTTCATCCGCACTATTTTGGTAATCTAAAAATATTGATTATCTTTGCACCCGCTAATAGGTATTAGCATTTGGAGAATCCGTAGCTCAGCAGGTAGAGCACAACACTTTTAATGTTGGGGTCCCGGGTTCGAGCCCCGGCGGATTCACCACTAAATCAGGCAGTTACGATTATCGTGATTGCCTTTTTTGTTTCTACAACCCCTGTTTTTGTTACTTTTGTGTAAACCGTAGCGTAAACCGTGTAAACCAAAATGAGCGAAACAATCAAGGTTTTATGTTACAAATCTAAGACACTATCCGATGGAAAACACCCTTTAATGCTGTGTGTTTGCAAAGACAAGAAACGAAAATATCAAAGTCTTGGCATATCTGTTAGTGCTACACATTAGGACTTCAAGAAAAATCAATTAAAAGAGGATTGCCCTGACTACGTAAGAATCCAACTTATAATTGATACGGAGATAGGTAAAATCAAAAGAAAGGCATTAGATAACAGATTGGATGGAAAGGAGTTTACAGCTACCACCCTACTAGAGTCTGCGGACAAACAACCGATACAAACTGTAGGCGAACTATACATAAAATATCAAAGATAAGTGAAATATTAGTGGTAGGTGTTGTTAAATGCAAGCATTGCAACTTCCACTACTAATATCAGCTTAATAGTTACAATATAAGATAAAATATAGAAAGCCCGGATGGGACATACTTGACGTATTTCCCATTCGGGCTTTGGATTGAGAGGTCGAGAATGACCCCTTATCACAAAAAATTCACAAGAAATTAGTTCCAGAGGTTACGTGGATATATTCCTGCCTCAATAAGCTCTTCGATTTTTGCCATTAGCTGTGGCTTATCCTCCTTGTAAGTTACACCAAACCAGTTTGATGTGGTTGGGATAACGCGCATGATTGCAGTGCCATCGTTGATGACTTTATTAACCATAAGTGGGATAAAAAACTCAGATTTAAGGTTCTCGATATTAGCTGTAAGGAACTCCTTGAAGTATGCCTTAGAGTGGCGGAAATAGTCTGGGGTAAAACCAAAGAGATTCATAGATACAGGGGTATTCTCTGCAAGAGGCTCATCAGCACCGCCATCGTGGAAGAGGATAGTGCCATTTACTCGCTCAATCTGTGTGCGCTCAACCATACCTGTAAGGTTACCGTTAGCATCTACAGTGCAGACACCACGCGATACTGTACCATTCTCCGATAGAGTCTTAGACACCTCGTAGCCAACCATACAATACTTACCCTCAGAGTCCTCAAGAGTGGTTAGGTAAGATGCAATAGCTGCATAAGCCTCACGACCATAGAAGTCGTCGGCATTGATAACGGCGAATGGCTCGTTAATGACATCAGCAGCCATCATCACAGCGTGGTTAGTACCCCAAGGCTTTACGCGCTCAGCAGGGAGTGTAAAGCCCTCAGGAAGGTAGTCCAACTCCTGGAAGACATACTCCACAGCGATCTTACCACCGAAACGCTCGGCATTAAAAACCTCTTTGAAGTCCGCCTCGAAAGAGTGGCGGATAACGAATACCACCTTGCCGAAACCTGCACGGATAGCATCATATACAGAATAATCGATAATAGCCTCACCATTAGGACCTACACCGTCCATCTGCTTTAGTGAGCCATAGCGCGAACCCATGCCCGCAGCCAAAACTAAGAGTGTTGGTTTTACCATAGTTATATTTTGTTAGTAATTATTTGCGTTTCTATTTAAGGGAGAGAGCCCCAAGCCTAAAATTTCGTAGTGCAAAGGTAAAAAAAGTTATTGGAATGTACAAAGTATCTCACCAAATTCGTTTATTGAATACTTTTTCGTTATCTTTGCACGATATATATAAAAGTATATGAAGGATTTTTGGAATAGAGTAACAGATAAACGCCAATTAGTGCTAAAAGAGCGTAATGGCGAGGGTATTTTTTGGAGAGTAAATCTATCGCTGCTATCGCTTTGGGCTTGCATTGTAGGAGTTGTAGCGATGATACTCTTTGTATTGCTACTACTTATGGCATACACATCGATACTCGACATACTACCCAAATATCGCACGCAATCGGAGCGTCTCAACGAGCAACTAACCGAGCATATCATGCGACTCGATATGATGGAGCGCAATATGAACGACATCTTGGCATACAACGAGGCGGTAGCTACGATAATGGGCGGTAGCACACCTACCCTACACTCAACAATACTTACTGACACCATACGCTACGACAAGTCTCGCATCCTGCCTACGCGCGCAGACTCGTTGCTACGCGATGCCTTAGAGAGCATTACGGGCGAGTACTCGCTATCAAATACCAAGCCACTACAATCGGAGTCAGCACGTTTTAGTACCCCTATGCGTGGTAGTATCATCCGCAACTTCGATGCTCCAGAGTCGAGCTACGACATCGCGATTATGAGTCTCGATGGTGAGAGTTCGGTTATGAGCGTGGAGCGCGGTACAGTACTCGCAGTAGAGGAGCAGGCTGATGGCACGCTCAACGTGATGATACAGCACACCGAGGGCTATATCTCGGTTTATAAAAACTTGGGAGAGACACTTGTACGCAAAGGTCAGAGCGTACAGAGTGGCGCTGTGATAGGTCGCATACGCACCTCGGCAGGCGAGGGCATCGAGGAGAAGAATATCCTAACCTTCGAGTTATGGTACAATGGCACAGCCGTAGACCCAGAGTTATACATCCTATTCTAAGAGTATGAGCATTGAGAGATTAAGCATATTGGGTTCCACAGGCTCTATCGGCACGCAGACACTTGACATCGTACGTCGTAACCCCGAGCGTTTCCGTGTAACATCGCTTGTGGCACACAACCGCTGGAAGGAGCTTGCCCAGCAGGCACGTGAGTTTGAGGTTGAGAGTGTAGTAATAGGCGACACGCAACACTACACCGCCCTAAAAGAGGCGCTCAAAGATACAAATATCGAGGTGCTTGCTGGTAGCGATGCTATTAACGACATTGCCCGCAGCTATCGTAACGACACCATCGTTAATGCCCTTGTGGGCTATGCAGGACTACACCCCACATACCACGCTATAGAGAGTGGCAAGCGCATTGCCTTAGCAAATAAGGAGACGTTAGTGGTGGGTGGCGATATCATTATGTCGAGAGCGAAGCAGCGCGGCATCGAGATTCTACCTATAGACTCGGAGCATTCGGCAATTATGCAGTGTTTGGAGGGGGAGAAGCGGAACAATATTCGCAACCTTATAATCACTTGTAGCGGTGGCGCACTACGCGACATTGCACGCGAGGAGCTAAAGGATGTAACACCCGAGATGGCGTTAAAGCATCCACAGTGGTCTATGGGTGCGAAAATTACTATCGACTCAGCAACACTTGTAAATAAGGGCTTTGAGGTTATCGAGGCACGCTGGTTGTTCGACATAGAGCCAGAGCGTATAAAGGTGGTTATTCATCCTCAGTCTATCGTACACTCTATGGTAGAGTTTACCGATGGTTCGGTTAAGGCACAGCTTGGTAATGCCGATATGCACACCCCTATCAGCTATGCGTTGCTATACCCAGAGCGCAGCAGCGAGAGCATGGAACAGTTCTCTATCTTGGACTACCCTACACTCACGTTTGCTGATGTAGACCGAGTTAAGTATCCCGCGTTGGATATTGCCTACGAGTGTCTAAAGCGCGGTGGCACAGCATCCTGTACAATGAATGGTGCGAACGAAGTAGCTGTAGCATCTTTCCTTGCTAAAAAGTGTGGCTACTTGGATATCGTGGGGGCTATACGCTACGCACTTGATAACGCATCGTTTGTAGCAAACCCTACACTCAATGATTACGACCTTGCAAACCGCGAAGCACGCGAGCTTGCAGAACGATATATAAACAAATAATAATAAAAACAACATAGAAAATGACACCAGTATTAATTCAAGCCCTGCAGTTCTTTGCATCACTCTCCCTACTTGTGCTTATCCACGAGTTCGGACACTTTATCACAGCGCGTATGTTTGGCATGCGTGTTGATAAGTTCTATCTCTTTTTCAACCCTTGGTTCTCGCTTTGGAAGCGCAAGATTGGCAGTGTGGAGTATGGTATCGGTTGGTTGCCACTTGGTGGTTATGTAAGCATCTACGACAATCGCGAGCCACTCTATAAAAAGGAGGAGGAGTTAAGCAAGAAGCTCGACGAGGCGAAGGACAAACTTAAGCGCGCAAAGAGAGCAAATAGCGCAAATGTAGCAACGCTTGAGGCTGAGATTAATAGTCTTAAGGCTGATATTGAGGCTGTAAAGGAGGAGTGCCGTACACTTGCACCATCGAATGATGAGCTACGTGGCAAGCCAGCATGGCAGCGCCTTATCGTAATGCTTGCGGGTGTTGTGATGAACGTAATCCTTGCGATTGTTATCTACTCAGGTATGCTTTATCAGTGGGGCGATAGCTACTACCACAACGACGATATGAAGTATGGCTACCTCTTTAATGAGGAGGCAGAAGCTCTCGGTTTTGTGGATGGAGACCGCATCCTAACAATTGATAATGAACCGATTGAGAATATCAACACCATTATCGAGCGTCTACTTATCGTAGACCACGACTTGGAGGTTAAGGTTGAGCGCAATGCCGAGGAAATGACCCTTACACTCCCTCTTACAGAGCTTGTTGCTATGCGTGAACGCGGTGGTCATAAGGGTTTCTTCAAGCCTAACGCTCCATTTATCATCGAGAGCGTAGTTGCCGAGAGCGCACAGGAGGCAGGTCTTATGGCGGGCGATAAGATTATCGCTATCAACGATGTTGAGACCCCAGACTATGCTACAGCACAGCCTATTATCGCAGGTTGCGCCGACACTACAACTACCGTAACTGTGGAGCGTGAGGGTGGCGAGAACATATACCTTGAAGTGCCAATCTCAGAGCAGGGCATCGGTATCACTACCACTATGATTGCGCCACGCTACAAGGAGTATACCTTCTGGCAGTCTATACCTGCGGGTGTTAAGCGTGCAGGCAAGGAGATTAAGGGTTACTGGGATCAGATTGTGATGATGTTCAACCCAGAGACTAAGCTATACAAGGAGATGGGTGGTTTTATCTCTATCGGTAGCATCTTCCCAGGCGCATGGAACTGGTACGCCTTCTGGAATATCACAGCCCTTATTTCGATTATCTTGGCTGTGATGAACCTACTACCTATTCCAGTGCTTGATGGTGGTCATGTACTCTTTACACTTTGGGAGATTATCACACGCCGCAAGCCAAACGAGAAGCTCCTTGTGGTGCTACAAAACATAGGTTTCTGGCTACTTATGGCGCTGCTTGTATACGCCAACGGTAGCGATATTCTACGATTGTTTCAATAATGGCAAAGTCTAAGACTATATTCTTCTGTACCGAGTGCGGTAACGAGACTACAAAATGGTATGGCAAGTGCCCAGCGTGTGGTGCTTGGAGCAGTATCACCGAGCGTGTTGTATCGAAGGAGTCGAGTTCTATTGCCTCGCGCATAGCCTCTGTGCCACGCATCGAACCTCAGTTGGTGCAGGATATAAGGGAGAACACCACCATACGCATCGACATCGGCAACAAGGAGCTTAACCGCGTGCTTGGTGGCGGTCTTGTGCCTGGCTCTCTTATACTACTCGGTGGCGAGCCAGGTATAGGCAAGTCTACCCTATCACTACAGCTTGCCCTTTCGGATAACTCGCTTAAAACCCTCTATGTCTCGGGTGAGGAGTCGCCAGAGCAGATAAAGATGCGCGCCAACCGCATCGGTATCCGCAACGAGGAGTGTACCGTATATGCCGAGACGCTGTTGGAAAATATCGTTGCGCAGATTGAGGAGCAACGACCAGATGTGGTCATCATCGACTCTATACAGACTATGTCTACAGACCTTGTGGAGTCGTCAGCAGGTAGCGTTACGCAGATACGCGAGTGCGCAGCGACACTGCTTAAGGTAGCAAAGTCTCATGGTATCGCTATATTTATCATTGGTCATATCACTAAGGATGGCGCTATCGCGGGTCCAAAGATTTTGGAGCATATCGTGGATGTGGTGCTTCAGTTCGAGGGCGATGCCAACCATACATACCGCATCCTGCGCGGACTTAAAAACCGCTTTGGTGCAACCTTCGAGATTGGCGTATTCGAGATGTGCAACAATGGTCTTAGAGAGGTTGAAAACCCTT
Source organism: Alistipes sp. (assembly GCA_045634125.1). Lineage (GTDB taxonomy): Bacteria > Bacteroidota > Bacteroidia > Bacteroidales > Rikenellaceae > Alistipes. The sequence continues at coordinate 32,924 of JAZQZQ010000016.1, read as the reverse complement.
CGGAGATACTCCTTAGCCACTACGAGACCCCACTTGCAGGATACTCCGTAGGTGCTGCAGTGGATGGTCTGCGCCCATATCTTATCGAGGTGCAGGCACTTGTTAGCAACGCAGCATATGGTACGCCACAGCGCTCGGCTACGGGCTTCGACCAGCGACGTATGAATATGCTACTCGCGGTATTGGAGAAGCGTATCGGTATGAAGATGTATCAGAAGGATGTATTCCTTAACTTTGCTGGAGGCTTCAAAATTGCAGACACGGGTCTCGACCTTGCTGTGGTATCGGCAATTATAAGCTCCTACTACGACCGCCCACTTATGGAGGGTGTATGCTGCGCGGGCGAGATAGGTCTCTCGGGCGAGGTGCGCCCTGCCCCACGCACAGAGCAACGCATCGCTGAGGCTGCACGACTTGGCTTCAAGCGCATTGTCGTTTCATCATTTATCCAAAAGAAAATTAAGCCAGTCAACGATATCGAGGTAGTCTATATCTCAAGCATCGAGCAGCTGCCCAAGGCGCTGTTTCAGTAAAAGAAACTCTATCATCTCTGTAGTCTTTAGATTTTTCTGGGGAGACTGGAGATAATGGGGCTTCCCCAAACATACACTGCTCTCCAGCAGTGATTAAAGATAACACCCTTAGGCTGTGGATTCTACTACAAATAAAAAAGCGAAACTGCCATAAAAAAAACGACAATTTCGCCAATTTATCAAATGCGTTACGCTTTTATTCTATAACAGGGCGGACAGATAGACCGTAGTAGCGATAGCCCAGTGCCCAGCCGTCAATGTATGAATATAAGCCCTCACTCTTGAAGCATAAGCTGTAAGCTTCGTTGATATCATAGAACAGCGTAGGAACCCAATAGCAACCCTCCGAACCGACACTGGAAGACCACTCAGAGCGATAGCTAGCAGCAGGTAGGAAGATACTATTACCGTTAGGGCCTGTTACTCGCATACCATTAACCCCATTGAGAGTTATCCAGTCCCAAGTACAACGATCTCTTAGCTCTACTATTTCCTCTGCTGTTGGCATTCTCCAAAAGCTACCCCAATTGGCAGTTGCTGCATCATATTGTGGATTACCTGAAATGTCGTCAAATTCTGCACATTCATCTGCGCCAAGATAACCATCTCCATCATAATCGGTCCAATACTGATATGTTTGCAATGTATAGTCATCCTTTGGGCTTATCTCACCCCACGCAAAGTAATCGCCATATTCCTCAGGAGCAGTAGCGCCTACATTGTAACTAGCCCATCTGACGCTCAACCCCAAATCGACAGCTCTTGGATCATAAATCTCATCTCTTTCAAAGTCGTAGCTAACAATATCATCGGCATAATTGCTCCAATATTGCGCAGATTTATACGCCTCTACCGAATCCTTTGGTACATAAATTTTAAAACCTTGGTAGTAGTTATCAAACATATTATAACCTCCAGCAGGCGGTGTTGTAGCCTTACAATATATACTATTTAAGTATTCGCAATAATCGAATGCATAATCACCAATTGAGGCAACCTTATCTCCAATAGTAACAGATGTAAAATAGCTATGAGCAAATGCACCAGTACTATATTTAGTAGGATCTGGAATATTACAATTAACCACCAATTTACCTTCGCAACAGCTGAATGCATTATATCCAATTTTAGTTACACTTTCTGGAATAGTTATGGTTGTACCTACATGGCAATCATAGAATGCATAATCTCCAATTGAAGTTACACCATCTCCAATGATAATGGATTTGAACCTATTACCAGAAAATGGCGCATCATAAGAATATTGGACATCTGGAATATTGCAATTAATTACCAATTTACCAGAAAAACCGCCGAATGCATTTCGTTCAATAACAGTTACACTATCTGGAATTGTTACACTTGTTAGGCTACTGCAACCAGAGAATGCCAACTTTCCAATTGTAGTTACACTATCTGAAATAGTATATTCTGTAAGTCCTGCTGGTGCAAATGCATTAAGTGTACCATCAATAATCAAACATCTACCATCCTCGGATGCAAACTTACTCTTAAACTCTTGTAGGTTACTGCACCAAGCGAATGCAGCATATCCAATCGTAGTTACGCTATCAGGAATTGTTACACTTGTTAGGCTACTGCAATCACGGAATGCAGACCCCCCAATTGTAGTTACACTATCAGGAATAGTTACACTTGTAAGGCTTTCGCAATTATAGAACGCCTCCTCTCCAATTGACGTAACACTGTTAGGAATTGTTATGCTTTGTAATGTTTTGCATTTCTCAAAAGCATTATCTCCTATTGTTGTTACATCTCCATCAAACCTAATAACCCAACATTCATTTTCTGTATCGTAGGTGTTAGATACGATATTTGCCCCGAATACATCTGTTTTACAAGGTGTAGTTGATGTAGTTGTACTGCCGTTGGTATACCAAATTTCAAAGTTAGACATAACATACTGACCTGCTTCAAAGTCGTATGCAAAGATATAATTGACATAGTCACTCCATGCATTGGATGTTTGATATCTCTTTATATTTTCTTTGGGAACATAAATCTTTACGTCATTCATTTGATAACTAAATACGTCATCTCCAATCGCTGGAGGTGTTGTATTATTTATGTAGACTCCTTTAAGTTTTGTACAATAATAGAATGCGTAATCTCCCATCTCTATAACACTATTAGGAATAGTAATATTCTTAAAGCCATAGCAATATGCAAATGCTCCTTCTCCTATCTTTGTAATACTATCGGGGATAGTGATGACCGAGAGATTTGAGCATCCATTGAATACCCATTCACCAATTTCAGTAACACCATCGGGAATAATATACTCTGTAATACCAACTGGCGCGAACGAGTGAAGAACGCCATCTACGATAAGACAATTTCCATCAGCAGATGCAAATTTACCCTTAAACTCCTCTAATCTGATACAATCTTTGAAAGCCCTTATTCCAATTCCAGTAACACTGTCAGGAATAGTTATGCTTGTTAGGTTAGAACAATCTTCAAAGGCAGAACTTCCAATTCCAGTCACACTGTCAGGAATAGTTATGCTTGTAAGGTTAGAACAATCTGCAAAGGCAGAACTTCCAATATAGGTGATAGTATTTGGTAATACAATACTCTTAAGTTTAGACTGATTAGAAAATACATTTGCTCCAATTGAAGTAACATCTTCTGAAAAAGTAATCACACCCTTGCCAGTTGCTTCATCCCACTCATTTGACTGAATCCTATAATAACTAGGCCAATAGGTATTCATGTCGTTGTATGGCTCTACTTTCGCGGTTGCAGTATACCAAATCTGATTTGATGGTGAAATATTAGCGGAAAATGGAAGCTCTGCCATTGGCTGGATATGGTTGCGCTCAATAGATAGAGCTTTGCTTGAAGATTTAACCATCTTAGAGCCATCAGCACAGGTGATTTCAGCCGTAAAGCCATTCTCAAAGGTCTGTGGTGGAAGAGAGATATAGAATGATGTGGCATTTTTACTAAGCGCCACACCCTCGCCACAATCTAGGGTTACCTCAGTAAGAATAGTATCATCGAAAACAAGGTTGCCACCAGCATTGTTATCATCCGAGCCGCCCATTTCTGATGCGAGGGTTGCCTCGGCAGTGGCTGTATCTACATAGATAAGACCTGCTACCTGCTCGCCATTGTTGCCGCGGAACTTGATGCTCTTAACAACCTCGCCATTACCCGTAAGTCGCAACTTAAGCCAACCGCAAACACTCTTCAATGAGAACTGCGTAAACTCGCTCTGCGATACCATAAGGTTGCTACCAACACCATAGCTACCCTCAGCATAGTATTGTGTTGCAGGGAGTGTAGCGTGAAGGTTGCAACTCTCATAATTTAGATAGTGATCATTTCTATAAGGGTAGACAACAACGACCTTACTTGTTTGTGCTGTTGCTGTGGCATTCTCCACACGCTGTAGATTACCAACACGCTCGCCAGTCTCGCCCTGATACTGCCATTTCTGGTTTGCATTAGAGAGATAAAACACCGATACCAAGTCATTCTTAGTCCAAACGGTCTTCTGTACCTCGTTTAGTTGAATACGTGTTTCGCTATCCTCGAAGCCAACCTTAATAGTTTCGAGAGCATCGGTGCGGATAGCCGTCTGTTCATCGATAGTCTCTTGTGTACACGCTATAAAACCGAATAGCGCGCACGCCATTAGTAAAAATTTTCTCATAGTTTATAAAGTTTATAATTGTTACCAGTCCATTTCAGGGTTTTCATCGGGGTCTTCCAAATTAGACTGAAAATAGCCCTGCTCGACCTCTACCGCCACAATATCAAATTCGGGCGCGAGGTACATCTCTTGTTCTTTGTGTTTCATAAGCATTTATGTTTTAAGTTAATAATCATCTTAAAACCATCCGCACCTCGATAGTGATTTGTAAAAAAGAAAGCGTGGTGCTGAAAACTTATTTAATCTGGCAGGTCGTAGGAATAACCTTGTAGCATAAATAAGCAACAGTCCACGCCATACCCTAATACAGGATATGACGCGAGAAGATGTTTGCCTATCCTCGCTACTGTACAAATTTCCTACGTTTGCCAGAGAGAATAAACTTACACTTTCCGCGTAAATAGTATGTTACCACAAATGTAGTAATTTTTTTACGGAATTTCGTAGTATTAAACAACTTTTTGCGAGTGAGATATAATTAGAAGCTACTAATGATACGATTGTAGTGGTATAGATTTTGCTTTTCGTTGGCAAAGTAACCAAGCAAACCTGCGTATGACAATGAAAACTTCCGACTTTGATAACATTATCTCTGCCAGCGACAGGCTGATACTTATAGACTTTTACGCCACGTGGTGCGGGGCGTGCAAGGCAATAGATCCAACGCTCGACCGTGTGGCATTGGCTCTAAGCGACATCGTTACGATGCTACGCATAGACACTGTATCGAACAGCAACCGCGAGATTGTGGAGCGATACAACATCGTAGCTGTGCCTACGCTGATACTATTTCGTCAGGGCGAGGCACTATGGCGCAATAGCGGCATCATAGCATACGACAAGCTATGCAACACCATAAGGCGCCACAATATAAACTTCTATAGATAGTGATTTATAGGTAGGCTAATCTCCACTCAAGTTCCTCCTCCACACGGCGCTTAGTAGCCGAATCAGCGAGGTTTGAAAGGAGCGTTGGGATACCAACCTTGACAGACTTATCGCGTGAGGCGATATAACATACCAAAGCGACAACACCCTGGGCGATATACTCCGACTCAGGGTTTGCCTTTATAGCATTCTCGATAGCGATATACGCAACCTCGCTCATAGTACGCTCGTTGCGTGATGCTGCCATAAGGGCTGCGTAGGCAACCATCTCGTTGCTCTCGGTAGTCCAGATGCCCATTAGGGAGTTGATATCGTATATCTTCGAGAACAGAGCAAATGCCAACTCCTCGGCAAGCTCTGCATTAGTGATACCACGCGACCAGAATGGAAATTCGTGGGTATCGACCATCTTAGGGTCTGCAATATGGCACGCGCAGAGCTTCAACTCGCGCACCTGCTGCTGGTAGAGATACTTTGCAAAGCTATAGTCTATATCCTCGCCCGCAGCAATCTCGCGCAACGTGGCGATAGAGACACCATAGTTAAGACCATACTGCTGTCCGTGTGTCGCCATACTCTCCGACACAGCACCATTCATCTGCTTACGCACCTTGCCAAGCAAGGCTATCATACGCTGTGTATTATCCATAGTTAGCGAGGTTTAACAATCATTACAGTCTCTCCGAACTCATAAACTGGCATCACGCGGCTACATAACACGCGGTTGCCAAGACATAGCGACACCTCGGCATTATTTGCATAGCGAATAGCTACGGTACCCTTCTCCTCGCTTGCAGGATACTCCATCTGCGAAGGAGTAATATTTATGAAGATAACATCGCCAGAAAGGTCATCCACAGCCACGACACCATTATCGACACTAAAGCGTGCAACGGTCATAGATGGATTTGCAGCACTTACAGGAATAATATGGGTACGTGTCTCATAGCTTACCACACGACGACCATAGAACAACTCAAGGTACTCGCTCTCCAAGCGCTCAATCTCCTTAAGTGCACTCTCCAAGCCACCGCCAAAGACACCCTCGCCCTGCTCGCCAGTAATCATCTCCATACGAGCCTTACGCAACTTAAAGATTGTCTCGGCAGCCTCACGCGCAGCAGTCTCAACGCTCTTCTCCGAGATAGACATTCTATCGACAGAGATCTTTGGCTCCGAGGCACTATAGCCATGATACTTCTCAAAGTTCTCGGTAAAGCCATGATCATCGCTCTCCACAAGGGCAATATCTGCAGCTACAACACGATACTCAGCACGATCTACAAACGAGGCGCGTGTACCAAGAAACTTCTGCGCATAGCGGGCATAAGGTCCAGCCTCGAACTTATCATACTCCACAACCATCTTTACGGCAAAGGTGGTAGTAGCATCCGACATCACAACAGCGTCATTCTCTTTATACGTGCCAATACGCTTCTTTACAATATGCTGTGCGTGAGCATCCATATATAGTGCTGAGGCCATAACCACAGCCATTACAAGCATCAATCTTCTCATAATCATATAATCTTAGAGCGACAAAATTACGAAATTATTTCGTCGTGGTCAAAAGTTTAGATAGAAATCTTTGGTAAGGTCACGATATTTCGGGCTATATGAGCCATCGTGTTGTTGTATCACAAGCTCCTCGCATCGCGGCATTAGTGGCTTATCTGTATAGATAAACTCCATAAGCGTTCGCTTGGGGGCATCGCCCTCCACTGTAACCACCGAACACAACCTGCTTAGCCACAATCTCTCAAACGCCTCGTAACGAAAGAGCGATGCAGACTCCGTAGGTAGCACCACGCTGAGTTTTCCACCAACATTTAAGAGTCGCTCAGCACTTTCCACCAACACCCTGAATGGTAGCGACTCAGCACTGCGGGCAAGGCTACGCTGGGCATTAGGCGAGTGGGTCTTCTCCACAAAATATGGGGGATTGGAGATTATATGGTCGAACCTCTTTTCACTCGCAAAAGCCTTTATATCGAAATGTTTACACGCTATGCGATTGTGCCACGGTGTAGCCAAAATATTTGTTTGTGCCTGCGCTATAGCATCGGCATCTATATCCAACGCAGTAATATGAGCTACGGCATTGCGCTCTGCCGCCATAATGGCGATAATACCCGAGCCAGTACCTACATCAAGAATAGTTTTGCAACCCTCAACATCTGCCCACGCACCAAGCAATACACCATCCGTACCCACCTTCATAGCGGTACCCTCATCGCATATTGTAAAGTGCTTAAAACGAAACATCGCCTATACATTAGTCTAACATTCCTGAAATGCCTACTCCGAATAACGAATAATCATAACGGACTGGGTCGTTAGCATCAAACTCACGCAGTGTGGCAGTAAGCTCCTCCACCGCCTTCCAGTCATCCTGCTTGCGGCTAAGCAGACCAAGGCTACGTCCCATACGACCAGTATGAATATCCAACGGCATATAGAGCGCAGACATAGGTATCTTGCGCCATAGACCAAAGTCCACACCGCGGTCATCCTCGCGCACCATCCACCTTAGATACATACACAAGCGCTTGCATGCCGCACCACGATCTATCGACGACATATGCTTCTCGGAGTGGGGATTATGCTCCGCCGAGTGGAACTCCTTGCGGAACTCCGATAGCACAGCTCTCAAATCCTGCGTAGCCTCGTAGCTCTCCTCGAAGAAGCCACCGATGCTACCCCAGCGTGTTATAATATGGCGCATACCGCGCACGAAATCCTGAAAATCCTCGCCATTGAAGGTACGATGGACATATGTTGACAACTGCTCCAACTCATGCGCCGAGGCGTTAACGACAAAGTCGTATGGAGCATTATCCATATAACGCATCATGCGGTGGGCACTCTTAACTATTGCCTTACGGTTACCCCACGCAATGGTCGAGGCAAGGAGGCCCGCAATCTCGCGGTCGTGCGTAAGCGTGAAGCTGTGAGGCACACTGATCGGATCAGACTCGATAAACTCCTCACAGTTGAACTTATCGTGCAACTCTTCGAGCAGTCCCTTAACCTGCTCATGGGTCATATCATTATAATATTCTACCATCACTCATTCGTATTGTTCTATCTGAGCGTTCAGCCAACGCAACGTCGTGTGTTACAATCACAAAGGTCTGACCTGTGCGGTCACGTAGTTCTATAAAAAGACGCTGTATTTCATCTCTTGTAGCGGTATCGAGATTGCCCGTAGGCTCATCAGCAAGCACCACTGAAGGGCGATTAATCAAAGCGCGAGCGATGGCTACACGCTGTTGCTCGCCTCCCGACAACGCCTCGGGCTTATGCTCCACACGGTGCGACATACCGACCAAATCAAGCAACTCACGGGCGCGAGCTTCTGCATCGATACGCTTGCCACCAGCGATAAGCATTGGCATCATAACATTCTCCATCGCTGTAAACTCCGGCAACAGATGATAACTTTGGAAGATAAAGCCTATATGGCGGTTGCGGAAGTCGGACAGCTTATCCTCGCTAAGCGTTGAGAGCTTAACACCATCGATTATAACCTCGCCACTATCTGCCTCGAGCAACGAGCCCATAATCTGCAGAAGTGTGCTCTTACCAGCACCACTGGCACCAACAATCGAGACAATCTCGCCAGCGACAATACCCAGCGACACGCCATGCAACACCTCTAAATTGCCAAAGCGTTTTACTATATTTTTGACCTCTATCATCCTCTATATGTTTTAGCAAGCGTTATAAGTTGTGCGCTCTCCCTAACATCGTGAACACGCAATATGGCATCGCCAGCACGAAGCACATCCCAAGCAAGAGCCAACGAGCCTGCTAGTGCATCTTCAGGCTGTACACCCAATGGTTTATATATCATTGATTTACGCGAAACGCCTATTAATACTGGGTAGCCAAGCGCACGTATCGCGTCAAGACCACGCAAAAGTTCGTAGTTCTGAGCTACGTTCTTGGCAAAGCCAAAGCCTGGGTCAAGTACAATCCTACTACGCTCAACGCCACGCGCCACAATCTCCTCCACACGCCTTTTGAAGAACTCCACAACCTCCGTTACAACGCCATTTGTGTAGTCGTTCAACGACTGCATCGTCTTAGGCGTACCGCGCATATGCATAGCGACATATGGAAGGCTGTATTTAGCCACTACACCAAGCATATTGGCATCATGCTCGCCTGCCGAGATATCGTTAACGATAATATCGCCAAACTCCTCTACAGCCCTGCGTATAACCTCCGAACGGAAGCTATCTATCGAAACCACAGCGCCACCATCGACACTGCGCACTACTCTCAAACCATCACGCACACGCTCCCACTCCTGCTCCACCGTTACCTCCTCGGCATTGGGGCGCGATGAGTAGCCACCTATATCTATTATAGTAGCGCCATTGTAAATAGCATCCTCAACACGCCTTACAATATCATCGTGCGATACCGTGCGACTACCCGAGTAGAATGAATCGGGCGTAACATTCACAATAGCCATAACATGGCTATCTCTAAGGTTTATGCTACTGGTGCTGAGAATCATAACTTAGTCTGCGGTGCAACTGTTCTACATCCTCCTCCAAATCCTCGACATCGATATTAACAATGCTATACTGCGATCTATCGGAGCGCTCGTCGTCCGACATCTGATTCTTAATGCGAGCCATAACCTGCTCTTTTGAATGTCCATCGCGCGCCATAACACGCTCTACACGCAACGACTCGGGTGCCATAACAGCAACCACGACATCTATCCTATTCTCCAATCCCGCCTCGAACAGAATCGCAGACTCAAAGACTACATAATGTCCCTCTTGCTCCTCAGCCCACGCTTCGAAGTCGGCAATAACAGCGGGATGGACAAGGCTATTTAGTAGGCGCAGTTGCTCAGCATCGTTAAAGACCCTTTCAGCAAGATATTGACGGTTAAGACCCTCGGCAGTGAAGGTCTCAGCACCAAAATTCTCTATCAGTGCCTTGCGCAACGACTCGGATGTAGACATTAATTCCTTAGCTCTGCTATCTGCATTATATAGAGCAACGCCACGCTCAGCAAGCATCCTACATACGGTACTTTTACCTGAGCCTATACCACCTGTAATACCCACTTTATACATAATTCTACTCATCTAAAAGTATCATCGGCACACCCGTAACAGCCAAGACATCGACATCGTTCATACGAGCATTCAGCGCCTGCTGCAACGATACATTCGTAACATGACGATAGGTGCGACCATCCTCGCCTACAACCTCCTTATCGAAACTTAGCTCCTCAGCAGGCACGACAAAGTGGCTATTCTTATTTTCAAAGGTATAAGCAATAAGGTTTGTACCCTTACCTCGCACCGTACAGCCAACTTCATACTCCTTACCATCAATAGTCACCACAACAACATGGTCTGTTGTGTAGTTCTCGCCAAGTTTTGTGATATACCACAACAGAAATGCCGCAATTACCATTGCGATATAACCAGGGGTAATATAACTTGCAATGCGCTTAAGAAGACTCTTTATCTTATCCATAACAAATAATATTTGCACAAAGATAACAAAAATAATTAGGAAAGAGGAATTAGTAATGGGAATGTTAAAACAAAAAAGGGTTGCACCCGAAAGTGCAACCCCTCATTATATATTAAGGTAAGGATTACTCCTCAGCCTGCTCTACACCCTTCAATGGGTTCTTACGCTGAAGATCGTATGCGATAGGTGTTGCGATAAATACTGAAGAGTAAGTACCGATAATAACACCCAAGATCAATGCGAATACGAAACCGCGGATAGTCTCACCACCGAAGATGAAGATTGCCAACAATGTAACCAATGTAGTACCAGAAGTATTGATTGTACGTGACAATGTAGCACAGATAGCATTATCAATGTTAGACTTGATATCACGCTTTGGATACAAGCCAATGTACTCACGGATACGGTCGAAGATAACCACTGTATCGTTAATAGAGTAACCGATGATAGTCAAGATAGCTGCGATGAATGCCTGGTTAACCTCCAAGTTGAATGGCATAACGGCATACAACATTGAGAAGATACCGATTACAAGCAACGCATTGTGTGCCAAGGCTGCAGTAGCACCCAAAGCCCACTGCCAACGACGGAAACGGATAGCAATGTAGAAGCCGATAGCTACCAACGCAATAGCAACCGCGATAAGCGACTTCACGGTCATCTCAGATGAGATAGACTCGTTAACCTGCTCTGAAGATACGATACCCCACTGTGCGATACCGTCGCCTGCAGTACGGAACTCGTTGAAACCGAAGTCCTCAAGGGTGAAGAACTTATCCAAAGCGTTGAACAACAAGTGGTCAACAGCATCGTTCGCAGCCTCACCATCAAGACCCTCTGGCTGGTACTGAGTAACGATACGAACCTGGTTGTCATCACCGAACTGCTTAACCTCGATAGATGCGTTAGCAGCATCTGCCACAGCCTCAAACTCTGCCTCAAGGCTTGCACGTACATCCTCAACATTAACAGTCTCGTTGAACTTAACAACATATGAGCGACCACCAGTGAACTCTACGCCCTTGTTCAAGCCAAGAGTAAGCAATGAGATGATAGATACAACAACCAAGATACCTGATACCACGTATGACACCTTGCGCTTAGAGATAAAGCTAAACTTAACACCCTGCAAGAAGTTCTCAGTAGACTTACGAGAGAAGTCAACCTTGCCCTTGCGCTCAGCACGAAGCTCAATCAACAAACGTGTGATGAAGATAGCGCAGAAGAGTGATGTGATGATACCCACTACCAAAGTTGTAGCGAAGCCCTTAACAGGACCTGTACCCAAGAAGAAGAGAACGATACCAGTGATGATAGTAGTGATGTTACCATCGATGATAGCAGAGTATGCGTTAGAGAAACCATCCTTGATAGCAAGTGTAAGACCCTTACCACCACGCAACTCCTCCTTGATACGCTCGAAGATGATAACGTTAGCATCCACAGCCATACCCATAGTAAGCACGATACCTGCGATACCTGGCAATGTCAATACAGCACCGAATGACACCAACACACCGAAGAGAAGTAATACGTTGCAGATAAGAGCCACGTTTGCAAACCAACCAGCTGTCTTATAGAAGAATGCCATATAGAGAAGTACCAAGCAGAATGCCAATACGAATGATAGCAAACCTGCGTTGATAGACTGCTGACCGAGTGATGGACCTACAACCTCAGAGTAGATGATAGTTGCAGGCGCTGGTGACTTACCTGAGCTAAGTACGCTTGCCAAGTCCTCAGCCTCCTGAGCCGAGAAGTTACCAGTGATTGATGAAGAACCACCATCGATACGGCCGTTAACACGTGGAGCTGAGTATACGTAGTTATCCAAAACGATAGCGATAGAACGACCTACGTTAGCACCAGTGATGTTACCCCACTCGATAGCTGTCTTAGAATCCATTGTCATAGATACCTCGAAGCCACCATACTGACCACCCTGAGCGCGAGCGTTGGTGATACCAGAGCCATCCAATACTGGAAGCATAGCACCATCCTTACCCTTCAAAGCGTAGAGAAGGAAAGTACCCTTAGAGCTATCCAAAGAGCTCTTGTTAGACCAAGCGAGCTTAACATCTGCTGGGAACAACGCTGCTACAGCATCGATAGCGAGGTAGTCGTTGATACGCTGGATGTTAGACTTCTCAGCAGCAGCTACGATAGGCTCGTAAACACCGAATGTTGTAGTAGTGCCATCACCAGCGATTGCTGGGTATGAAGTAGCAAGCATCTCGCTAAGTGGAGTGTAGCTAACCTCAGTCTCATCAGCACCTTCAGCCAATAGATAATCGCGGATAATAGCATCAGCATCTACGAAGAGAGCCTGCATGATAGCGTTTGTATCCTCTGCTGAGCATACCTCCCAGAACTCAAGGTTTGCTGTAGATGCCAAAAGCTTACTTACGCGCTCTGGCTCCTTAACACCTGGAAGCTCAACCATGATACGGTTAGTACCAGCTACTGGCTGGATGTTAGGCTGAACAACACCGAGAAGGTCGATACGTGTAGCCAACACCTCGTTCATCTTCGCAACAGAGTCGCTAACGTTTGTCTTAAGTGTTGAAGCGATTGTGGCAACATCGTCAGTGCCGTAGATAGCCTTCAAGTCCTCTGCAGCAAGAGCTGCAAGATAAGCATCAACAACCTCAGATGTAGTCTCGTACTTAGCTGCCACCTTAAGAGCATCCTCGATGCTATCACGAAGAATGTTGTTTGAAGCTACAGCGATGTCGTTGTAAGCGTTAGTGCGGATAACGTCAACTGCCTTAATCTCAAGCATCACGTTCATACCGCCCTTGAGGTCAAGACCCAAGTTCAACTCCTTCTCCTTACACTCACCATAAGTGTAACCCATGTAAACCTTCTGATCCCACTTCTGGTCAAGATACGCCTGTGGGTCATTCTGCTCCTTAGCCTCAGTCTCGATACCACGAGTTACGAAGGTAAAAGTGAGCTGGAAGATGCTGGCAACACCCAAAAGGATTGCCAACCACTTGATAATACCTTTACTTTGCATTGTTAAAAAGTTTTTGTTATTGTTTTTATTGTTTATGAATTTTCTTCATTCAATCCATTCACACAACATCCCGCCACGAATACTACCATTCGCGCGTTAATCGTGCAAAGATAAGAAAAATATCGCAATCCGCAACTACGGACTGCGATATTTTTTACCGATATTTATGAGAAAACAGCTATTTATGATAGCATTCTCTCACCTTATCCCCTCTCAGCACTACTCATTATCAGAGTTAGATTCAGATTTTTCAGGATTCAAAGCATCATCAATCTCCTCAACATTGGTCTTAGATCTCTTCGATCCTCTCTTCGATTTTGGATCGATAGTTGTAAGCGTGATAATATGGTCAGCAACGCCCTTTACCTCGCCAACAGTAAGCACTACCTCACCATCCTCAACACGATACTCCACCTTCTTGTTCTTGCCAAAAATCTTTGCCGATACCACATCGTGCTGCAAAGGCAAACGCAACTCGCCACCCTCGAACTCGAAGATATGGACATAGAGCTTATCTCCCTTACGTGTTGTGCAGCCCCACTCCTGCTGTGGAATATCACCAGCAACGGTGCCATAGATAGTTTCGCCATTAACCTTAAGCCACTTTCCCATAGCACGCAGACGCTCCTGTGCGGCAGATGGAATCTCGCCATTAGGCTGAGGACCTACGTTGAGCAACAAGTTTGCTCCCTTACCTGCAGTGCTTACAAGATAGCGGATAAGCTCATTCTCTGTTTTATAGTTCTGATCTGCAACCTTATAGCCCCACATACCATTCATCGTCTGGCAAGTTTCAAGAGGAAGTTTGCTAATCTCCTGACCCGACAAACCGTAGGCATTCTCGCCTGGAAGATCACGCTCGAAGATTTGAATATCCTCGCCAGGGAACGGAGTTTGGTGGTGGTTATTTGCCACAAGACATCCTGGTTGCTTCTTATGCACGAGCTTATACTGCTCGTTTAAATGCCAATCGAATGGCACAGCATCCTCATCGTGATCCCACCAACCATCAAACCATATTGCACGAATATCGCCATAGTTGCTTAGGAGCTCATCAAGCTGATTGTTCATAAACTTGAAGTAGCTATCCCAGTTCACGCGTGTCGAGTCACGACCAGTTACATTCTTTGCTGTGCGACCACGAGGATAGTCGTCGCGATACCAATCGGCATGCGAGTAGTAGAGGTGTAGCGCAATACCCTGCTTCTTACACTCCTTAGCTATCTCAGCAAGAACATCTCGCTTGAATGGCGTAGCATCGACAATATCATACTTTGAATACTTTGTATTCCACATCGAGAAGCTGTCGTGATGACGTGTCGTAAAGCAGATATATTTTGCACCCGATGCCTTTACCAACGACACCCATTTCTTAGCATCAAAACGGTGTGGATAGAAGGCATCTGCCACCTTAGCATACTCATCACGGTTAAGACCCGCATTTTGAAGATACCACTCGCCCTGACCGTAAACACTGTATAGACCCCAATGGATAAAGATACCAAAGCGATCCTCGGCAAACTCCTTGCGAGCACGCTGATTTACTCGTGTAGGCTTGTACTCCTGAGCCATGATGCCACCTACTGCAAACAATGCAAATAGAGCGACCAACAAAGTCTTTTTCATATAGTTAGTAATTAGTAGCGAGCAATTAGTAATAGTTAAAGCCTGCGACTTTTTAATGGAGAGAACCCAAGGGCATTTTTTTTATTTTTTATCTTTTATTTTTCCACTTTCTGCCCCTTTACACTCCCCCTTTCACTCATGGTAAATGAGCATTTTCAGACAAGGTAGACGCCAAAATAGCCAACAAGACAATGCAAAATCTTTAGTCCATCTTAAGAACCGCCAAAAACGCCGACTGTGGCACCTGCACCGAGCCAATCTGTCGCATACGCTTCTTACCAGCCTTCTGCTTCTCAAGAAGCTTACGCTTACGAGAGATATCACCACCGTAACACTTTGCGGTTACATCCTTACGCACTGCCTTAACGGTCTCACGGGCGATGATTTTAGCTCCGATAGCTGCCTGAATAGCGATATCGAACTGCTGACGTGGGATAAGCTCTTTTAGCTTCTCACACATTTTACGTCCGAAGTCGTAGGCGTGGTCGGCATAAATGAGCGACGATAGCGCATCCACAGCCTCGCCATTAAGAAGGATATCGAGTTTTGCAAGTTTACTTAGCTGATAACCAGTGCGGTGGTAGTCGAAAGAGGCATAACCCTTAGAGATACTCTTGAGCTTATCGTAGAAGTCGAAGACAATCTCAGAGAGTGGCATCTCAAAGTTTACCTCCACACGATCCTGTGTAATGAAGGTCTGGTTTTTCATCACGCCACGCTTGTCGATACATAGCTTAAGCACGTTACCAAGGAAATCAGCCTTAGTGATAATCTGCGCGAGGATATATGGTTCCTCAATCTTTGCCACCTTAGTAATCTCTGGAAGACCCGATGGGTTATGCACCTCAAGTTCCTCGCCCTGAGTGGTTGTGATATGGTATGATACGTTAGGTACAGTAGTAATGACATCCATATCGAACTCGCGATATAGACGCTCCTGGATAATCTCCATATGGAGGAGTCCGAGGAAACCACAACGAAAACCGAAGCCAAGCGCCAATGAACTCTCAGGCTCAAAAGTAAGTGATGCATCGTTAAGCTTAAGCTTCTCAAGTGATGCACGCAAATCCTCGTACTGGTCAGCCTCAACAGGATATACACCCGCAAAGACCATAGGCTTAACATCCTCAAAACCAGCGATAGCCTCCAATGCAGGGTTAGAGACAGAGGTAATGGTATCGCCCACCTTTACATCGGTAGAGTTCTTGATACCCGAGCAGATGTAACCTACATCACCCGCCTTAATCTCATCGCGGGCAACCATCTTCAATTTCAACACACCAATCTCGTCGGCATCATACTCGCTACCAGCGTTGAAGAACTTAACGTGTTCGCCCTTATGTATTGTACCGTTGAAGACACGGAAATATGCGATAACACCTCTAAACGGGTTAAATACAGAGTCGAAGATAAGGGCCTGAAGTGGCGCATTCTCATCACCCTCGGGTGCTGGCACACGCTCAACGATAGCCTCCAATATATCCTCAACACCCTGACCGGTTTTACCCGACGCAAGGAGAATGTCCTCCTCCTTACAGCCGATAAGGTCGATAATCTGATCCTTAACCTCATCAATCATCGCCGACTCGCAGTCGATCTTATTTAGCACTGGGATAATCTCAAGATCCTGACCAAGAGCGAGATAGAGGTTCGAGATTGTCTGCGCCTGAATACCCTGCGTAGCATCCACAACCAACAACGCGCCCTCGCACGATGCGATAGCACGCGACACCTCATACGAGAAGTCAACGTGTCCTGGGGTATCAATAAGGTTAAGTGTATAGTTCTCGCCACTACGTGAGCGGTACTCCATCTGAATAGCATGACTCTTAATGGTAATACCCTTCTCGCGCTCCAAATCCATATCATCGAGCACCTGAGCCTGCATCTCGCGCTGATTTAGCGTATTGGTCTTCTCCAATAGACGGTCAGCGAGCGTACTCTTACCGTGGTCGATGTGTGCAATAATACAAAAGTTGCGTATATTCTTCATTTCTATTTCTATATAATCAAGCGACAAAGATAATAAATGATATTCAAATATCATAATCTCATCACACTTTTCTACACCATTTTAGACTCTATCAAACACCTTAACTGACATCGACTGACATTTTGTCACTTCAACGTAGTTGGCACGCAGTTTGACGGTGGGGTTTGCAATAACATAAATGACAATTCAACAAAAAAAATATTACAGAAATGAAAAACGGTAAAATTGGGGTAACAACAGAGAACATCTTCCCCGTAATCAAGAAATTCCTATATTCAGATCACGAGATATTCCTTCGCGAGCTTGTCTCTAATGCTGTGGATGCAACACAGAAGCTAAAGACCCTATCGGCTAAGGGTGAGTGCGATGGCGAACTTGGCGATCTAACAATCCACATCAACGTTGACGAGGCTGCTAAGACCCTAACTATCACAGATAGAGGTATCGGTATGACAATGGAGGAGGTAGACCGCTACATCAATCAGATTGCCTTCTCGGGTGCCGAGGAGTTTATGGCAAAGTACAAGGATCAGGCTATCATCGGACACTTCGGTCTTGGCTTCTACTCATCATTTATGGTGGCAGACAAGGTAGAGATATTCTCGCAGTCATACAAGAGCGAGGCTAAGAGTGTACACTGGAGTTGCAACGGTTCGCCAGAGTTCGAGATGGAGGAGCTTGATGAGAAACTTGAACGCGGAACACGCATCGTACTTCACATTTCTGAAGAGTGTGCCGAGTACACCAAGCGCGACGAGATAAGCGCCCTACTACGCAAATATTGTCATTTCTTGCCTACCCCTATCGCCTTCGGCAAGAAGACAAAGTGGGAGGATGGCAAGTATGTAGATACTGCCGAGGATAACATCATCAACAACACCACTCCTCTATGGACACGTATGCCATCGGAGATTACCGAGGAGGAGTACAAGGAGTTCTACGCAGAGCTATATCCTACAAGCGAGGAACCTTTGTTCTACATCCACCTCAACATCGACTATCCGTTCAACTTGACTGGTATTCTATACTTTCCTAAGATTCACTCGAACTTCGATATTCAGCGTAACCGCATACAGCTATACTCTAACCAAGTATTTGTTACTGATGAGGTTAATGGTATCGTACCAGAGTATCTAACACTCTTGCACGGTGTTATTGACTCACCAGACATTCCACTTAACGTATCGCGAAGCTACCTACAGAGCGACTCTAACGTTAAGAAGATTTCGAGCTACATCACACGCAAGGTTGCAGACCGTCTTCAGGAGCTATTCAACACCATGCGCCCAGATTATGAGGCTAAGTGGGATGACCTTAAGGTCTTTATCCAGTATGGCATCCTTACCGACGAGAAGTTTGCCGAGAAGGCAGCGACATTTATGCTTTGGAAGAGCATCGAGGGCAAGTATTACACATCGGAGGAGTATATAAATATAATCAAGGACAACCAGACCGATAAGGATGGCTTTACCGTGGTGTTATATGTAGATGATGCTGTAGCTAAGAACTCATTTGTGGAGGCGGCAAAGGCTAAGGGTTACGATGTTTTGGAGATGAACGGACAGCTCGATAGCCACTATATCCAGTACTTCGAGTCGAAGAACGAGAAGGTACGCTTTGTGCGTGTGGATAGCGACATCATCGACAATATCATCCGTAAGGAGGAGCGCAACGCAATGTCGCTTTCATCTGAGCAGCAGCAGATTATGCGCCCAGTATTCGAGAGCCAGATGCCAGCAGACGAGAAGATACACTACCACGTATCGTTCGAGGCTATGTCGGCTACAGACGCACCTGTGGTTATCACACAGAATGAGTTTATGCGCCGCATGAAGGAGATGGCAAGTACCAGTGGTGGCGATATGAGCCGCTTCTACGCACAGATGCCTGATAACTTCACAATTACAGTCAATGGCAACCACCCTATTGTACTCGATATCCTCGGCGAGGTGGAGCGCGAGTATGGCGATAAGCTCCGCACTATAGGCAAGAAGATTACCGCTGCCGAGCAGGAGGAGAGCCGCTTCGAGGAAACAATCAAAAATAAGAGTACCGAGGAGCTCAGCCAGGAGGAGAAGGATATGCGTGAGCAGCTATCTAAGCGCGTTGTGGAGCTACGCTCGGAGCGCGATACCCGCCTTGAGGAGATTGGCAAGGAGAATCGCAAGGTACGCCAGATTATCGACCTCGCACTACTCTCGAACGGTATGCTTAAGGGTAAGAACCTCACCGACTTTATCCAGCGCAGCATCTCGCTAATTGAGTAATAAGTTAAACGGCGTGTCCTTCGAGACACGCCATTTTTTTAAACTGAAAGGTGGAAGATAAAAAGTGTGGTGCGCTTCGCGCGGAGGTTGATTACTGCGCCTGATACCAAAGGGCATAAAGAGGCAGAAAATGGCTTAAAGGGTAAAATATAAAAAGGCATAGCCTTTTAACAACATGCACCATCCTCAGCGCACAACCCCAATTTCTTGTCAGAAGTGGTCAGATTTGGCCTCGATAAAGAGATTGCCCCAGATGGGACATACTTGACGTATTTTCCATTTGGGGCAATGATTGAGAGGTCGAGAATGACCCCTTATCACAAGAAATTATAGTGCCATGAGCATTAATAGCTGTGCCGTCAACACTCGCAGGAACATAACTACTGGATATACAGTTGCATATGACACGGCTGGCATATCGTTACCTGATGAGGTGCTGGCAAAGCCGAGAGCTGGAGGATCAGTCATAGCACCTGCCATAAGACCCATCATGGTATAGTAGTTTAGTTTACACTTGAGACGTGCAATAAGTGCCACGATAATAAGTGGCAGAACAGTAATTATGACACCGTAACCAATCCACTTGTAGCCACCACCCACGATAGCATCAATAAAGCCATCGCCGGCGCCAATACCTACTGCTGCAAGGAACATGGCAAGACCTATCTCGCGGAGCATAAGGTTAGCACTCATAGTAGTATAGGTAACAAGACCAAAATGCGGACCAAAGCGACCGAGAAGGATAGCCACAATAAGGGGTCCACCAGCCAAGCCGAGCTTCACTGGCTGTGGCACGTTCATAAGTGGTAGCGAGCCGAGCAATACACCGAGTGCAATACCTATAAATACAGGGAGAAGGTTTGGATGATCGAGCTTCTTGAGCGAGTTACCCAAGACCTTTTCTGCCTGCTGTACCGCAGCCTCAGGACCTACAACCATAACCTTATCGCCCACCTGCAACTCCATTCCCTGATATGGAATAAGGTCGACACCTGCACGGTGTACGCGCGTGATGTTGATACCATAGCGTGTGCGAAGACGTAGGTCGGCAAACTTCTTACCGTTAATCTCCTCGCGTGTGATAAGGATACGTCGCGATACCAAAGGCGTAGACTGCATCGCTGTAGCACCCCACTGGTCGGCAGTCATCTCGACAGGCTTACCAAAGAACGCCATGATCGCCTCACTATCTTCATCCGTACAGATGATGCGTAGGCGATCGCCAAGAGTGAGCTGCGAGTTACCATCTGCCATAACAATCTCGCCAGAAGCGTGCATAATACGCGATACCACAAACTGACGATTGATAAGCATATGAGCAATGGCTATAGTCTTACCCTCAAGCATCTCGTTGGTAAACTCCACAGAGTAGCGATGTGGGAGGTGTGTCTCATTGCTCATAGCAGCAAGACCCTCGTCCTCCTTCTTAAAGTCGATACGCAAGAAGTAGCGCATGATAATCATCGAAAAGATAATACCAACCACACCCAAAGGGTACGCTACTGCATAACCCAACGAGATAGAGTCTGCCAATGCTGGGTCAGCCATACCAGAGTCGGCATATGCCTGCTGCGCAGCACCCAAGCCAGGGGTATTAGTTACCGCACCAGATAAGACACCCACCATGGTAGGTAGTGGCTCGCCAGTAACGAGATGGATAACATAGGTCGTGCAGACACCCAAAAGGATAACCAACGATGCCAAGCCTATAAGCTTCAGACCACCACTCTTAAGCGATGAGAAGAAACCTGGTCCCACCTGCAAACCAATAAAGAAGACAAAGAGTATCAAGCCGAACTCTTTGATAAAGTGGAGGGTATCGGGATGAATAGTTCCCGAAGGGAGGAAATGACCAAAGGCGATACCCACAAAGAGTATCCATGTCATACCCAATGATACACCCTTAATCTTGATACGACTGAGCGCTATACCAAAGGCTATAACCGCAGCAAGCACAAAAACCGTATGTGCCACTGATGGGTGCGCTGGATCACCGCTACCCGTCAAGACAATTTTCAACCAATCTAAACTCATTATATATCAGTATTTGGATTATAGTTTCGCAAAATGCAATATTCGGCACAAAGATAACCTTTTTTCAGGAATGCGCAATACTAATTTTTAATTAGTAGATAGTAATAAGGAATTAGTAAATTTTGCAGGTTATGGTACCAAGGGGAATAGAATGGCAGAAATGGGCTTAAAGGGTAAAAGTGGTAATTATAATACCAAAGACCCGTTGGTCCCTTTTTGGACTCTTAGACCCTTTTACCACTACACCACCCTTCCTCATCGCACAACCCAATTTCTTGTCAGAAGTGGTCAGATTTGTTCTATCGCAAAAGAAAATCCCCTCGGGATAGTACAAATAGTACAGCCCGAGGGGTCTTACTTTTTGGGATAGGACAAAGATGTTGCCCCTTATCACAAGAAATTATTACTTAATGCGCTCGTAATACTCACGAGTACGAGTATCCACACGAATCTTA
The DNA here is from genome assembly GCA_045634125.1 of Alistipes sp. Classification (GTDB taxonomy): domain Bacteria; phylum Bacteroidota; class Bacteroidia; order Bacteroidales; family Rikenellaceae; genus Alistipes. Next base: position 10,913 of record JAZQZQ010000016.1, on the reverse strand, counting down.
TCACCGGTGTTGATGAACAAAGGAACCTTAACGATAGCGCCAGTGTTCACTGTAGCAGCCTTAAGTGAGTTTGTAGATGCGGTATCGCCACGAACACCTGGCTCAGTGTAAGTAACCTCCATATCAACGATTGGAGGAAGCTCAGCTGAAAGAACAGTCTCCTTCTCAGTGTGGAACATAACCTCTACAATCTGACCGTCAGCCATAAGGTCTGCATTGTTGATAAGGTTCTTGTCGATGTTGATCTCCTCGAAAGTCTCAGTGTGCATGAAGTGAGCACCGAGATCATCCTCGTATGTGAACTGGTATGGACGACGCTCAACACGTACCTGCTCAATCTTCTGAGATACAGAAGAGAAAGTCTTATCGAGAACATTACCATTCTCAAGGTTCTTGAGCTTTGAACGAACGAATGCAGGGCCCTTACCTGGCTTGCAGTGCTGGAAATCTACAACGATAAATGTCTTACCGTCCATCTCTACGCACATACCAATCTTAATGTCTGATGCTGTAATTGTCATAGTGATATATTTTTAGTTAATTATAGTTCGTATTTGGGGGTATAATCCATATAACCCCGCAAAGATACAAAATAATTTTGAACTACAAAAATTTTTATTAAAGGAGGCAATAACTGCAGATACCACCAAGAGGACAAAGGGGACTAAAGCGGACCAAAGGGGAGAAAAGCGGACAAGCATCACAATTCCCCTTTCTGCCCTTTCTGCAAGTAAAGCGGAGTAAAGCGTCCTTATCGCAAGAAATGTATTATCAGAAGGGAGCAACTAACTTTATTAGGAGTAAGACTAAATTTCTTGTCAGAAGGGGGTAGATGTGGCCTCGATTAAGAAATTCGGCTGGATGGGACATACTAAACGTATTTCCCATTCAGCCGAATGATTGAGAGGTCGCAGATGCCCCCTTATCACAAGAAATTAAAGGTTTTCGAGACAGTAATCCACCATCTTCTGACGAATATGAATCATACCTGATGGTCGCATAGAGTGATTCTGGTCTGGATAAACCATCATGTCGTACTGCTTGCCAGCGTTGTTGAGAGCGCGGCACATCTCCATAGTATTCTGGAAGTGTACGTTGTCATCGGCAGTACCGTGAATGATAAGAAGACGGGTATTAAGGCTTAGACGGTCGGCAAAATTAATTGGAGAATTATCGTCGTAGCCAGAAGGGTTATCCTGTGGTAGACCATTGTAAATCTCGGTATAAATAGAGTCGTAGTAGCGCCATGATGTTACAGGAGCCACTGCGATAGCCATCTTGAAGATACCGTCGCCCTTAAGTGCGCAACCGAGTGCCATGAAGCCACCATACGACCAACCATAGATACCGATACGCTTGGCATCTACAAACTCCTGCGATGCAAGATGGCGTGCGAAAGAGAGCTGATCCTCAACCTCGCAGTGACCAAGATTAGCATAGGTAACCTTCTTATACTCCTCGCCACGGTAGCCAGTACCGCGAGCATCACAGCAGGCAATGATATAGCCATTACGTGCCAATGTCTCCTCCCAGTCGGTAGTCCATCGGTTAGCAATCTCCTGCGAGCCAGGACCTGAGTACTGAGTCATAAGGACTGGATACTGCTTTGCAGAATCAAACTTCTCTGGGTAGATAAGGTAGTATTGTAGCTCGTCGCCACGCTCTGTGGTGAAAGTAGCATACTGACGCTGATATGCAGGTGCTGTGGTTGCAGGAGCCTCGGTCATAAGTGAGCGAAGCATCTTACCCTTAGCATTATATACCGCAGCTGTAGGATAGCAGTCGGTAGCAGAGTGCTCGGCGGCGAAATATTTCATATTTGCCGATGGATATACTCTCCAGTAGCCAGGCTTAGAGAGAATACAACTCTTCTTCTTACCATCGAGGGTTACAGAGTATAGATGGCGTTCCAATGGAGACTGCTCGGTAGACATATAGTATACAAGCTTATTATCTGGCGAGATGCCCACAATATCTGTAACCTCCCAATTACCCGATGTGAGGGCGCAGATGCGACCATTAGCCACAGAGTGCAAGTAGAGGTGGAACCAGCCTGCAGAGGTCTCCTCGCGAACGATAAATCTGTCGCCATCTACGAAGGTAATAGTCTTATTATTAGGACGCTCTACATAGCGTTCATCCTGCTCGTCGTAGATAACGCGCTGCGAGCCATCAGACTCGACCATAACCACCTCAAAGTGGTTCTGTAGGCGGTTGACACGGTAGTAGAAGAGGTTACCCGCAGGTGTGTAGCCGATGCGTGGGATATACTGATCTATCTCTGCGCCAGTGTCGATATGGCGCGTCTCACGGGTAGCAAGGTTGTAGACGTGGAGCGTAACGATAGAGTTCTCATCGCCAGCCTTAGGATACTTAAAGCGGTAAGCTGTGTTGTAGAGAGTGTTATCGTAGCGCATCATCTCGAACTCGTTAACACGACTCTCGTCAAACTTAAGATAGGCAATCTCCTCGCTATTTGGCGAGAAGGCGTACGCCTTAGTAAAGCCATACTCCTCTTCGTACACCCAGTCAGTAGTACCGTTGATGATGTGATTCCACTTACCATCGTCGGTAATATTATAGATCTCGTTTGTAGTAAGATCATACAGGAAGATATCGTTGTTATAGCTCATAGCCAAGAACTTAGAGTTAGGCGAAAAGCTAATATCGCGAACATCATCAATCTTGATTGTCGAGCCATCAGGGCATGCAATATAGTAGTCCGAGATAAATGAGTGGCGGTAGATCTCCTGACGTGGAGACTCACCCTCCCACTTCTCGTACAATGCCATTGAGCCATCTGGAGACTTGACATAAGACATGATAACATGGTCGGTCTTGAAGACTGTTACACCCTCCGACGCCTTATGGTAATCGTAGAGTTTGACACTATTGCCCTCCAACTCCATATACTGATCGGTACCAAGAGCTGGTGTTAGTGATGCAGGGGCGATGTAGTCTGGTGCGCTTTGGTTACGAGCCTCAACCATCTGCAAGTAGCTTACCTGCGCTGATGCTGTAAAAACAGTTACGAGCATCGCTATTGTTGAAAGTAGCTTTTTCATAATATTTTGAGTTTTAAGGGTTACTATTGGTTCTGATAATATTAAATATCGTCAATCGAAAAATCGTAGCTTAGACGCTTACCGGTTGTGAACTTCGAGTTATCGAGCTTAGAGTTGAACTGGTCAACGGTTACGCGAATATTCTCGTCGTATGGTGGCATCAAAAGGTCGAAGTTAAGAGCATAGTTGATAGCTGTCTCGATGACATCCACCAACGCCTCTTGATCAATCTTGCGTGTACCGAAGGCCATAGGGCGCACAAGAGTCTGGCGCTTGCCCTCTACGAAGAATGCCTTTTCGCGGTTGATGAAGATACGACCGATAAGGTAACCCTCATCGGCATTACGATTGTACTTCAACGAATCCGAAAGGAAGTTATAGATGTTGATAACACCAGTATAGGAGTTATCTCTATTCTCCTGCACATAGCTATTCTGCCAGATTATATGGTTAGAGTCAAACTCGAAGACATCGGTGTGCATCTGGAAAAGCAAGATATCGCTAGCCACCTGCAACTGAGCCTCGAACTTACCTCTATCGCGGTACTCGATACGCACACGACGATCGAGCTTGCCATCCAACTCATCATCTATCTCCGAAGCCATCTCAAAGAGCGTCTCCTTCAAAAGATTGAAGGTAGAGAATGTGTTATCGAAGATCTGCTGTTTAAGGGTTGACTTCTTGACGATAGTCTCCAAAATCTTACCACGTAATGTACTCATATCTAATATGTTTTAGTTGCATCTATTTATCTTAGGCGGATGGTCTGACCCTCCACTATATCTTTTCCCTTACAGTTCTTATTAAGGCGTATAAGAGCCTTTAAGCGTATGCCATACATCTGCGATATGGTGTATAGTGTCTCGCCCTCTACCACCGTGTGAAGCATCTCCTCGCCACCCCACGATGCCATCTTTGGCTCGATATATAAAATATCGTAAGCATTTGGCTGTGCCGGCTTCTTTACATCGTTAAAATTACGTAGTAGTCGTGGCGATATCTCGAAGAGTTTAGCTATAGACTCATATGTATCACCATCGTTGGCAACGATATAGAATGTACCATTGGTGCGATAGACATTATATCCAGCATGAGAATTTATCGTTACACGATAGTTGTTTGGATCAACACCTCTATCCGAGTAGGCTATAGTTGTATTTGAGGCACCTATCATCTGCTCTTGAGCCACTACATCTGGTTGCTCCGAAGCTACAGCATCTACCACTGGTTCTAACTTAACACCCAACTCCTTAGCTAAATACTCGTCATATAGCGCGATACCATTCTTCTTATCCAAAAGGCTAAGGTTGTAGCGCTCCACAACGCTTATAAGTCGCTCGGCATAGTCCTCTGCGGTAGCATATCCTGCCTTTTTAAGACCCTTAGCCCAACTCTTATAGTCTGTAATATCGTAGGCAAATAGGAACTCATAGCGCTCACCACTGCATAGGAAGTTAGCGTGATCAGCAAAGGAGTCCTCTACCGAGTCATAGACTCTAAAGCAGTCGTCTGGACGATCGTCTGCATGAGTGATGGTACGACCTGTCCAAGACTTCTTACACTTGATACAGAAGTGGTTGTTCGCCACGCGCGCGAGATAGCCATTACCAAACCCTGATTCGAGAATTGCCTGCGCCATAGTGATACTTGCAGGGATGCCATAGACCTCCATGTTATCTACCGCAGTGGCACGCCAGCGATAGATATACTCCTCGGGGGTAAGCTTAACCCACTCAGCCACAGGCGCCTGCGCCTCACTCTTATCTGGCTCTGCGACCTGCGCATTTGCCACAAAAGTCGAGAGTAATGAAAATAGAAGTATTATACAAACTCTTAAAAGCATACTTTACTATATATAATGGGCAAATATACAATTTTTTATTGGGGATAGCAAATTATATGTGCAGTTTTACTTAAATTAGCAATGATTTTGGTTGCTATATACACAAAAGGGCAAAAGGGTCCGAAGAGGCAGAAGGGCTACATTTATAACTACCCTTTTGGACTCTTTGGACGCTTCTGCCCCTTTCTAAAAAGGCAACGCCTTTTAACTATTACTAATTAGTTAGAACTCAACCACTGGCGCCATCTCAGCACCCTCCTGAGACTCGAACATCACGCGCTTCTCGAAACCAAACATACTAGCAATAATATTGGTTGGAAAGCGACGTAGTTTGACGTTATAGCTACGCACCTCCTCATTATACTTTCTACGCTCGGTAGAGATACGATTCTCCGTACCCTCCAACTGCTTCTGAAGTTCCAAGAAGTTCTGGTTAGCCTTCAAGTCGGGATAGTTCTCCGAAATAGCGATAAGACGACCAAGAGCCGAGCCTACCTCGCTCTGAGCGCGCATCCACGCCTCCATCTGCTCAGGTGTAGCTGTCGATAGGTCGACGCTGATAGCTGTAGATTTAGCACGCGCCTCGGCAACCTCCATAAGTGTCTGGTCCTCATGTGCAGCATAGCCCTTAACCGTGTTTACAAGGTTTGGGATAAGATCGGCACGACGCTGATATACAGTCTCCACATTTGCCCACGCAGAGGATACTCTCTCCTCCTTAGAAACTAAGCCGTTGTAGGCACTAACGCCCCAGATTAAGACCACAGCGACAATGCCGAGGATAATCCATAATGATTTGTTTTTCATACTCTTACATATTTTAGTTTACACATTATTTACCAACTTGAGCCTGAGCCGCCACCACCAAAGCTACCGCCGCCGAAACCGCCTCCGCCAAAGCCTCCGCCGCGGCCACCGCCGAAGCCTCCCATAGGCATTATCCAAATACCGCCACCGCCACGATGGTTATTCTCATTCTCGGTGCGCGTATGCTCCGAACCACAATTATCACATCGAAGGAGCGTCGTTACCATAGTTGTTGTAGCCGAAATACGCAACGTCTGACGACTAATCGGACGCAACGTATGCTTGCCACACTGCGGACAACGTGTCTGCTGGCGAGCCTGAGCAAGAAGCATCACAATAGGAATAAAGAGCATCAGCACGATAAAAAGTGCAAAATAGATAGCCCCCGTATCCTCCTCGTGCTCAGCGCGTGGCAGTTCGCCACCCTGCAATAGACTCTCCACAGCGCGCATACCTGCAACCATACCTGCGGAGTAGTTACCCGCACGGAAGTATGGCACCATATAGTCCTGCTGTATGCGGTAGCAGAGAGCATCAGGCAGCACACCCTCCAAGCCATAACCCGTATGGAAGCGTATCTCACGCATATCCCCCACAAGCAGGATGCCAAGACCATTATCGAGGTCATCGTCGCCTACACCCCACCCCTCAAACAACTCCTGCGAGAAGCCTACCATATCGCGTGGGCGTATATCATCCACCGCAACAATAGCCACCTCGGCAATACCGTTCGCCTTAAGGGCGTAGCATATCGAGTCGAGGGTCATAACAGCCTCGCGTGAGAGTATGCCATCGGGATTAGCCACAAAGCGCCTACTATCGACCCGTTGCACATTCTGCACATCACGCACACGATAGCTCTTAGCCTCAACGCCCACCACCGAGATGCCAAGAAGCAAGACAAGAAGATATTTTAAGAATCGACTCATATTATATATAACAGCGGGCGACCTCGAATTATTGTGTCGAAACCGCCCGCGTAGATATATTTTATCTATTATTTATCTCTTAGCATCGATAACCTCAGCAAGACGGTCGAACACCTCATCAAAAGTACCCAAGCCATTAACCTCAGAGTATTTGCCCTGCTTAGTGTAATGGTCGGCTACGATAGCGGTCTGCTGGCGATATACCTCGATGCGGTTGCGGATAACATCCTCCGAAGCATCGTCGGCACGACCAGAATCCTTACCGCGCAACAAGATACGCTTAACAAGCTCCTCCTCAGGAACATCCATATAGATCATCACATCGACCTTAGAGCCAATCTCTGCAAGCAATGTATCGAAAATCTCCGCCTGAGCAGTAGTACGTGGGAAGCCATCAAAGATGCAACCCTTATCACTGTGCGAACGCATATAGTCGCGTACCATCTCCACCACGATAGAGTCTGGAGCAAGCTCACCGCGTGATATATAACCCTCCATGCTCTTACCCAACTCTGTGCCACGCTTAATCTCCGAGCGTATAACCTCGCCTGTAGAGATATGGTACAAATCGTAATGCTCAGCCAAACGCGCTGCCTGAGTACCCTTACCACATCCTGGCGCTCCAAAAAGTATAATATTCAACATCTCTATTAAGTTTTACGTTTTAGTCTATAATCAATCCATTAGCTGGAAAAAATTTGAGGCAAAGATATATTTTTTTTTGCAATATTCCAATCCATATAATACTTTTGCAGAAAATTTAAGAATAAGCACTATGAATAAGGGAAATAGAGAAGTAACAGAAATTGCATCTTTGGGCGAGTATGGACTTATTGACCGCCTCACAGCACGTCTTAAGAGACGCAATGCCTCGTCGCTAACTGCGGCTGGAGATGACGCTGCGGTCATAGATCTCGGCGAGGAGGTGATGCTCCTAACAACAGATATGATGACCGAAGGTATCGACTTCGACCTTAGCTACTTCCCTCTACAACACCTTGGATATAAGGCTATTGTGCGCGGCGTGAACGACATCCTTGCTATGAACGGTAAGCCTGAGCAGGTGGTTGTTGCGCTTGGCGTATCGGCTAAAATCTCTGTCGAGGCTTTGGATGCTTTGTACGAGGGTATGGAGCGTGCATGTGAGGAGTTGGGCGTAGACATTGTTGGTGGCGACACCACTTCGTCGATGAATGGTCTTATCATAACCATCACAGCTACTGGTCGCGCCAAAAAGGAGGATATTGTATACCGCTCGGGGGCTAAGGAGCACGACCTTATCTGCATTACCTCAAACCTCGGTGCTGCCTATATGGGTCTTCACCTCTTGGAGCGTGAGAAGCGCGTATTGAAGGATATAGAGAACCCAGAGCCTAAGTTCCAGGGCTACGAGTACCTCTTGGAGCGCTACCTTAAGCCACGCGCACGAGTTAATGTTCTCGCTGCGCTACGCGAGGAGGGCATCAAGCCTACCGCGATGATTGACCTCTCGGATGGTCTTGCATCTGACCTACGCCAGATATGCCGCTCGTCAAAGTGCGGTGCTCGCATCTACCTTGAGCGTATCCCTATCGCACGCCAGACATCGGAGCTTGCCGAGGAGATGCGCATAGACCCTGTCATCGCTGCACTCAACGGTGGCGAAGACCACGAACTACTCTTCACCGTGCCACTAAGCGCACAGGAGAGCATTATGAAGCTCGGTTTGGTGGATGTGATTGGTCATATCACCCGCGAGGAGGCAGGCGTAGTGCTTGTAACACCTGATGGCGAAGGAATAGCCCTTAAGGCTCAAGCATTTGACAGATAATTAGTTACCCCACTCGCGGTGGTCAACTGCGACACCTGCCAACTCCACAGCTCGCCGAGAGATTGTGAGGCATAGCTCCTCAATGGTCTCAGGGTTAAAGTAGAAGGATGGCGATGCAGGAATTATGATAGCACCAGCCTCAGTTAGGGTGGTCATATTACGTAAGTGAATAAGTGAATAGGGAGCTTCGCGGGCTACGATAACAAGCCTACGACGCTCCTTTAGCATTACATCTGCCGAGCGCTCGATAAGAGTCTGCGACACCCCCGAGGCGATACGACCCACCGTACCCATCGTAGATGGTACAATAAGCATACTATCCCAGCACGCAGAACCACTGGCAGGCGATGCCCACATATCCTCATTATTATATCGCTCGATACGGTTATCATCAGGCATATCAACGCCCTCAGCCTGAGCAACAGCCTCTGCCTCACGACTATAAATCAGCGCAATACGATCCACAGAACCACTCTTTATCAAGAGCTCAACGCACTGGCGAGCATAGATGGCGCCACTGGCAGCAGTAACAGCTACGATAACACGCATAGACTACAACTCTACGATTTTGCACGTTAGACCCAACTCCTTGGCTCTCTCCAATATTGCAGGCAATACCACGCTTGTATTTTTGAACGACTTGGCACTGTCGTGCAACGAGATAATATCGCCACCACGCAGACCGTAGAGGGTCTCCTTAAGGCAGATTTGTGGGGTAAGGGTGGTATTATAATCGCGCGAAAGGACATTCCACATCACAATACGGTAGCGCTGAGCTATAACCTTCAACTGCTTACGCGTAACGCGGGCATATGGCGGGCGAAATAGTTCGGTATGGAGCATATCTCCCGCAAGGTCTACATCCTCGATATAGCGTTCCAACGGCAACTCCCAACCCTTCTGGTGCGAGTAGGTATGATTACCAATCTTATGACCTCTATCAAGGATAAGCTGGTATAAATCAGGGTATAGCTCCACGTTCTTACCCAACACAAAGAATGTAGCCTTCGCATTATACTTATCCAACGTCTGGAGCAACCACTCTGTAACACCAGGCGTAGGGCCATCGTCGAAGGTTAGATACAACCCCTCCTTGTCATCCATACTCCAGATGACATTCGGAAACAACCATCGTAACAATCTGCCCGGCTTAATTCTCATACTATACCCTATTTAGACCACAAATGTAGTATATTTTTTAGAAATATAAAAATATCACTATCTTTGCCATCATATAATATATAACTAAGGTATGAAGAGAGCAATATTTAGCGCCATACTATTGGCGTTGGTTTTGATAGCGGGTGGCTGTCGCACCAAGAGCGCACTACCAGAGAAGAATACTATGGGTAAGGCATACGATGTTGTGGTTATGTGCAACGACGATGTATGGCGTAGCGACCTCAGCTATGCTGTATGCGACCTCTTGGAGGAGCAAGCACCAGGTCTTACTCGTCCCGAGGGTTACTTCAACATCGTTAAGCAGGTGGAGCTAGCACGCGCTACAGAACTCGACCGCAAGTACCCAAACATACTTATTATCAGCATCAACCCTACAGCTACTATGGCGACATACTCTGTAGCCAAGAATGCCTACGCACGTCCTCAGACCCTTATTACCGTTACAGCGCCAACAACTGAGGATGCAGTGCAGTTTATTGCTGATGCCACACCCACCCTACGCTCAGAATTCGAGAAGGCGGAGCGCAATCGCAGCAACACCTACAACACGGCACGCCCTGCCGAGCAACTAATGGCGGACTTTAAGGTACATACAGGTCTTGAGATGGTTATCCCATCCTACTTTTATAAGGCTACAACACGCGACAGCGAACTACTATGGTATATCCGCGACTTCCCTAAGCGCGCAGACTATATCTTCGCCTTTACAACACCGATAGACACCACACTTCCAGAGGATATGCGTGCCTTTTCGGTAATGTCGGCTATCGACCAGAAGCTCGCAACGATATCGAGCAAGGGCGCTAAGCACTCATATATGCGACTTAGCAACGAGCCATCGTCGATGACCTTCACACCTGGAGTTATGATTGCCGGCAGAGAGTGGATGGAGATACGTTGCTGGTGGGAGGTAGCCAACGACTTTATGGGTGGCCCTATGGTCTCGTTCGTCAACGTAGACAACAACACCGGCAAGGCTACAGTCATTATGTTCGCCCTCTACGCCCCAGAAGACCCACAGCGCAACCTTCTTAGAGAGCTTGAACACCTAATTTACACAATTAGAAATTAAAAATAAAAAAGACATCTCCCATTGGGATTGTCTCTTTTGTATGTAACTAACTGATTCAAAATAAGGCTCTGAAATCGAGCATCTTTCGCTGATGCGATATGTGTAGGGATGTTCTACAAATTAGGAGATAAGTTAGTCTTTGTCGGCAGATTTTGTTTCGGTCGCTTTTGAATTTATTTTGGCATCTTTCTCATCTTTCCTCAGT
>JAZQZQ010000015.1:0-70740 GCA_045634125.1 Alistipes sp. | reverse complement strand
CCCCCCACACACACACACACACACGCTTATAATCGTGGAGTTCTTCCGCCAGCAGGAGGGTCGCAAGGTGTGGTACTTCGGTAGCCTTGCAGCGATATACGAGCTATTTACACCCGAACAAATCGGGTGTACTTATGGTTCGTTGCGAGTTAACGCCCCTGGCTATGGCGAGTACAAGATAACCAAGCAATGCGTGATATACAAAGAAAAGATGTACCGCAAAGCGCAGAAAACAAATAAATAGTATTAACTTTGCAGTATGGAGCGAATAAGACTTACCAAGAACGAGAAGCGCGTATTTAGGATGATTACCAGCGGTCAAGGCGTATGCCCTGCAGAATATCCTGCGCATAAATTCAACTCAGCTGTGCGCTCATTGCAGAAACACGAACTTGTGCAAGGCTCGTTTGCCGAGGGTGGAGGCGTTGTTGACTCCCGACTTACGCCTATTGGTCGCCAATATTTAGCAGAAAACCCACGACTCACAAACCCTGTCGATTGGGGCAAGGTCGGTGCTATTGTCGGCATTATCGGGACACTATTTGGTATAATTGCGCTATTCGTAGCGTGTAATAAGTTAAGAGTATGAGCAAGAAAAGAGGACTTACCTATGGGGAATTAACACGCCCAGCTCCTCGTGAAGATTTACCTCCATTTCCCCCAGAGGAGAACGAATTTTGCGAAATTCATTGGGGTGCAACCCCAAGTGGTGGAGACTTGTTTATTGCCTATTTTTTTGATGCGGATGGGAATAGATGTACTCGACAAAACTCTGTAAGAGCCAATATTGTCGAATATAAAAAAGATGGAACTCGCGTTAACGAGTTCCACGGTGGTGTGGTTGAATAATACTCCCTAAATATTTTGTAAGATTATGTAGATATCGCTCTCGATTTGGGGCGATATCTTTTAGTTTTTTTCTATCGGTAAGGAACAATCTCATACTTTCTGCAAAATCTTCCGCGAGATTTGTGCCAGCATACTTCGTTGGATATGGGGTAACATTGCCTCTGTTTTGTTTTGCTAATTGTATGTCAGCATTAACCGCTGTTGCCCATTCTGCGCTACCCGAATATTTGTCTTTACCATATCGCGTATCTAACCAATGCGCGGCTTCGTGCGCCATATTCCCCTTAAAATCTTCATCGCTTATATGCTTTTTATATGCCCAAAATGATGTTTGACCGCCATCTGTAGCTGCAGAAGTGTGGTTGGGGTTATAGACAACCTTCCAATATTTATCAGCGGGGCAAAGCATATTATAGAACGACACGCGCTCCATATTTTTAGTTAGGTAACGAGGCAACGAATGAAATTGCTTGCTTGCAGATGCAGGAGATATGAGCATACTATCTTTGTCTGTGCCTACATGGTATGCGAATTGATGACCGTATTTGTCGCGTAATACTATCATATCTCTGCGCACCTCTTTAATCGGTATCAGTTGTCCTTTTGCAGAATATGTTACTTTTTGCTGAATGATGAAGTCTCTATCTATTTTTGCCATTACCATACCATCAGATATCAGATCTGCGTCTCGCATATCGGCAAAAGTAATATTTGCACAGACTGTTTTCAGTCTGTTGGCAAGCATTGCTTTTTCAAGGTCTGTCATAGTTAGCGCATTATCATCTAACTCCTTGTATATTGCAGCAACTCTTGCATCGCGGTCAACATACTTACTGATGTATGGGATAGTCGTATCCAAATTGCGCGACAGGTTAGTATTAGATTGCTTTGAATGGAATATCTTGGCAACCAACTCAGCGTTATCTTGCATAAAGTAAGGAATAGATAGGCTTCTCGCTGTTCTCGCTGCATTGGTCTGCACCCACTTTACAAAGCCTTGCGGAGGCTCGGCAACATAATTCTTGCTCTGCTCGGCAGGAATGGGAGGCTCGCCACGCAACATACGGCGCAAGTCCTCACGGCGTTCCTCCTCGGTCTTGTATATATTTGTTACAAAGCATCGGCAATGAGGATGCCACCCCACAAACTTAAAGTCCTTCGGATAGTCGCCCTTGAGGTGGTCGCATATATCCACGAAAGGCTCGCCATTGAGCGTGTGGTTGTTGGATAGCTGTATCTTGATACCCACGACAAAATCAAGGTCTTGGCGGTGGAGATGGTCTGCGGTGCGGTATGCAATATTTGTTTCGGTGGCGGTCAATCGTCGCGCATTCTTGTAACTGCTACGATACACACCCTGTCCAGGGTGGTAGGCTTTGGCTCGTTGCGATAGGTGTAGCACGCCGTGTTCGTCGCGCACCCTGCGGAATAGCATATGGTTATTATAGTGCCATAACATCGGTTATATTCTCGTGGAAGTGCCTATTCGAATAATTTTTTTTGCGGATTAAATTATTTCATTTATCTTTGTGCCAACTAAGGGGTGCTAAACTTCTCCTATGCGGTTATACCGGCGCGCAGTGTGATTGGGTATGGAGTGAGTTTGGCTGAGATTACACCCGTTGTACCGGATACAGATAATGCTGAGACCGGGATAAAGGAAATATCTTGATAAGCCCCTTTTCAACTTAAATTAAAAAGTATGAAAAGGTTTTTTTATTTTGTAGTAGCTATGCTACTTCCAAGTGCCAATGCTGTGGCACAGGATCTCTATCAAAGGGTTGATACAACCAAAATCTATGAATTGGATGCTGTAGAGGTAGTTACTACCTATGCTACACGAACTACGCCCGTAGCGCAGGATAATCTATCTAAGCAGGATATTATTCGCTCGAGTTATGGTGCAGATCTGCCCTCTGCGCTTGCGCTGACACCCTCGCTTATCGCCACAAACGAGACTGGTGTTGGTATTGGAGCCACCGCAATTCGTCTTCGTGGTACCGATGCTACGCGTATTAATGTAACTATCAATGGTGTCGCGATGAACAACCCCGACTCCCACTCGATGTACTGGTACGATACCCCCGACCTAATATCGTCAGTAGGCTCTGTGCAGGTGCAGCGTGGTGCGGGTGTCTCGACTAATGGCTCGGGAGCTTTTGGTGGTGCCGTGTCGATGACTACGGATGCTCTATCGCCAGAGTTTCGTGGCTCGGCATCGCTATCATATGGCTCGTATAATACTAATAAGCAGGGCGTAAATATCTCATCAGGACTGCTGCGAGACCATTGGGTTATTGATGCACGATTGACGCACATCGGCTCGGATGGATACATCGAGCGTGGTGCTACAGACCTAAAGAGTTATATGGCGCAAGTGGGTTATTATGCCGATAACACTAAGATTAAGTTCTTGTCGTTTGGTGGCTCGGCAAAGACCTATCTAACCTATAATGGCGTTTCGCGCGAGGATATGGCTAAGTATGGTCGTAGGTATCACGACTCGGGTCAGTATGTGGATGCTAATGGCGAGATAGCTTACTATGACGACCAGACGGATAATTATCTTCAGTTTAATAATCAACTTGTTATCGACCATCAATTCAATTCTAAGTGGAGAATGAATACCACGCTCTTCTACACCTATGGCTATGGCTATTATAACCAATACCGCGATGATGAAAAGTTGGTGAAGTATACGAACTTGGAGCACAGTGGTAGGGCAGATATGATACGCCATAAGTATATGTACAACCATATGGGAGGTGCTAATGTTGCGACTAATTATCGCACTCGTACACTCGACCTTGTGGCTGGTGGTTCGTGGAGTCGCTACACCTCGCCTCACTGGGGTACAATCTCGTGGGTTGATGGCGTTGAGGATGTGTCGGGACACTGGTACGATAACGATGTTGTGAAGGATGATGCGAATTTATTTGCTCGTGCCGACTGGATGGTTGCTGAGGGTGGCGATAATGAGGAGTTGCATCTCTTTGGTGATTTGCAGTATCGCTATGTTGGCTATAAGTCGTGGGGTACAAATGATAATGCTATCGAGGGCGAGGATGGTAGTTATACGATGCAGCCTATCAATGTAGACAAACAGTACAACTTCTTTAATCCACGCTTGGGTATTAGCTATTTGGCACAAAATCATAACCTCTTTGCATCTGTGGCTGTGGCGCACCGTGAGCCTACACGTTCAGACTTTACTGATAGATATATGTTTGCTGCGGATGATAGTTATCCAGAGCCTGAGCGACTCACAGATTTCGAGGTCGGATACAGCTATACAACACCTCGACTATCTCTTGGGGTAAACCTCTACTATATGCTATACCATAATCAGTTAGTAGCTACGGGTATGGTCAATGATGGCGACGATGCTTTGAATGTAAATGTAGATAAGAGTTATCGTCGTGGTGTGGAGCTTATGGCATCCTTTAAGGCAGCAAAATGGTTGACTCTATCGGCTAATACGACTCTTTCGCAGAATAAGATTGAGAACTATGTGGATCAGTTGAAGGATAGTCCAACATTTGGACAAAATCTCGGTACGATGACTATCTCATATTCGCCATCTGTCGTAGGTTCGTTTATTGCCGATGTTCACCATAAGGGCTGGAGTATGTTGTGGCATACGCAGTATGTTGGAAAACAATACTTTACCAATAACGAGACGGAGGCTTTGTCGTTGGATGCCTACTGCGTTACAAATCTCGATTTATCCTATACAAAGAGATTGCGCGACGGTGGCTCGGTGCGTATGGGTGTGGCTGTTAATAACCTATTCTCTACTCTTTATGAATCAAATGGTTACGGTTACTCTTATATGTGGGATGGTGAGCGTTACGACGAGGCTTTCTACTTCCCTCAAGCCCCTATCAATGTATTGGCAAATGTGACTGTGAATTTTTAGACTTAAAGTGAAATAATGGAACTTAAATTGGTGTTGCAAATAGTGGGCACGTTGCTCGGATTGTTGTACTTATGGTTGGAGTATAAGGCGAATATCTGGCTCTGGATTGTGGGTGCAATTATGCCTATGGTGCATGGTGTGTTGTACTTAAACTCGGGTATCTACGCCGATGCGGCAATGCAGCTCTACTATGTCGTGGCGGGTATCTATGGCTTGTGTGTATGGTTGCGTGGTGCAAAGCGTGCCGAAAAGGTTGTACATATCCAGTACACACCTACAAAATGGATTATACCGCTCGTGGTGGTGTATGCTGTGTTGCACGTTGCGATGTACTACTTATTGAGCGAATTTACCGATAGTCGTGTTCCATTTTTCGACTCTATGTCTACTGCGCTTAGCATCGTGGCGATGTGGATGCTCTCGCGTAAGTTGGTGGAGCAGTGGTTGGTATGGTTGGTAGTAGATATGATTAGTGTTGGACTATATCTCTACAAGGGGATACCTATTACTGCGATGCTTTATACGCTCTATTGCGCGCTCGCGATTGCGGGTTATATACGCTGGCGCAAGCAGGTGTTAATAAAAAGTTGAAAAAAGTAGATTTTACTATTTTTTTATCGGGATATATTTTGTATCTTTGTTGCATAAATTAAATAGTAATACCTGCGTATGTCAAAATTATCGCACAGTGTGATAACGACAATATATCTGAGACTCAGAGGCGCGAGTCCAGCGTTGGTTTCTTGCTTTCAGCAAGTAACACAGCCTTCGGATGCTATCACTGTGGAGATTATGCGCGATGTAGAGTGTGAAATATAATATTTAGACCGCTGATACTTAGGGTGTTGGCGGTCTTTGTTTTGTAAGATATTAAAATAATATAAACTAAACAACTTGAAGATTATGAAAGTAGCAGTTATTATGGGTTCTACCAGCGACTGGGATGTTATGAAGGCCGCAGTCGAGACTTTGGAGGAGTTGGGTATCGAGTATGAGAAGCGTGTGATCTCGGCACATCGTACACCTCATCTTATGGTTGAGTATGCGGAGTCGGCTCGTGAGCGTGGTATTGGTGCTATCATTGCTGGTGCAGGTGGCGCAGCTCATGTTGCAGGTGTTACAGCGGCGTTGACTACAGTTCCAGTTATTGGCGTGCCTATCAAGACATCGGCTTTGGGTGGTCTTGACTCATTGCTCTCAATCGTTCAGATGCCTGGTGGTATCCCAGTATCAACAACTGCTATCAATGGTGCTAAGAATGCGGCTCTTATTGCAGCTTCAATCTTTGCTCTTACAGATAAGGCTTTGGAGGAGCGTTTGCTCGCTTTCCGTAAGTCGCAGACTGAGAAGGTTCTCGCTGCAGAGTTGTAATTTAAAACTACTAACGACAAACAGACAATTATGAAGAATCGTCGCATATTTGTTGAAAAATATTCACGCTTTGAGGTTGAGGCTGATACTCTACGCAGAGAGTTGAACTCGAATCTCGGTCTTAACATCGAAAAACTCCGCTTTGTAAATGTTTACGACCTCTTTGGTTTTAGCGATGAGTTGTTGGAGAAGAGTCGCTACTCGGTATTTGGTGAGGTTGTTACCGATGCAGTTACCGATGTGTGTGATATGTGTGGAATGCCACACCTCGCTGTGGAGTTCTTGCCTGGTCAGTTCGACCAACGTGCTGCCTCTGCAGTGGATTGTGTGCATCTTATCGACCCAAATGCTGAGGTGAAGATTAAGTCATCACGTCTCTATATCTTCGATGAGAGTGTCGATGCTGAGGCGTTGGCGCGTATCGAGAAGTACTTGGTTAATGCTGTGGAGTCGCGCAAGAAGAACCTTGAGGTTTTGAGCGACAACGAGAGCGCTGAGGTTAAGCCAGTAGCAGTATTGGAGGGCTTCCGCCAGATGAAGGAGGAGGACTTGGCACCATATTGCAAGGAGAATGGTCTTGCGATGAATGCTGATGACCTCCGTGAGGTTGTAAACTATTTTACCAAGGAGGGTCGCGACCCTGTGGAGACAGAGCTTCGCATCCTCGATACATATTGGAGCGACCACTGTCGTCATACAACATTTACAACCGAGATTGAGGAGATTACCATCGATGATTCGTTTATGCGCGCTGAGTTCGAGGAGTCGCTCGACTTGATGCGTAAGATTCGCTCGGAGTTGGGTCGAGAGCAGAAGAGCCTCTGCCTTATGGAGCTTGCTACTATTGGCGCTCGCTATCTCAAGAAGTTGGGTAAGCTCGATGATATGGAGCAGAGCGAGGAGAATAACGCTTGCTCAATCTTCGTAAACGTAGATGTTAACGGCGTTATGGAGAAGTGGTTGTTGCAGTTCAAGAATGAGACTCACAACCACCCAACCGAGATTGAGCCATTTGGTGGTGCTTCTACATGTCTTGGTGGCGCTATCCGTGATCCATTGTCAGGTCGTAGCTATGTATATCAGGCTATGCGTGTAACTGGTGCTGGCGATATATATAAACCAGTGGGTGAGACAATGGCGGGTAAGCTTCCACAGCGTATTATCTCTACAAAGGCTGCGGCAGGTTATTCAAGTTATGGTAACCAGATTGGTCTTGCTACAACACACGTTCGCGAGGTCTACCATCCAGACTATGTTGCTAAGCGTTTGGAGGTAGGTGCTGTTGTAGGTGCTGTTAAGGCTGAGAATGTACGCCGTGAGTCTCCAGCTGCGGGCGATGTAGTATTGTTGCTTGGTGGCCGTACTGGTCGTGACGGTGTTGGTGGTGCAACAGGCTCTTCTAAGGAGCATACGCTATCATCATTGGAGGAGTGTAGCTCAGAGGTGCAGAAGGGTAATGCTCCTGAGGAGCGTAAGTTGGCTCGTCTGTTCCGCCGTGGCGACGTAACGCGCTTGATTAAGAAATCGAATGACTTTGGTGCTGGTGGTGTTAGTGTTGCTATTGGTGAGCTTACTGATGGCCTCGATATCTACCTCGACCGTGTACCAACAAAATATAAGGGTCTAAATTACTCGGAGCTTGCTATCTCAGAGTCGCAGGAGCGTATGTCTGTAGTTATCGAGCGCAAGGATATGGAGCAGTTTATGGCTCTCTGCCACGAGGAGAATGTTGAGGTAACCTACGTTGCTGATGTTACTGATACACGCCGTATGCGTATGTTCTCTGGCGATAAGGTTGTGGTTGACCTATCACGCGACTTTATCGACTCGGCAGGTGCTAAGCACTATACAAAGATTTGCATTGGTGGTGTTGAGAATGTTAACCCATTCGGGCGCAAGATTGAGGGTGCTACAACCACTAAGCGTATGAAGAATAACCTTTCGGATGACAACGTAGTATCGCAGAAGGGTCTTATTGAGATGTTTGACTCTACCATCGGTGCATCGACAGTGTTGATGCCATTTGGTGGTAAGACTCAGTGTACCGAGACTCAGGTGTCGGTGCAGAAGTTGCCTGTAGGTGGCGGCTTTACCAATACGGCAAGTATTATGGCTTACGGCTATAACCCATATATCGCTAAGTGGAGTCCATATCATGGTGCCGCTTATGCTGTTGTGGATGCTTGTGCTAAGGTTGTTGCTGCGGGTGCTAAGTACGACAATATGCGCTTCTCATACCAGGAGTACTTCGAGCGTATGAGCGATGCTAAGTCTTGGGGTAAGCCATTGGTAGCGTTGCTTGGTGCCTTGAAGATGCAGGTTGAGCTTGGTTTGCCATCAATCGGAGGTAAGGACTCTATGAGTGGTACTTTCCGCGATATCAACGTGCCACCTATGCTTATGGCATTTGGTATTACAACTGTAGATGCTCGTAATGTTATCAGCCCAGAGTTCAAGGAGGGTGGTCATAAGATCTATATCATCCGCCACACTCCAAAGGATAACTATATGCCAGATACCGACCAGCTAAAGGCAAACTTCGATTTCGTATCGCAGAAGATTGCCGAGGGCGATATCCTTTCGGCTTACGCAGTAGGCTTTGGTGGTGTTGCCGAGGCTGTGGCGAAGATGTCGTTCGGTAATAATATCGGTGCAGAGCTTGAGTGTGACGAGCAGATGTTGTACAACTTATCATATGGCTCTATCGTTGTTGAGAGCCGTCGTACACTCAACCACCCATCGGCTGAGTATATCGGTAACACACTTAATAAAGAGGCTATCTTCGTTAACGGCACACGTCTTCCATTGGAGGAGTTGTTGGAGGCTAATACCGAGAAGTTTACATCGGTTTATACCGATAAGGGCAAGAAGGGTGAGCCTACACGTGTTAGCGATGGCAAGGTTCACATGAAGGAGTACAAGGGCGAGAAGGTGGATAAGGTTAAGGTCTACATCCCAGTCTTCCCAGGTACTAACTGCGACTACGATACAGCACGCGCCTTTGAGCGTGCAGGTGCTGAGGTTACAATGTCGGTATTTAAGAATCTCACTGGCGAGGATGTATTTGCCTCAATTCGTGAGATGAAGGAGAATATCGAGCGTTGCCACATTATGGCTCTCGCGGGAGGTTTCTCTGCAGGTGATGAGCCAGATGGTAGTGGTAAGTTTATCGCTAACGTGCTTAACAATAAGGATGTTGCGGATGCTATCCACGCATTGTTGGATCGCGGTGGCTTGATGCTTGGTATTTGCAACGGTTTCCAGGCGTTGGTTAAGTCTGGTTTGTTGCCATACGGTCGTTTGGGTATGGTTACTAAGGATTCGCCAACATTGTTCCGCAACGATATCAACCGCCATATCTCGCAGATTGTATCTACGCGCGTGGGTACTGTAGCGTCGCCATGGTTGCGTTCGTTCGAGGTGGGCGACATCCACTCTATCGCTGTGAGTCACGGTGAGGGTAAGTTTGTTGTTAGCGACGAGATGGCTGAGGAGTTGTTCCGCAATGGTCAGGTAGCATTCCAGTATGTAGATGCTGAGAATCGCCCAACAACCGATGCACCATACAACCCTAACGGCTCAAGTTTCGCTATCGAGGGTATCATCGACCCATCGGGTCAGATTCTCGGTAAGATGGGACATACCGAGCGTTACGAGCGCGACTTGATGAAGAATATCCACGGCGAGAAGGTTCAGGATATCTTCGCAAATGCAGTTAACTACTTCCTTAACCGATAGAGATTATGAAGGAGTTGGAACTACTCTACGAGGGTAAGAGTAAGCAGATATTTAAGACGGACAACAATAACTATGTCGTAATTCGCTTCAAGGATGATACCTCGGCGTTCTACAACATCAAGCGCGCTGTCATCGAGCATAAGGGTCGCCTAACGTGCGATATCTCATCTATGGTGCTCGAGTATCTAAATAGCCATAACATCAACACGCACTTCGTTGAGCGTGTTGGTGTTGATGGTCAGTTGTGTCGCGTTGTGGAGCATATTCCTGTTGAGGTTATTGTTCGCAATGTGGTGGCTGGCTCTATGGCAAAGCGCTTGGGCATAGAGGAGGGTATCGTGCCAGAGAACACTATCTTTGATCTCTGCCTACGTCGTAGCGACTTGGGTGATCCACTTATCAACGACCACCACGCTGTTGCGCTTGGTCTTGTGGGCTACGAGGAGTTGGCTCAGATATATGAGATGTCGGCAAAGATTAACCAGTGCCTTATTGAGTTGTACGATAAGGTTGGTATTACGGTTGTCGACTTTAAGATTGAGTTTGGTCGAGCTGCGGATGGTAGCTTGGTGTTGGCTGACGAACTCTCACCAGACACCTGCCGTCTTTGGGATAAGAAGACCAACGAGCGTATGGATAAGGATCGTTTTCGTCGAGACTTGGGTCGTGTGCGTGAGACCTACGAAGAGGTTGCCCAGCGACTACACAATGTACTTTAATTTATATAGGTATGCTTAAAGATTCATTAGATATATATGGCGATGACTTGCACGAGGAGTGTGGTGTGTTTGGTATCTTTGGCGTAGATGATGCGCCTAACCTTGCGTACTATGGTCTGCATGCTTTGCAGCATCGTGGTCAGGAGGCGTGCGGTATCTCGGCATTCGATGGTGATCAACTAAATACTGTTAAGGGCGAGGGTCTTGTTACCGAGGTCTTCAACCAGCAGAAGCTCTCTAAGTTGAAGGGTCGCATCGCTATTGGTCATGTTCGCTACTCAACAACTGGTGGCGGTGGCGCAAACAACGTGCAGCCATTCTCGTTTAACCACCATACTGGCGATTTTGCTCTTGCACACAATGGTAACTTGGTGAACTCTCGCGAGTTGGCGGAGTATCTTGAGGTTCGTGGAAGCCTTTTCCACTCATCTTCGGATAGTGAGCTTCTTGCCCACCTTGTTAAGAAGGATAAGAGTGAGAATAAACGTATTGACAATATTATCGAGGCGTTGAATATGTTGGAGGGAGCCTTTGCGTTCCTTATTATGACAAAGAATCGTATCTATGCTTGTCGTGATAAGCATGGTTTGCGTCCTTTGGTACTCGGTAAGTTGGGCGATGGCTATGTTATTAGCTCGGAGACCTGCGCTTTGGATATCGTAGGTGCAGAGTACATTCGTGATATCGAGCCAGGTGAGATTGTAACAATTGACCACCATGGTATTCGCTCGAATCGCTACTCTCAGTATCAGCGCCACTTGATGTGCGCTATGGAGTATATCTACTTTGCTCGCCCTGATAGCGATATCGAGGGTTGCAACGTACACTCCTTCCGTAAGCTCTCGGGTCGCTACCTCTATGAGCAGTGCCCTACAAAGGCGGATGTTGTTATTGGTGTGCCAGACTCAAGTATCAGTGCTGCTATTGGTTACTCGGAGGCGAGTGGTATCCCATATGAGATGGGACTTATTAAGAATAAGTATATAGCTCGTACCTTTATTCAGCCATCGCAGGAGATGCGCGAGAAGGGTGTACGTATGAAGCTCTCGGCTGTGCGCTCGTTGGTAAATGGCAAGTCGGTGGTGTTGATTGATGACTCTATCGTGCGTGGTACTACGTCGTTACGTATCGTAAGATTGCTTAAGGAGGCGGGTGCTAAGGAGGTACACGTTCGTATTGCTAGCCCTGCGATCACAAATCCTTGCTTCTACGGTATCGATATGTCGACCCGTGAGGAGTTGCTCTGCGCACGTATGTCTAAGGAGGAGG
This sequence comes from Alistipes sp., assembly GCA_045634125.1. Classification (GTDB taxonomy): domain Bacteria; phylum Bacteroidota; class Bacteroidia; order Bacteroidales; family Rikenellaceae; genus Alistipes. Next base: position 58,875 of record JAZQZQ010000015.1, on the reverse strand, counting down.
CGTGCAAGGCTATCGAGGCAGACTCGTTGGAGTTCCTATCGGAGGAGTCTTTGCTTAAGTCGGGGAATCGTTCGGAGTTGTGTATGGCATGCTTCAATGGCTGCTATCCAACATCGTTGTATCACAATAAGTTGAATAAATAATAAAAATAGATATAAGTATGGCAAAAAGTTATGAAGCTGCCGGTGTAAATCTCGAGGCAGGTTATGAGGTTGTTCGACGCATTAAGTCGCATGTGGCATCTACAAAGCGCGTAGGTTCGATGGGTAACATTGGTGCTTTCGGTGGTATGTTCGACCTTGGAGCGCTCAATGTTAAGGAGCCAGTATTGGTTAGTGGTACAGATGGTGTTGGTACAAAGCTAAAGCTCGCGTTTGAGATGGATAAGCACGATACTATCGGTATCGATGCAGTTGCTATGTGCGTAAACGATGTCTTGGCGCAGGGCGCAGAGCCATTGGTGTTCTTGGATTATGTAGCTGTAGGACACAATGAGCCAGCTAAGGTTGAGGCTATCGTTGCGGGTGTTGCAGAGGGTTGTCGTCAGGCAGGTTGCGCACTTGTAGGTGGCGAGACAGCTGAGATGCCAGGTATGTATCAGGATGGCGAGTACGACATTGCAGGTTTTACTGTAGGTGTTGTTGAGCGTTCTAAGCTTATCGATGCTGGCGAGCGTGTTAAGGTTGGCGATGTATTGGTAGGTATCGCTTCAAGCGGTGTTCACTCTAACGGTTTCAGCCTTGTGCGTAAGGTGGTTAGCGATAACAATCTAAAGCTTAATGAGACATATCCAGAGCTTAATGGTCGTAAGCTTGGTGAGGCTTTGTTGGAGCCTACACGCATCTACGTTAAGCAGGTGTTGAAGGTCATCGCAGAGTGTGATGTACACGGTATCAGCCACATTACTGGTGGCGGTTTCGACGAGAACATCCCACGTATCTTGAAGGATGGTCAGGGTGTAGAGGTTAAGGAGGGTAGCTGGGAGATTTTGCCAGTATTCCGCCTCTTGGAGAAGTATGGCAAGGTAGGTCATAGAGAGATGTTCAACATCTTCAATATGGGTATCGGTATGGTTATCGCGTTGCCAGAGGCTGATGCCCAGAAGGCTATTGCTATCCTTGAGGAGTGTGGTGAGCGCGCCTCTGTTATCGGTCGCGTTGTTGAGGGTGAGGGTGTAACAATCCTCTAATGAAATAGGGTATGAAGAAGACCAAGTTAGCGGTATTTGCAAGTGGTAGCGGTAGCAATTATGAGGCTATCGTAGAGGCGTGCCGCGATGGTAGAATAGATGCTGAGGTGGTGTTGCTTGTGTGCGATAAGCCTGGTGCAAAGGTGTTGGAGCGCGCAAAGTGCTATGGCACTGAGAGCTATGCTTTTGCACCTAAGGAGTTCGAGTCGCGCGAGGCGTATGAGTGCCTTATTGCCGATATGCTTGATGAGCGCGGTGTGGACTTCGTGTGTTTGGCGGGCTATATGCGTATTGTGGGTAAGGTGTTGCTCTCGCGCTACGAGAATCGTATCGTCAACATCCATCCTTCGCTATTGCCATCATTTAAGGGTGCGCACGCAATTCAGGATGCGGTAGACTATGGTGTTAAGATTTTCGGTGTTACGACTCACTTTGTGGATGAGACCCTTGATGGCGGTAAAATTATCGATCAGGGAGCGATTGTCTACGAGGGTAGCGATATCGAGGAGCTTACTAACCTTATTCACAACATCGAGCATAAGCTCTATGTTAAGACTATTAATAAACTGATAAATAAGAAATTCTAAATATATGCGAGCATTAGTTAGCGTAAGCGATAAGTGTGGTGTTGTAGAGTTTTGCGAGAATCTTCGTCGTCTTGGCTGGGAGATTATCGCTACTGGTGGCACACAGAAACTTCTTGAGGATAGTGGTGTTAAGACCATAGGTATTAGCGATGTTACAGGCTTCCCAGAGATCTGTGATGGTCGTGTTAAGACTCTCCACCCAAAGGTACATGGCGGTCTTTTGGCACGTCGTGATGATGAGAGCCACCTCAAGGCTTTGAAGGATAACAGCATCGAGTTTATCGATATGGTATGTGTAAACCTCTACCCATTCCGTCAGACTATCTCTAAGCCTGATGTAAAGATGGAGGATGCTATCGAGAATATTGATATTGGTGGCCCATCTATGCTTCGTTCGGCAGCTAAGAACTACCGCGATGTAACTGTTGTATGCGACCCTCAGGACTATGCTCGTATTATCGCAGAGATTGAGGAGGGTGGTAATACAACCCTTAAGACACGTCTTGAACTCTCTGCGAAGGCTTATACTCACACTGCAGAGTACGATATGTGTATCGCTACATATATGCGTAAGCAGGCGGAGCTTAACGAGAAGTTGTTTGCATCGTTCGACCTTGTGCAGTCGTTGCGCTATGGCGAGAACCCTCACCAGTCGGCTAAGTTCTACGCCTCTGAGGAGCGTGTACCATACTCTTTGGCTACAGCTAAGCAACTTAATGGTAAGGAGATGTCGTACAATAATATCCAGGATGCTAATGCAGCGTTGAATATTGTACGTGAGTTCTCAGAGCCATTTGCTGTTGGTCTAAAGCATATGAACCCTTGTGGCGCAGCCATCGGTAAGGATATCAAGGAGGCTTGGCAGAAGGCATACGAGGCTGATACCGTGAGCATCTTCGGTGGTATCGTGGCTGTAAATCGTGAGATTACTAAGGAGGTGGCTGAGCTTATGAAGCCTATCTTCCTCGAGATTATCATGGCGCCTTCATTCAGCGATGAGGCTCTCGAGATTCTTACCACAAAGAAGAATCTTCGCCTCTTGCAGGTAGATATGGGGGAGCTAAACTCTGTTCAGACTCAGTATGTATCTGTTAATGGCGGTCTTCTTGTTCAGCAGCTCGATACCGAGACTAAGGAGGTTGTTGCCGATATGTGCGTTACAGAGCGTAAGCCATCTGCTCAGGAGATTGAGGATATGAACTTTGGTTGGCGTATTGTTAAGCATGTTAAGTCTAACGCGATAGTTGCAGTTAAGGATGGTCATACCGTGGGTGTGGGTGCTGGTCAGATGAATCGTGTAGGCTCAGCTGAGATCGCTCTTAAGCAGGCTCAGGCAGCAGGCTTTACTGAGAATCTCGTTCTTGCCTCTGATGGTTTCTTCCCATTCGACGATACCGTAACTCTTGCCGAGCAGTATGGCGTAACAGCCCTTGTACAGCCAGGCGGTAGCGTTCGCGATGAGGACTCTGTAAAGAAGGCGAACGAGTTCGGTATGACGATGCTTGTAACAGGTATGCGCCATTTTAAACATTAATTGATTATGAAAGTATTAGTTATAGGCTCTGGTGGTCGTGAGCACGCTATTGTTGAGGCGTTATCGCGCTCGCCACGAAAGCCAAAGATATATGCTGCACCAGGTAATGCTGGTATTGCAGCGCTCGCTGAGTGTGTGGCTATTAAGGATACCGAGGCTGATAAGCTTCTTGCCTTTGCTCAGGAGAATAACATCGAGCTTACGGTTGTAGGTCCTGAGGCTGCGCTCGCAGTGGGCGTGGTGGATAAGTTCCGTGCTGCGGGACTCAAGATTTTCGGTCCTACTAAGGCTGCAACTGAGATTGAGTCAAGCAAGGATTTTGCTAAGCGCTTGATGAAGAAGTACGACGTGCCTACAGCTGATTATGCTACATTCTCAGATTTTGATGAGGCTATGGCATATGTACGCAAGGGTTCTTTACCAACCGTATTGAAGTACGACGGTTTGGCTGCTGGTAAGGGTGTGGTTATTGCAACCACAATGGAGGAGGCTGAGGCTACACTCCGTGATATGCTTCTTGATACTAAGTTTGGCGAGGGCAGGGTAGTTATCGAGGAGTTCCTCACTGGCGAGGAGTTCTCGTTGATGTGCTTCGTAGCGGGTAATAAGATTTGTCCTATGCCTGTGGCTCAGGACCATAAGCGAGCTTACGACAACGACGAGGGTCCAAATACAGGTGGTATGGGTGCATATACCGAGTTGCCATTCGTTTCAGCCGAGGATCACGACTACGCCATGACAAATATTATGCAGCGCGTAGCAGATGCTATGGTTGCGGAGGGTACACCATTTACGGGTGTTCTCTACGGTGGTCTTATGAAGACCCCACAGGGTATTAAAGTTATTGAGTTTAACGCGCGCTTTGGTGACCCAGAGACCGAGGTTGTGTTGCCACGTCTAAAGAGCGATGCTATCGATGTCTTTATGGCTGTTGCTAACAACGAGCAGCCAGAGGCAGAGTGGAGCGATGAGGCAACTCTCGGCATTGTTTTGGCATCTAAGGGTTATCCTGGCGACTATGCTAAGGGCTTTGTGATCAATGGTACTGAGCGTGTAGAGTCTAAGATATACCATATGGGTACGGCTATGAAGGAGGGCAACCTCGTAACGGCTGGTGGTCGTGTGATGATTGTCGTGGCATCAGCACCAACTCTCAAGGAGGCGCAGATGAAGGCTTGTGAGGAGATTGCGAAGATTGAGTGTGATAATCTCTTCCACCGTACCGATATTGGTGCTAAGGCGTTTAAGTAAAAAAGAAAAAGAGTTATGATTATAAAAGGTAAAGATTTATCGGCATCAATCAAGGAGGCTCTTAAGGTGCGTGTAGACGTGCTTAACAAGCAGTATGGTCGCACTCCAAACCTTGCCGTTATCCTTGTTGGCGATGACCCAGGGAGTGTATCATATGTTACTGGTAAGGCAAAGGCTGCGACAGAGGTGGGTATTCGCAATACCACCATTCGTCGTGAGGCTACAATCTCTGAGCAGGATCTCTTGGCTCTTGTGCAGCAGCTCAATGAGGATGAGGATGTAGATGGTATCCTTGTGCAGTTGCCATTGCCAAAGCATATCGACGAGAATAAGGTTATCATGGCAATCTCGCCAGAGAAGGATGTGGATGCCTTCCACCCAATCAATGTGGCGAAGCTATGGCTTAAGCAACCTTGTATGTTACCGTGTACCCCTAAGGGTATTATCAAGTTGCTTCACTTCGCCGGAGTAGATATCGCAGGTAAGGAAGCCGTGGTTGTTGGTCGTAGCAATATCGTTGGTCAGCCTGTGTCGAAGCTTCTATTGGATGCCAATGCTACAGTTACTATGGCGCACTCCAAGACCAAGAATCTCGCAGAGGTAACACGTCGTGCAGATATCCTCGTTGTTGCGGTAGGTCGTGAGCGTTTTGTAACTGCAGATATGATTAAGCCTGGTGCTGTGGTTATCGATGTGGGTGTTAACCGCGACACTCGCAATGGTAAGCTTTGTGGTGATGTCGATTTCGAGGAGGCGCAGAATGTTGCAGCAGCCATCACTCCAGTTCCAGGTGGTGTGGGTCCTATGACTATTACTTGCCTTATGGAGAATACTGTGGAGGCATACATTAATAGAATGAGTAAGTAAATTGCTAACCTAAAATATTAAGTTATGATTGAGAGATATAGTAGGGAGATTATGCGTAAGGTATGGACCGAGCAGAATAAGTTTGATGCTTACCTACGTGTTGAAATTTTGGCGTCTGAGGCGTGGAGCCAGCTTGGCGTAGTGCCTAAGGAGGATGTTGAGAAGTTGTGGAAGAATGCAAAGTTCGACATCAACCGTATCTATGAGATTGAGCAGCAGACGCGTCATGATATCGTAGCCTTCACTCGCGCCGTGAGCGAGACTTTGGGCGAGGAGCGTAAGTGGGTGCACTATGGTCTTACAAGTACTGACGTTGTAGATACCGCTAACGGCTACCTTCTTAAGCAGGCTAACACCATCCTTTTAGAGGATCTTGAGCAGATGTTGGAGGTGTTGCGTAGGCGCGCTATCGAGTTCAAGGATACCCCATGTATTGGTCGTACACACGGTATTCACGCAGATATCACATGCTTTGGTCTAAAGTGGGCTTTGTGGTATGAGGAGATGAAGCGTAACCTTAACCGTTTTATCACTGCTGCACGTGGCGTAGAGGTTGGTAAGATCTCAGGTGCTGTGGGTAACTTCGCAAATATTCCACCATTTATTCAGGATTACGTATGCGAGAAGCTTGGTACTGAGAGCGCAAATATCTCTACACAGGTTATTCAGCGTGACCGCCATGCCTACTATATGGCTACTCTTGCGGTTATCGCATCGAGCATCGAGCAGATGGCAATGGAGATTCGTAACCTACAGCGTACCGAGGTACATGAGGTTGAGGAGTCATTTGGCAAGGGTCAGAAGGGCTCTTCAGCGATGCCACACAAGCGTAACCCAATCTCATCAGAGAATATGTGTGGTTGCGCACGTGTGATGCGTGGTTATATGGCAGCATTCTATGAGAATGTGGCTCTATGGCACGAGCGCGATATCTCACACTCTGCTACTGAGCGTATCATCCTCCCAGATGCAACGATGCTTCTCGACTATATGCTTAACCGTTTCCGTGGCATCCTCGAGAATCTCGTAGTATTTAAGGATGTGATGATGGAGAACATCTACCGCACTCGCAAGGTTATCTTTGCACAGCGCGTTATGAACGCCCTTATCGAGCATGGCTTCTCTCGCGAGCAGGCATACGACACCGTTCAGCCTATCGCTATGCGTGCTATGAGCGAGCGTGCCGACTACCAAGAGCTTCTCGCTGAGAGTCCAGAGGTTATGGCTGTCCTTACTCGTGCCGAACTTGATGAGTGTTTCACTCTCGAGTACTACCTAAAGAATGTAGATTTCATCTTTGATCGCGTAGGTATTGAGTAATTTCTTGTGAATTTCTTGTGATAAGGGGTCATCTGCGACCTCTCAATCATTGCCCCAAATGGGAAATACGCTTAGTATGTCCCATCTGGGGCAATTTCTTTATCGAGGCCACATCTGACCCCTTCTGACAAGAAATTCGGCTGTGATGCCCTGAGGGTTTGTGTCTGTTTCGCTTGTGCCAAGCGACAGCTACGCTGAAAGGGCCTAAGGGTCCAAAAGGGTTATTTGTATAAAGATTCCCCTTTAAGCCCTTTTCTGCCGCTTTCTGCCCTTTGGTATCAGACGCAGTTATCATCTCCGCGCGAAGCGCACCACACTTTCCAGTTTTCACTTTTCAGTTTCATTTGGGCGGTGCAGGGCGAGGGGGAGTAGGTTTGTTCATGTTCATTTGTTCAAAAACATAGGTATTTTGAACAAATGAACATGAACAAACACATTACTCTGCTCTCACCTTAATCGCAAAGTTCACCTTTCAGTTTTCAGTTTTCACTTAACAATCAGAGGGGCGCGCGGTAAGCAACCCGCGCATCCCCTCCGCATTCGAGCGCACTCGAACAAACTTTATACTTAACTATGCAATGGGTAAAAGGTGTGCGTTTTTAATCTTCTTCAATAATCATCGTCTCGTCAACCTCCACACCCCAGTCGAAGAGGTCGGCAGCGCACTGCATCTGCATATCGGCAAGTGTCGCTTGTGATGCGTCGTTGCCCACTACAGCGTTGAAGAATGCGAGGGTAGAAGGGTAGTACTGCTTGACCTTACGTGAGAAACACTCATAGAAGGCTCGCTGTGCCTGATGGTTAAGACCTGCTGGTAGGATGCCCTCCTCTACAAGCATTGGATAAGGGTAGATATTGCGCATATTGTGAGGGTTTGCCTTTAGCTCCTCCACAATAGTAGATACAACATAGACCTCGACCGTATCGCCCCTGCCTGGAAGCTCGATAAATGTTGTGTAGACAGGGTAGTCGATCTCGATAGCCTCCACAACATTGCCGCTAAAGGCATCAAACTCTGCCTCGGCAAGATTGTCCAAGTATACCATATCGCGGTAGGCACGTAGCTCACGACGTAGCTCTCTACGTTCTTTATCGTTCCAGCGTCTTTGCTGGCTACAGCCCACGATTGAGGTTGCTACTGCAACCATAGTCATAAAAAGTAAAATCTTTTTCATTCTATTAGATTTTTGGTTTGTCCTTATCATCTGCAACCATCGTGCCATGTCTCTGCCTATCGTATAGCGATGTAACATATACTGTGAATACTGGGAACATCGCCATACCTATAATAGGTAGTATTACGCATATAATCTTACCTATAGCGGTTACTGGAAAAATCTCTGCTCCTACGGTAGTCATATTCATACATGCCCACCAGAGCGCATCGCCAAAGCTCACTACGCTACTATTTACTGGTGCTTCGTACTCGTAGAAGAATAGCGCAGAGAAGTATGTGCATATCACTACCGTAGCGATATATGCCCATAGCAGGCGTGTGGCACGACCCTCGATAAGCCAGCGTAGCGTGAAGTATAGTGCCATTACCGCGCGAAGCATAATAACACCGCTTAGTACTACCGTACCCTTGTAGCTGAGTACAATGCCTGCGCGTTCAACGATAAAGTGGTAGGGTATAGATAGCACCAACATCATAAAGTTGCGAGCAAAAAAACGTATCGGATGCTCGTTGTTATACATCAACGTAAAGAAGTCGACGATAAAGATTATGCACACGACCAACATTGCCCAGGAGTATATTTTCGCGAAGTGCTCCAATTCGTGCGAGTAGATTATCTCCACCGATAGTGATGCGAGCAGTATCAGGCTCGCAAGCAGCGATAATATGTTGATGAATTTTAGGAACATAACCTTTTTATGATAGGTTTGCAAAATATATACCATAAAATGGTTTATTTTTCTAAAAAAATTAGGGGGGGGGTAAAATATATTTATTATCTTTGCGGTGTGTTTTTTATACGAAATCAATACTAAAACTTACTAATAATACACAAAAAATGAAAGCATTTACAAAACTTTTATTCGTTGCATTTGTCGCGATGTTTGGATTTGCATCGTGTGAATTGCAGGAGGAGGTCGCTCCTACTATCCAGATTGAGGAGGTGGTAGTTGCCGACAACACCTATGTCTTCTCTATTAAGGCTACTGGTGCATCTAAGTGTGCCTATATTCTCTATGATGGTGATTTGATCACTGCCGAGAGAGTCTTTGCTGAGGGCGTAGCTGTGCAGAATTTTAATGACCCGGTGGCTGTTGAAAATTTGAAGAGTGGTACAACTTATCATCTTGTTGCTGCTGCTAAGAACAGTGTTGACGTTGTATTGTCGAACACACTCACATTTACTACTAAGGGTAACAATAGTGGTAACGGCGGTAACGACAATGGTGATGACAATGGTGATGATAACGGTGGCAACAATGACGATAATTTCGAGTTGCCAGAGATCGACGGTGTTGAGAATGTCGTAATTACTAAGACAACAGGTGGCTGTTGGTATAATGAGTACAACTACTATGTATATTTCGTACTCGAGAACGGTGACCGCATCCAGTTGGATTTCTATACTTTGAGTGATACTATGAGCCAGTATTTCCCATACGGAACATATACGCTCGGCTCAACCTATGCCCCATATACTATCCACCCAGAGAGCTCTTGCTATCTTCCTAATGGTTGGGAGGGCTTTGGATATGCCTTTACAGATGCATATGTAACAGTTGATGTGGTTAATGGTTACTATGCTATCTATATGATGCTAACATACGAGGTTGATGGTGTATCGAAGAGTATTCAGGGTTACTATAACGGTATTATGTCTAATGCCTCTGTTCCTGCAGGTGATGACGCAGGCTCTGATAAGCTTATCGAGGTGCTTGAGGTTGGTTCTACATCGTTCAAGTTTAGAATCAATGCTGAGCCAGATCAGTATTGGCGTTGCTCGGTTGTAGATAAGCGCGTCTACGATCAGTATCAGTCTAACCCAGGTGCTTGGGTTGTAACTTATGGCTTTATGCTTGGCGGTCCACTTACATTCGACTGGGTAAATGGCGAGTATTGTGAGTATGTCCCAGGCCTTGAAATGAAAGTAACATCTTCTACCGATTACCTTATCATTGCAGCCTTGATGGACTACAGCGAGGGTCAGGAGAATAGTTTGCTTGGTGGTGTTGAGGTGGTGCAGATTCGCACTAAGGCTGAGAGCGTAGGTAGTGGTCGTGTAGATGTTACTATGAAGCAAATCAATGTTAACGATGTTGTCTTCGACTGCGTATTTGGAGCTAATGTATGGAGTTGCTACGCTGCTATGTTGGAGACTGCAAATGTCGAGGAGGTGAAGGCTGGTGCTTATGTTCAGTTTGGCTATAACTCTTACGAGGAGTGTATGTTATCTCTCGTTCCAGACCTTAGTCCAGAGTTCAAGCGTCAGTTTATGTCAAGCCAGTACGACTACAAGTGGGAGAACTTGAAGTATGGTACATCTTACACTTTGTGTATCAAGGTGCTTGACAACAATGGTGGCGCTACATACCAGGAGTATGGACCATTCACAACAAATAGATAATAGCAAACAATTAATTAAAATAGACTATGAAACGTATTTTTTCAATTGCATTGATGGCAATGCTTGCGCTCTTCACTGCATGTGAGGTTGGCGAGGATAATGCTGGCGCAAATTTCAAACTTACATCTGCAAATCAGTATGAGGTAGATGCTAATGGTGGCTCTGTAGTAATTACCTACTCTATTGCAAATCCAGTCTCTGGTGCAACTGTAAATACTGAGATTAAGCAGGGTGCTGATGCAGTAAAGGCTATCACAAATCCTGCTAGCGGTGTTATACTTGTAGAGTTCGATGCTAACACTACATCTTCTACACGTATCGTTATCATTTGTGCTACTTATGGTAACGAGTCGTTCGACGTTGTATTCTCGCAGAAGTCTGGTGGCTCAATTAGTGGTAAGTTCGACGTAGAGTTCGAGGGTACTTATCTTAATGGTTACTACTATGGCGAGGAGTATGGCGAGGGTGCAGATCTCTATTTGCTACATATCTCTGACAAGCCTATGAACAATGCTGGTCAGTTGTATGCAAATGCAACATACTATCGTGTCTATGTGAATGCACCTTTGGGCAATGCCTCTGTATTGCCAAATGGTAGCTATACATTCTCGGCAACTGATACATTGCAGACATATGTCATCGTTGGTACATATAGCAAACTATACCTAACTGGTACAGATGATACTAACACTAAAATCATCTCTTACACCGATGCAAAGATGATTGTTAGTCCAGAGAAGGTTGAGCTTGAGCTAACTATCGAGGGCAAGCGTCATAAGGTAACATACAACGGTAGCCTTGAGTGTATGGATGCACGAGAGAATAGCGGCAACGATGGTGGCGATAGCGGCAACAATAACAACCCAACTGGCGGTCAGGATGGTGAGGCTAAGTCAACATATACAAGTGATCATCACGTAACCTTCGATGGCGAGCATCGTGCTAAGTGGGGCTACGAGGGCGACTATTGGAACACAGGCTACTCGAACTATACAATCTACATTATGAACAAGTCTAATGGCTATGTTTTTGGTGATACATTGCAGTTCGACCTAATCACTGATAACAAGTCTCAGAATGGCGATTTCGACGGTAAGTACACTATCTCAAACACTCCAGGTAAGATGGTTATGATGGCAGGTTTCACCAATAACTATGCTCAGTCTGTAGGTAGCTGGTTGTATGAGTATGGTGGTTCTTCAGCAACAGGTTATGCAAACTATGCAATGCTTAAGAGTGGTACTGCTGAGTTTATTAATAATGGCGATGGTACACACACTGTAAAGCTTAACGCATACGACTGCTTGGGTAACAATATCACTTGTAACTGGACAGGTGTAATCGAGGAGGACTAAGCGATTATAATTCTTAATTTATAGAGTTGGGGCGTTCCAAATTATGCGGAACGCCCCAATTTTGTAAATAATTAAAAAAAAGTTGCTAAAAAGTTTGCAGAGATAAAAAATATCCTTATCTTTGCACTCGCTTTTAGAGCAATGGCGAGATAGCTCAGCTGGTTAGAGCGCATGATTCATAATCATGAGGTCGAGAGTTCAAGTCTCTCTCTCGCTACTTAGGCACCTCGAAATATCGAGGTGTTTTTTTTATTCCATAAAACCTAAACGGTGGTTGCCCGAACAAGACGGGCAGCACCATTAGATTCGTTTCTTGTCCCACTTGGCATATCTCATATACAAGGAACAGAATATTCCGAGTAGCACGCCATAGAGTATTTCAGCCGTCCAAACCCACTCTACCTTAGTTGTAAGGTTGGTCATGGCGACTATAAAGAGTACATAGATAACCAAAATAATAGACTCGAGATAGAGTGCTGCCGAGGTGTTACCCGTACCAGAAACAGCTTCAAAATAGGCATTGCCAATGCCCTGAAATATTGTGCCACTGCATATCACAAAGATCGAAGGCACAACAAGGGTGGCAAAGTTTAGATCATCAGTATAGATTGAGGCAATGGTCACAGGAAATATAGCCACAATCGCCACAATAGGTATTGTGCATAGCAGACAATTTTTGAGTACTTTGCCGATTGTGGAGAATACCTGATCGGTGTGTCCTTCGCCGATAACCTTGCTCACAAGTGTATTTGTCGTTGTAGAAAAGGCAAAGCATGGCGTTATAAGAATCATGTATATGCTTCGTGTGATGGATGAGATACCCGTTGCCGTCTCACCCATCTTCTCAATAAGCACAAAAAAGATGAACCATACACCAAACGATAGAAGTTTTTGTACCATTGTAGGGGTCGATATTCTTAGGATTCTCCCCATAAGCTCAGGCTCAATGCGATATCTCCTAAACATTCCGTATTCCTTGTTGCGCAATTTGATGTAGCTATATACAGAGAAGAAGACAAAAGCCGATATCTCAGCTGCAAACGATGCTATTGCCGCACCAGCAATGCCCATCTCTGGAAAACCCCAATTACCAAATATCAAGCAGTAATCCAGAAATATATTTACAACAGCCATTATTATCGTAGAGTATGTGATTACCTTAGTGGATGATATTCCTACATACAATGCCCGATAGAGAAAGTTGAAACAGACGAATATAATGCCAAATTGGCGGTATTTGATATAATCGAGCGAGGCTTCATATATGTTTTGCGAGTCGATAAGCCATAGCAGAAGGTGGTCGGAGAAGAGATATAATACCGATAATAGTAGACAACCCAATGCCAGTACAAAGAGAGAACCGTGCTGAAAGATTACACCTATACGACCATAGTTCTTCTCGCCAAAGCGGCGCGCAATAATAATCTGGACTCCCACCGCAAAGCCCGCAGCAATAGTTGTAAACACAAAGTAAAAGAGACCTGCAAGCATCGAAGCACCCAAAGCCACAACGCCAAGGTGTCCCAAAAATGCTGTATCGGTGAAGTTGATGATAGTCTGAGCCATGTTACCCAACATTATCGGCAACGCAATACTCCAAATCTCCTTATTCGTTATATGTGTTTTCATTATAAAGCATCGTATTAAAACTACAATATCCTCACTTTGTCTAAGTATCTTTGCTACAAAGATAATACTTTATTTGCAATGGCGGATTAACCTCTACTAAACTTTACATTCATGCCTATGGTATAAAATAGGAGTGCCCTCAAAGTCTAATCAAACTTTGGGGGCACTCTATTGTTATATCCTAATCTGTCGATTAAGCCTTGTTGTCTGAGCCAAGAACCTCCTTAATCTTGTGGATATAGAGCTTCTTCATATTGTCGCGAGCTGGGCCCAAGTACTTACGTGGGTCGAACTCTGCTGGCTTCTGAGCGAATACCTCGCGTACAGCTGCTGTCATAGCAAGACGAGAGTCAGAGTCGATGTTGATCTTGCAAACAGCGCTCTCTGAAGCCTTGCGAAGCTGCTCCTCAGGAATACCTACTGCAGCCTTCAAAGCACCGCCATACTTGTTGATAGTGTCTACCTCGTCCTGTGGTACTGATGATGAGCCGTGGAGTACGATAGGGAAGCCTGGAAGCTGCTCCTCGATAGCTGCCAATACGTCGAATGCCAATGGTGGAGGAAGAAGACGACCAGTCTCTGGGTCAAGTGTGCACTGCTCAGGAGTGAACTTGAAAGCACCGTGTGAAGTACCGATAGAGATAGCGAGTGAGTCGCAACCAGTCTTTGTTACAAAGTCAACAACCTCCTCTGGCTTAGTGTAGTGGCTCTCCTCAGCAGATACCTCATCTTCAACACCTGCCAATACGCCAAGCTCGCCCTCTACAGTTACATCGAACTGGTGAGCGTACTCAACAACCTTCTTTGTAAGAGCTACGTTCTCATCGTATGGAAGGTGTGAACCATCGATCATAACAGATGAGAAGCCCATGTCGATACAGCTCTTGCAAGTCTCGAAGCTATCACCGTGGTCAAGATGAAGCACGATCTGTGGCTTCTCCCAACCAAGCTCCTTAGCATACTCAACAGCACCCTCTGCCATGTAGCGAAGAAGTGTCTGGTTAGCATACTGACGAGCACCCTTAGATACCTGAAGAATAACTGGAGACTTTGTCTCTGCTGCAGCCATGATGATAGCCTGCAACTGCTCCATATTGTTGAAATTGAATGCAGGGATAGCGTAGCCACCATCTACTGCCTTCTTGAACATCTCGCGTGTGTTTACGAGACCCAAATCCTTGTAATTGATCATATTACAAACTCTATTTAGTTATTAAAAAATGTCCGATTTATGCTTTCTAAGCAATTACAGTGCAAAGATAATAAAATTTTTTATAATTATCGTAAGCATTTTGAATAAATATCCATTATTTCAATTATGCACTGAAACGGCATAGGCACAAACTTTGCTTGAGTAGGGTGGTTTATTATCTATATGACTATGTTAAAGGCTCGTAATGCATATATAGCACTCATATTTTGTAATATCGTTTGGGCGTGTGATTATCCCTTTTACAACCTTGTCTTAGGGCGATATATCTCGCCTATGGCGATGGTTACAGCCTCGCTGATAATAGCGGCACTCTTCTCGCTTATACCGATGCTATGGGAACCACGTGAGAGGGTCGCGCCAAACGACAGACTTAAAATATTGGGTGCAGCTCTGCTTATGGGTGTGGCGCGCAAGCTATGTATGATGTATGGTCTTGCCCATACATCGCCTATCGATGGCTCTATTATTGGAACGACAACGCCGCTATTAGTGCTTGTGCTGTCAGTTATAGTTGGTATTGACCGTTTTTCGAAGATGAAGATCTTTGGACTATTGCTTGGTATGGCGGGTACGTTGGCAATAATACTATCGAGTGGTAGCGATGTCCACACACAATCGAGCCTCTGGGGTAATATTCTGATATTTATATCGTCGTGCGTCTCGGCATCCTATATGGTGCTGTGTAAGAGATTGGTGGGTAAGTATCGCGTAACGACGGTGCTACGCTGGATATATTGCGTCTCAGCCTTTGTGATGCTACCGATAGGTGTTGATGATATGTTGCTGATTGACTTCTCGGGGATGGATACAAAGATTTTGTTAGCTTCACTCTTCGTATTGATAGTGCCTACGTATCTGCCCAATCTTCTGCTTAACTACTCGCTTCGTAGCATTGCTCCTACGGCATCGAGTATCTATGCATATATACAACCTGTCGTGGCAGTGAGCTTGTCGGTGGCGATGAAGTTGGATAAGTTGCACCCCGATACACTGCTCTTTGCTATTGTGATATTTATCGGTGTGGCGCTTGTGGTTGGGTCGTATCGCAATGCCACGGTGGTGCGTAAATAGAAATTGTGATTGTTTGAAATCACTCTCTTAGGTTATTGGAGCTGGCTAAGTTACTTTTTAGTCAGCCCCTTTTTTGTTGTTTGATATTTTTTTTACTAACTTTGTATTACAAACCATTTGCAATTATTAACAAACACCAATAGTATGAAGAGATTATTTACACTATTTCTTATCTCTTTCGCAGCGTTATCGTGCGAGATGATAGATGAGAAGATCGATGACCTGCTCGGCAAGCGCGATTGTGTTGTCTTTGCTGAGGGTACAGAACTTTCGGTTGATGTTCCAAGCAAGCAGACTGTGCTAAACTACAAATTTGAGTCTACACTCGACTGGGAGGTAAAGACCGATGCCGAGTGGCTTGAGATTGATCCAATGAGTGGTAAGGCGGGCAAGGATATCAAAATTCAGATTAAGGTCTTGCACAATAAAGATAAGGAGGGTCGCACAGGCTATGCTGACCTAACACTCTCAAACGATGAGAGTTACCGCATCACCATTAACCAGGCAGGCGCGGATGAAGATAATGAGGATGTTGTAGTTGATATTCCTCATAATCAGATTTGGTACACCTCGGTAAATGGCGAGATTGTTGAGCCATATAGTGGAGAGAATAACAACTACGCTGACGCACTTACAACATTTGGTGCTAATATTGTTTCTAATACTTATGTAGACGGTAAAGGTGTAATAGAGTTTGATGGCGATGTAACTATAATTGGAGATACTGCATTTTTGGATTGCGACAATATCAAAAACATAATTCTCCCTAATAGTATAACAACAATAGGTGGAATATCATTTTATGATTGTGATAATTTAGAGGTTATTACCATTCCAGAAAGTGTAACAACGATAGGAAGTGCTAACTGGTATGGTGGTGGTCAGACTTTTAGAAGTTGCGATAATCTTCGTGAATTTAGAGGTAAATTTGCCACAGAGGATGGTCGTTGCCTTATTATAGATAATGTACTCACCTGTTTTGCCGCTGCAGGACTTACCGAGTATGTGATACCACATAGTGTTACAACAATTGGAAACCATGCTTTCATAGATTGCATTAAACTTGAGAGTATTACAATTCCTGATAGCGTAACTACGATTGGATATTTTTCATTCGGATATTGCAACAGTCTACACGAGTTTAAGGGTCGGTTTGCATCAGAGGATGGTAGATGCCTAATTATAGATGGTGTACTCAAAGCATTTGCCCCTGCAGATGTAACAGAATATATTATCCCTAATAGCGTAACTTCTATTGATGCGAGAGCATTTCAAGGCTGTAGCCTTGAAAGTATAACTATTCCAGATAGCGTAATTTCGATTGGAGAATATGCATTCCATTATTGCCTCAGCCTTACAAGTGTAACTATTGGTGATAGCGTAACGGAGATTGGAAGTTATGCATTCTATAATTGCTACAGCCTTACAAGTGTAACTATTGGTGATAGTGTAACTACGATTGGAAATAATGCATTCTATGGTTGCTGTAGCCTTACAAGTATAACTATTCCAGATAGCGTAATTGAAATTGGATTTGCCACTTTTGCTTTTTGTGAAAATCTTAAGACTGTATATTGCAAGGCTATAAACCCACCAACAACAATAGTAAATAACAATGGTTATTGGTATGGTTTTGCGATGGAGGATGAGAGTGGTATTTATGATATTGACTGCACAATATATGTGTATACAGAGTGTGTAGAGGCGTATAAAAACGCTGAGGGATGGAGGGAGTATGCAGATAGAATTGTAGCAGAGGGAAGTATCCCAGAGGATGCTCAAACCTCTATTATTCGCTATACCACCATAGATGGAAACCCTATCACTCCAAATAATAATATGACTGTAAAAAGTAATACATATATCAATGGAGAGGGTGTTTTGGAATTTTATGGAAACATAATTGGAGATTCTGCATTCCAAAATTGCTACAGCCTTACAAGTGTAACTATTACTGATAGCGTAACTTCGATTGGATATGGTGCATTCTGGGATTGCTACAGCCTTACAAGTGTAACTATTGGTGATAGCGTAACGGAGATTGGAGATTGTGCATTCCTTGCTTGCCGCAGCCTTACAAGTGTAACTATTGGTGATAGCGTAACGGAGATTGGACATGGCACATTCTTCGTTTGCAGTAGTCTTACGAGTATAACTATCCCTGATAGTGTAACTTCGGTTGGAAGCCAAGCATTCAATGGTTGTAGCAGCCTTACAAGTATAACTATCCCTGATAGCGTAACTGCGATTGGACGTGCTGCATTCGCTGAGTGCACCAGCCTTACAAGTGTAACTATTGGTGATAGCGTAACGGAGATTGGAGATTCTGCATTCTATGAGTGCAGCAACCTTACAAGTGTGACTATTCCTGATAGCGTAACTACGATTGGAGGTGGTGCATTCGCTGGTTGCAGTAGCCTACAAGAGTTTAATGGCAAGTTTGCATCCGAGGATGGTAGATACTTGATTATTGATGGTACACTTAATTCTTTTGCTCCTGCGGGACTAATTGAATACGCTATCTCTGATAGCGTAACTACAATTGGAAGTTCTGCATTCTCTGGTTGCAGCAGCCTAACAAGTGTAACTATTCCAGATAGTGTAACTACAATTGGAGATTGGGCATTCAGTAGTTGCACCAACCTAACAAGTGTGACAATTCCAGATAGTGTAACTACGATTGGAAGTTATGCATTCAATTATTGCAGCAGCCTTACAAATGTAACTATCCCTAATAGTGTAACTACGATTGGATATGCTACTTTTGCTTTTTGTGAAAATCTTAAGACTGTATATTGTAAGGCTATAAACCCACCAACAACAATAGAAGATAACAATGGTTATTGGTATGGGTTTGCAATGCAAGATGAGAGTGGCAATATATGTAATATTGACTGCACAATATATGTACCCGCAGAGTCAGTAGAGGCGTATAAGAGTGCAAGTGGTTGGAGTGAGTATGAGTCTGATATAGTCGGTTACAACTTTTAATTTTCGATTTATGAGAGTGAATAAAAAGTGTATTTTGTCGTTACGCTTGCCCTCAAAATGCTCATTTACGCTCAGTAAACTCCGCTTTTTCGGGCTTCGCAAGCCTAAAACTACATCTTTTTATTCACTCTCTTAGGTTATGGGGGCTGGCAAAGTTACTTTTTAGTCAGCCCTCCCCTATACAAAATATCGCGGGCTGTACGCTTTGGTACTATCCCGCGATATTTTATTTATACGATAGAACAAATCTGTTCTTCTAAAATCAAAAATTGACTTATCCCACTTCGTGTTCTGCTTTCAAACGTTTATTGTTTGTAATGTGTATAAATGAAAATTGAGGTTGTCCCGCGTGGGCAACCTCAATCTATTTATGCGTAGGCAAGGATTACTTCTTAGCCTCCTCAACAGAAACCTTGCGGAACTCTTTCAAAAGCTTTGTAAGCTCCAAAGCTGCCTTACGAGCGCGAGTACCTGCTGCCTTGTTGTTCTTCTCTACCTGCAAACCTGCATCCTTTGCAAAAGCCTCATACTGAGCTGCAATGTTTTCTACCAATGTCTTCATATCATTAAAAATTAAGTGTTTGTTCTTTATGCAAAGTTAAGAATTATTATTTCATTTGCAATAGTTTTTGTCAAAAATTTCGTCTAAATGTGTGATTTATTGGGATATTTAGTAATCGCAGTTTGGTCAGTATAGTTTTATAGGCAAAAAATAACCATTTTTAGGGATTGACCTCGTTGCGTGAAATTACTACCTTTGTCGCGAATATTTATAAGTATGAGGTTAAGCGATTTGAAAACTGGTGAGACGGCTACCGTGGTCAAGGTCCTTGGCTATGGCGGTTTCCGTCGTCGTATTATGGAGATGGGCTTTGTGCGCGGTCAGGAGGTAACCGTAATTCTCGATGCGCCACTCAAGGATCCTATCGAGTATCATATCATGGGCTATGATATCTCGCTACGTCGTAAGGAGGCGGAGATGATCGTCGTGATGACACGTGAAGAGGCGGGTAAACTTGTCTCTGCGGAAGATCTTACCCTCATAGATAGCGAGGATATTGTGTCTCATGCTGTTGATAGCACGCATAACCATATAACTATTGGCTTGGTGGGTAACCCAAACTCTGGTAAAACATCACTATTTAATACTCTCTGTGGTCGTAGTGAGCATGTGGGTAACTATAGTGGTGTTACGGTAGATGCAAAGCGCGGAACATTAAAATATAAGGGCTATACCATTGAAGTTACTGATCTGCCAGGAACTTATGCACTCTCGGCATATTCGCCTGAGGAGGTCTACGTTCGTAGACACCTTATTAATAACCCTCCAGATGTTATTGTAAATACCGTTGTAGCTTCAAATTTGGAGCGTAACCTCTATCTTACAACCGAGCTTATCGATATTAGCCCAAAGATGGTTATTGCGCTTAATATGTACGATGAGTTGGAGCGCAGTGGTGCTAAATTCGACCACGAGGCTTTGGGTAAGATGGTGGGTATTCCTATTGTGCCAGTAGTCTCTCCTACGGGTGTAGGTATTGACAACCTGTTGGAGTCTGTAATTGAGGTCTATGAAAACCGCGACCAGAGTGTGCGACATATCCATATCGGCTACGGTACGGTTATCGAGGAGAATCTTGCGCAGCTCAATGCCGATATGCGTCAGCATCGCGAAGAACTTATTGCTCACTTCCCACCACGCTACTATGCGCTAAAGCTTATCGAAGGAGATGAGGAGATTAAGTCGCTCTTGGAGTCCGCGCCACACTATGATAGGTGGGTAAAGATGGCAGATACTGCGCGAGCCGATATAGAACAGGCTTTGGACGAAGATATCGAAACTGCACTTGCGGGACAGAAGTATGGCTTTATATCTGGTGCGTTGAAGGAGACATATGAGGCTTCGGAGCGTAAGCGCAACACCATCGGTGATAAGATAGATGAGATTGTAACACACCGTATCTGGGGATTCCCGATATTCTTTGCCTTGATGTGGTTTATGTTCTACTGCGCCTTTACTCTCGGTGCATACCCTCAGGATTGGATTGATGCGGGTGTAAACTGGTTGTATGATGCTGTGCGTGGCATAATGAGCGAAGGCCCACTTAGGGATATGCTTACCGATGGTGTGATTAGTGGTGTGGGTAGTGTGTTGGTCTTCCTGCCCAATATTATGATATTGTTCCTCTTTATCTCCATACTTGAGGACTCGGGATACCTTGCTCGCGCCGCATTTATTATGGATAAGGTTATGCATCGTATGGGTGTGCATGGCAAGTCCTTTATACCGATGGTTATGGGCTTTGGTTGCAACGTGCCAGCCGTTATGGCGTGTCGCACGATAGAGTGTACGACCTCGCGTATTATTACAACGATGGTAGTGCCATTTATGTCGTGCAGTGCGCGCCTACCTATCTATATTATGATAGTAGGCTTGTTCTTCCCCGAGAATGCGGGTAGTGTCCTTTTCCTGCTCTATATGTTCGGTATTCTTATGGCTGTGGTCTCGGCACGACTAATGCGTAGGTTTATGTTTAGTAAGCAGGAGGCGCCTTTTGTTATGGAGCTATCGCCATATCGCATCCCTACGGCTAAGGCTACGTTGCGCCATATGTGGTCGAAGTGTGCGCAGTATCTAAAGAAGATGGGTGGCTTGATTTTGCTTGCCTCGATAGTGGTGTGGTTGCTAAGTTACTACCCACGCCCTACGGTGGATGCAGAGCCAGAGACTCCACGCTATGAGCAGTCCTATATGGGTCGTATTGGTGAGTTTTGCCAACCTGTGTTCGAGCCTATGGATATGAATTGGCAGACTACTATAGCCTTGCTCTCGGGAGTCCCTGCAAAGGAGATTGTAGTGAGTACGATGAATGTGCTATATGCACAGCCTCATGACCAAGAGCCAGAGAGTGACGATGTGCTATCGGAGGATGTAAGCCGTCGTATGGCAAATGATATGTCAACAGCTACGGCAGTGGCATTCCTTATCTTCTCGTTGCTCTATATGCCATGTTTTGCTACGATTATGGCTATAGGCTCGGAGCTAAATTGGAGATGGGCTGTAGGCTCGGCAATATATAATACAGCTGTTGCGTGGCTTATGGCGTGGATTGCTTACCATATAATATTGTGGCTATGATAGAGAACTGGCAAGAGGTTGTGGTGGCAGTAGTAGCCATAGTCGTATGTGTGCTTGTTGTGCGTCGTATATGGCATTTCTTTATCTGTGGCGATAGCTGTTCTTGCTCGGAGTGCGGAAAGGAGTGTAGCCATCGAAGAAATAAAAAGCAAATCAAATAGTTGCGAATATTTTGCAAACATAAAAAAATGTTATACCTTTGTACTAATAAAGTATACTAAACACACAAACACTTATAACTATGAAGAAATTTTTTGCGCTACTATTTTCAGTAGCACTCTTTGCTGTTGGTTGCGAGGGCGGTTTTGATCTGTCGGATCTTCTTCGTCCATATCTACCAGATCCAGTATCTGGTGAGGGTATCTTTGAGGTTGACGATGAGGGTAACTATATTATTAGCCCAGAGGGTGCTAACCTCAATATTAGTCTTAAGGATGTAAAGGAGTATTTGGATGTTGATTTGGTACACGAGTTCAAGTTCGAGATTTCAGAGGAGGCTCAGAGTTGGATTGAGATTAGTGATATTGACGATATTGCAAATGGTACACTTAAGATTAAGGTTCAGCCAAACTCTACTGATGAAAAGCGTTATGCAAGTATCAAGTTGTCTCCTATTGAGAATGATTTCTTGAACTACACGGTTGATATTGTACAGATGCCAGTGGGTTATGTTCATGTAAAGAAGACTTTGACACTCATTGCAGATAATACCATAGTTACGATTGGTGACGTTGTAATATTCACAGTTACAAATGCAGAAGGCGTGGATATCACAAGCAGTGCTACAATCTATTGGAATGAGACTGCTTTAGAGGGTAATACATATACTACTGCAGAGGTTGGTCACTTTAGCTGTTATGCTACATTAGGTGAGGAGTCGTCTAAGAGTCTTAAAATTAAGGTATCAAATTAACAGTTCCTTAAGCACTCTTAACATACAATAATATAATGGGGCTATCCACCGGATAGCCCCAAACTATTTATATCAGCTATATTCTCAGTACTCGTACCTTTGACTTATTGATATTGCTACTCCTTTATAAGCAGTGCTACGGCAGTTGCCGATACACCCTCCTCTCTACCTTCAAAACCGAGACGCTCGGTGGTGGTAGCCTTAACCGATACACGACCTACCTCGATGCCCATAACCTCCGCTAAACGCTCGCGCATATGGTCGATATGTGGGCGTAGCTTAGGGCGTTGCATGGCGATAGTGATATCGGTGTTGCTAATTTTGTAGCCCTCGCTCTTGATACGCTCTACAACCACATGAAGAAGTTTTGTTGAGTCGATACCCTTGTATTGTTGGTCGCTATCTGGGAATAGTTTTCCTATATCTCCCAATGCTAATGCTCCTAAAAGTGCATCACAGAGTGCGTGTATGGCAACATCTCCGTCAGAGTGTGCCACGCATCCCTTTGTATGCTCGACCTCTACGCCACAAAGTACCAAGCGTAGACCCTCGGCAAGGGCGTGAACGTCGTAGCCTTGTCCAATTCTAATATCCATCTAATATCGTTTTTTATCTTTATAATCTGCCACACGACGCAGTATGGCGAGCGCATATCTGCGCATCCATAGTGGCATGCTGAGCCATAGTCGCTCCATTCTATGCCAGTGTCGAGAGCTACAACTTATCTCCTTACCATTCTCGCGCACCACACTCTCCAATACAGCTATAATCTCCTCTCGTTTACACTGCTCCACTTGGTAGAGGTTACCATCGCCACGAAGCGATACGATGCCATTGCTAATACCTATAATACGGTGTACTACGATACGACCACTATCGTTGCGGAACATGGCGATACGCCCCGATATATCCTCGCTCTTGTCTATACGACGTAGGACTATGGTGTCGTGTCCAAAGCCGAGCAACGGAAGCATACTATATCCTCTAACTACGATTTTGAATGTCGCTCCCTCCTCCAAAAGGTTGGTAATGTCGGCAGTGGCTATGTCGAGATGATTACTCATTCCTTATAATGGTGTTATAGGATAACTCTGCGGCCTCGTTGTTTGGAAGACACTCTAAATGGTAGCTCTTTGTGCCACGCACGATATCGCCTACCGTAGTGCATATCATATCCTGCAATGCGCTATCGTGAGCAAATATTGGAGGACACGATGGTAGTAGCGCACCAATAGCCATAAGGTTCGAAAGGCGTGTGATGTGGTTGTGAGGTGCTTGTGATAAGCGACATAGACCAGCCATAGGGTAGACTTCATTTTTGTAGCAAGGAGTCTTGCCACTCCAAGGTGAACCATATACACGTACCTCGCCATCTACGATACGCACAATAGGGGAGTCGTCATTAAGGAGTCTTGCCCCCTCGATGTTCTCTCTCCAAAGGCGCGTGTGTGTACTCTTGCCTGTGCCTGATTCGCCAAGGAAGAGGACACCGCGACCCTCGGCTACAATAACCGAAGAGTGTATCGCCACTGCATTGTGCTTGAGAAGTACCGTGCCAAACATTACCCAGATGCCAAAACGCAATATGGCAAGGGAGAGATTGTCCGAAGGCTTAATGTCTGTGATTACCTCGTTTGTGGTGCTATTGATATAGAACAGCGCTGGCTGCTGACTCTTGTCGCGACTGATAATTGAGTATAGGTATCCATCTTTTGTGGCGTAGAATGAACTATCGGAGTCGCTATCTGCAATGTAGCTCTCGGATAGTGTGCGTAGGCTACCAAAGGCTACGACATCTATCGTGTCGACAAATCGAAGAGTACATTCTGCATCTTTGCCACACTCCGTAGCAAAGGGCTTGAAGCCTCTAATGCCCATCTCTACAAGGTCTTTATCACTGCGTAGTCGTATATCTGCTATTAGGTAGTCGTACATAGTTATTCGAGTGTTATGATTCTATCGCAATACTCCAACGAACTCTCGCGGTGTGCAATGATTACTATCGTGAGCGAGCTATTCTTAATCGATAGGTTATGTATTGCGTTGTTGATATTCTCCTCTGTCTTGTTGTCGAGCGATGATGTCGCCTCGTCGAAGAAGAGAATGTCAGAATTCTTGTATAGTGCGCGGGCGATGCCTATGCGCTGACGCTGACCGCCCGATATTTTCGAACCCTGCTCGCCAATGCGTGAGTGTATGCCATCGGGTAGCGATGAGACAAACTCCGTAAGGTCGGCAAGCTCTATAACTCTATTTATGCGCTCGAGGTCGATACTTTCGCTCTCGCAGCCAAAGGCTATATTCTCTACAAGGGTGCTATCTGCAATAAATACCGACTGCGATACATAGCCAATGCTATTCTGCCACTTGCGGATATTGCTCTCATCAAGTCTCTCGCCATCAACATATATATCGCCAGATGTTGGACGGTAGAGACCGAGAATGATGTTAAATAGGGTAGTCTTACCCACGCCTGAAGCACCAGTGATACCGATACGCTCGCCCTTATTAATAGTGAGCGATATATCCTTAAGTAGTGGGGCGCTACTATCTTCGAAGCGGAATCCCAATTGGCGAAGTTCAATGCTACGTTCGAAGTTAAAACGCTCGGTGGTCGCAGGGGTAATGGTTTGTCCCTCTTTATCCTCTGCATCAAGGAGTGTATCTATGGTGTAGCGGTTGTAGCGTATCGAACTCCAACTCGCCATAATCGTACGAAGGGATGGTAGTAGACGTACGCCTGCAATGGCGAAGATACCGAGCATAATAACAAGGTTGTCGCTGGTGTTGTATAGGCTTATGATGATAATGACTGTGAGACCTATGGCAAGTCCAACCTCGGTAAACATCTGTGGCAACATGCTGATAGTTGCATACTCCTTGCGGAGTTTTACAGCCTCGTCTATAACCTTGTTAAAGTTGCTAAATGTGAGAGGAAAAGCATTGTTTATCTCAATGTCTGCATAACCCCTAAATGTCTCGGCTACAATGCGACCCTTGGCTCTCTGTGCGGCGTTCTCTCTGTCGCCTATGGCATTAAGTCGCTTGCGCATACTGATATAGAACAGCGCTACTATCGGAAGGAATAGTACAACAACGACACCTGCAATAATAGGCGAGTATAGCACCAACGCGATGAACATAAGCGCAAGGAGCAGTCCCTCGCCAATAATCGTTGCAATAGGCTTGAGGATATTTGTGGCAAAGATTAGGCTCACAACATTCACATTGCGGGTAAGAATAGCAGTGTTGCTATGCTTGATAAAGCCTAAACCCTTACGATAATAGCCCTCGTATAGACGCTCGGAGAGGTACTTGTAGAGCGAGTAGATATAGTCGCGTTCGAAGCGGTATAGGTATATAACAGCTATATTTTTAAGTGTTATAATCGCGATAACACCTAAGCACACGACAATAGAGAATGTCTGGTATGAGTCGATATTTAGGGCGTTATATAGCCAGTTTAGGTAACCAGTAGATGTGATGTTATTACTATCGACAATGAGGATGAGTATAGGAATAAGCGTTGCCACACCCACAAAGTTAAGTATGGCACGCAAGAAGATTGTCATCACCACACCGAGGGTGCGACGACGGAAACTATGCGGTATTATATCCCAAAAACGACTCATCGCCACAAAGATACCACTTTTTATTGATATATCCTATCGTTGAAGCTTCATATCTCCACTCTTAACCCAGCCGAGGCGTACCATAATAGCATGGAAGAGCAGACTTAGCATCGCAGGGGCGATGAAGTAGAGGATAATAATCTCAGAGATTAGCACTCCGCTATCCATAGTTGCCGACATTGAGTCCCAGCAACCAATAGGACCTACAAGACCCGCAGTACCCATGCCGGCACCTGCAGGGCTGTTGGTCATCTTAAATACCATTGTCGACATGGGCCCCAGTACCGCGCCTGCGAGTGTTGGAGCAAGCCATATTATAGGCTTGCGTGCGATATTTCCTATCTGTAACATCGATGTTCCAAGACCCTGTGAGATAAGTCCACCAACACCGTTATCCTTGAAGCTAATAACCGCAAAGCCTATCATCTGCGCACAGCATCCCGCAGTTGCAGCACCCGCAGCAAGACCACTAAGACCAATAGAGATGCATAGCGCTGCCGAGCTAATAGGAAGGGTTAGGATGCAGCCTACAGATACCGAAACGATGATACCCATAATAAATGGGTTGAGCATCGTTGCGCGGTTTATAACCTCTCCCAATGACATAACCCACTCGCCAATAGGCACACAACAATACTGAGCAAAGAGTCCACCTATAACTACGCCTACAAGGGGTGTGATGATAATATCTACGGGTGTGCGCTTCGATACCAACGAGCCTGCCTCGATGCCTACGATGGCAGCGAGATATGCGCCAATAGGGTTGCCGCCAACGTCGCCCCAGTTGCCACCAAGCGAGTAGCCCAATGCACCTACAGCGACAGCTGATATGGTAACCAGTGGGTCGCGCTTTAAACCTAAGGCTATTGCCAAGCCGATAGAGCCACCCACTACAAGGTCGAGTTGTAGTAGTCGGGCGATGTCTGATAGAAAGTCGCAACCTGGAATCTTTGCAATCTGACCAATTATAAGTCCTAAAATCAATGAACAGAACAAGCCCATTGCCATATAGCTTAGGGCGTCAACAACATAGACCTTAAAAAAGCTCTTTTTATTTGTGCTACTCTGTGCCATAGATAGTTGAGTTAGTGTTATTTGTACTCTGTAGGGGGCAAGTTGTTAAACTGCCATGTGCGTTCGCGCTTGAAAGCTACATCTTCGGGTTTGCGACTGTAGATACGACTATAGTCGAAGTAGAAGCCTTTGATGTTGTTGTGGCTCTTCGATGTGAGTGGAATGTACTCCACAGTGCGACTGATGATGCGAGCTTCGTTATAGGTGTACCCCTGCGAAGCTAAGAGGTCGTAGGCGTGCGAGAACATCAAGATATGCTTTGGAGACTCCTCCTTAAGTCCTGTGCCAGAACTGTTGATAGCGCCTAAAATACCGTTTAGATGGTCGAAGTAGAGTTGCTCACGAGCGCTATCGCCCAATGCTCCGTAGGCGTAGGCGAGGATGTTTAGCACCTTAGGCGAGAATGGGTCTACCTCTAATGATGCCACCCCGCGCTCGACGATAAGCTCCAGCTGACCAACGGTAGGCTCGCTTGGGTTTAGACCCGACATCACATCCATAAGGTCGTCGAAGGCTCTGTTTTCGACAAAGGGACGGTACTCATCGCTGTAGAAGTAACCGTAGTAGAGGTAGAAATACTCCTCCGCAGTAAGACTTTCTGCCCCCATTCGATACTTAAGCATAAGGTTGGTGTAGTAGTATGGCGATGAGGTGTCGAGCGTATTTCGTAGAATCTCATCCTCGGTGGGTACTACCACATCCTGCTGTGCCGAGAGGGGTATGTTTATAAGCAGTGCTACGGCAAGAAGTATGTATCTAAGTCTATCTCTCATTATTGCAAGCTTTTCTCCTTGATAATGCGCTCCATATCAGCCTTTAGAATCTCGCTTCCCTCAACCAAAGGTAGGCGTACCTCGCTACGAGTGATACCCATTGCGTGGGTCATAGTCTTGATACCCGAAGGATTGCCCTCCTTAAAGAGTAAGTTGATAGGCTCCAGTAGCGAGTTTAGAGTACTCTCTGCATCGGTTATATTTCCTGCCATAGCCTCGTGTATGCAGTTGCAGAAAACCTTTGGAAAACCGTTTGCTGCAACCGAGATAACACCAACGCCACCGCGCTTGATAAGTTCTACGGTGATACCGTCGTCGCCTGAGATTACAAGAAAGTTCTCTGGAGTACCATCGATGATGCGCTGCATCTGATTGATATCGCCCGATGCCTCTTTTACAGCAACGATTTTGTCGCTTGCATGAGCAAGGCGTATGGTAGTCTCTGCAGTCATGTTAACGCCTGTGCGACCAGGTACGTTGTAGAGGATAACTGGCACTGGCGATGCCTCTGCAATAGCCATATAGTGGCGGTAGATGCCCTCCTGCGATGGTTTGTTGTAGTATGGCACAACGCTGAGTATTGCCACAGCATCGTGCATGTCGAACGTACGTAACTGCTCCACCAACTCCTGAGTATTATTGCTACCCATGCCCACAACAATAGGCACACGTCCTGCGGTGCGCTCCACGATAAAGTCGTAGACCTGTTGACGCTCCTCTAAAGATAGCGTTGCAGTCTCGGCAGTAGAACCGAGAGCTACGATATAGTCCACACCACCCTCGATGACGTGGTCGACCATACGCTCCAATGCCTTGTAATCTACGCTGTAGTTGTCGAATGGTGTTATAAGTGCTACACCAACACCCTTAAGTTTATTTTGTACCATATATCTTATTAAAAAAGTGTTCCTTGAATTGCTATATTCTCTGTTGTAGGTTTTTGTTCCTCTGGTTGAGGTGCTACAGTTGGCTCTGCTGAGGATATAAGCGCCATAAACTCCTCCTCCGAAAGAATTGTGATACCGAGTTTTTGCGCCTTCTGCAACTTGGCTGGACCCATATTCTCTCCCGCTACGATAAAGTCCACGTTGGCTGATACCGCTGCGAGGTTTCTGCCACCATGCTCCTCGACAAGAGCCTTCATATCGTCGCGCGAACGACCTGCGAACTTGCCCGAGATAACAACACTCTTACCTTCTAGGGCGTTCGATGTTTGGACTTTGTCTTTGACTTCGAATTGTAGTCCTGCCTGACGTAGCGTCTCAATAATACGTCTGTTATCCTCAGATGCGAAGTATTCGGTAATGGCAACTGCGATTTTAGAACCGACCTCTTCGGCTTCGGATAACTCCTCTATAGTAGCATTAGCAATGGCATCTAAAGTACGGAAGTGCGACGCCAAATATCGTGCTGTGGTCTCGCCAACAAATCGAATACCCAGCGCAAAGAGTACGCGCTCGAATGGTATCTCTGCCGATAGTCGTACACCTTCGATGATATTTGCTGCTGACTTATCGCCAAGGCGTGGTAGTGCAGCAAGATGTATTGGGTCGAGGTGGTATATATCCGCGATGTCGCGCAGTAGACCACTCTCCCAAAGTAACTCAATGGTTTCGCTACCCAAGCCCTCAATATTCATCGCCTTGCGACTAACAAAGTGAACTATACGCCCGATGATTTGAGGTTTGCATACCTTCGTATTTGGGCAGAAATGTTTTGCCTCGCCCTCGTAGCGGACAAGTTCAGTACCGCACTCAGGGCAGTGGGTGATATATTCAAATGGTTTGCTGTCAGCAGGGCGTTCGGATAGCTCTACACCGGTAATCTTTGGGATAATCTCGCCACCCTTCTCCACATAGACCATATCGCCAATACGGATATCGAGAAGTTCGATTTGGTCGGCATTATGTATCGAGGCGCGCTTAACAACCGTACCTGCCAACTGCACTGGCTTGAGGTTGGCAACGGGTGTTACAGCACCCGTACGACCTACCTGGAAGTCGACACTAAGCAGTTTCGTGAGAGCCTTCTCGGCTTGGAACTTATACGCTACTGCCCAGCGTGGTGCCTTAGCCGTAGAGCCGAGGGTGCGCTGATGGGCGTAGCTATTAACCTTGATAACGATGCCATCGGTGGCGTATGGTAGCTTCTTGCGCTCTGTATCCCAGTAAGCGATAAAGTCCTCTATCTCCTCGCGTGTACGGCAGACCTTGATATGCTCAGATACCTTAAAGCCCCAGCGCTTAGCCTCCGCAAGATTCTCCCAGTGTGTATTCTTTATAGGCTCATCTACGGCAATATGATATAGCGTGCAGTCCAAACCACGCTCGGCAACAATCTTCGATGATTGCTGTTTGAGTGTTCCCGCAGCAGCATTACGTGGATTGGCAAGAAGTGGCTCTCCCGCAGCCTCACGCTCGCTGTTTAGGCGGTCGAACGATGCGTATGGCATATATATCTCGCCTCGTATCTCGAAGATGGTAGGGTAGTCCTCGCCACGAAGTTTGAGGGGTATAGAGCCTATGGTGCGCACATTATTGGTAACATCATCGCCACGGCGACCATCACCGCGTGTTACAGCGCGTAGCAGTGTACCATTCTCGTAGGTTAGCGAGATTGCTGTGCCATCGAACTTAAGTTCGCATACAAACTCCACATCGCCAATCTCTTTTGTAATGCGGTCTATCCACTCGCCAAGCTCTTCGGAAGAGTATGTGTTCGACAACGACTGCATAGCGTAGCGATGCTCGACACTCTGGAACTCGGTCGTGAGGTCGCTACCTACACGCTTAGTAGGGGAGTTGGGGTCGGCATACTCTGGGTAGCGTGCCTCCAAATCCTGAAGCTCGCGAAGTAGTGCGTCAAACTCGAAATCGGAGATCTCCGGAGCATTCTCCACATAGTATTTGTGGCTGTGATGCTCCAGTTGGTCCTCCAACTCGCGCATACGTTTTATGTCGTTATCGTGTCTCATATACTATATCCTAACCTATATATATAATAAACATCCCAAAGTTATACAAATTGTTTGTAATGGCGAAGAAATTTCAAAAAAATAAAAAAAATATTCGATAATGCTTGCACATTATTAAAATGTCGCTACATTTGCGGAGAAATTTACTCAACCATAGCTACAGGCTTGTTTGAGGGTATTTATGAATAGATACAACGTTATTATATGGCTACAACTAAACGACGATTAATTACAAGTATTCACAATCTTACACCAGAGCAACTTGCAGAACTTAAGGCTCTCTATCCACTCGGTTTTAACGATGTTATGATGCGTTATGATAAGCCAGATGGTACATTCTTTTACACCGTGCCATACGAGACTGAGGATACTTACTATATGGTAAAGATTGACGTTAAGATCGATGATGCTGTGGATGATGACAACGACGGCTACTACGATGACGACGAAATTAAGGGTGCAGATGAGTTAGCAGATACACAGTCTGATGAGATGTCTGATGAGGACTATTAGTCTTGCGATATAAAAGCTTTTAGGGCTACGCTTATGCGTAGCCCTATTTTTTGTGGCATCATTACCACCTAAAAAAGAGCGCATCCGAAAAGGTTGCGCTCTTGTTGTCTATAGTGCAGTGTTATTAGCGTGTCTGCATAAACAACTCGTGGTACTTGTTGTACTTATCCATCATGCCATCCATATCGCGGAGACGGAAGCACAATGAGTTTAGGTACTCAATGGTTGCAACATCCGATGGGTTAATCTCGTGTGCGCGCTCCAACCATGGAATAGCCTCTGCATAGATAAGGTTGATCTTAGCATTCTCTGCCTCGTACTCGTCGTAACTGATGCCGCTATTGCCATTCAATGTGTTAACAGCGTCGTTAGCCTTCTCGATGATGAAGTAGCCAAGGTAGAAGTTTGCATCGAAAGCCTCTGGACGAAGCTCTGCGCACTTCTCGAACGACTTAATACACTCCTCATAGTTCTTGATAGCGTTGTAAACGCGACCACGACCAAACCACAAATCGTAGTTTGTAGGATCATTCTGAAGTGATGCCTCAATCATTTCAGTAAGCTCTGCTGGATCGCCTACGCCCTCCTCGGCAGTATAGAACTGCATAAGACCATCAAGGATGGTGTTGTTTTTAGGGAATAGCTTGATACCTGTCAACAACGCCTCCTTAGCCTTAGCAAGGTATACCTCGCTATCGAGGCTCTTCTGACCGTAGTAGCAGTGGAAGAGGTAGTAGTAGATATGACCATTAGCATCAGCATAACCCTTAGAGATAACCTCTGAGAACAACTGCTCGCCCTTAGCGAAGGCAGCCATAGCCTCCTCGCCCTCAGCACCTGCAGCATACATGGTTACAAGCATACCTGCATTGAAGATGTTGTCGCCATTAGCTGTAGTAGATGGCACGATGCTCTCAGCACGGTAAGCCAACTCGAAGCACTCTGCTGACTCCAAAGTACGACCTACAGAGTTCAAAGCATCGCCCTGCTGCATCAAGGCATTTGCAAGGTTAAGAGCTACAGATGCAATCTTAGACTCAAGCTTTGGATCCATCTCGTAAGCCTTAGTCAATGATGCGATAGCGGTAACAGCGAGATCCTCCTTAAGAGCCTTCTTCTGGTTCCAACCCTCGATAAGGTAGTTCGCTGGGTTAACGTAGATGTCTACATACTCATAGTCGAGAACAATCACAGGAGCGCCCTGAAATTCGCCCTCGTACATATTCTTAGGCTCGCCAACGTTCATCTGAAGTACCTGCACAGGAACACCGCGACCAATCTCCTTCGTAGGGAGGATATAAGCATCGGTATATGACTTGCCGTGAGCCAACCATGTTGCAGCCTTGATGTTCTTCTTAGGATTCTCAAGGGTTAGGTCTACCTTCTTAAGCTTTGCAAGCTCATTTGATGTGTTTACATTCTGAGCGTTTACGGTAGGCAACGCGAACATTAGCACTGCACCAACCAAAAATAAAAACTTCTTCATAATTAGAATGTTATCTAAAAATTAAACTTACTTATTCATTGCTATTCTCTGCTGCTGGAGCGCTCTCCACAGCCTCTGCATTCTCAGCACCCTCGGTAGCGATTTGTGTCTCCTCGAACTCCTCGTCCTCTGTTTTAGGTACTGCGGTTACAGATGCGATGGCATCGCCCTCACGAAGGTCGATAACCTTAACGCCCTGTGTAGCACGACCTGCAACACGAATCTGGTCAGCAGATGTACGGATTGTAAGACCCGAGCGGTTGATAATCATCAAGTCGTTCTCGTCGGTAACAGCTTGGATAGAGATTAGTTCGCCAGTCTTCTCAGTGATATTGATGGTCTTAACACCTTTACCGCCACGGTTAGTGATACGGTACTCCTCTAAGTCTGTACGCTTACCGTAACCATTCTCCGAGAGAACCAAGACATCCTGCTTAGACTCTGGCTCGATAGCAATCATACCGATAACCTCGTTGTTGTCCTCGATAGAGATAGCTCTTACACCCGAGCTTACACGACCCATAGGACGTACTGTAGACTCGTTGAAGCGGATAGCACGACCCTCGCGTGCAGCAATCATAATCTCGGCGTTGCCACTTGTGAGCTTAACCTCAAGAAGCTGGTCGCCCTCTCTAATAACGATTGCATTCACACCGTTAGTACGTGGACGTGAATACTGCTCAAGGGTTGTCTTCTTGATGATACCACGCTTAGTACACATTACGAGGTAGTTGTTGTCCACGAACTCCTTGTCGTTGAGGTTCTTGACGTTGATGTATGCGCGTACCTTGTCTCCTGGA
This sequence comes from Alistipes sp., assembly GCA_045634125.1. Classification (GTDB taxonomy): domain Bacteria; phylum Bacteroidota; class Bacteroidia; order Bacteroidales; family Rikenellaceae; genus Alistipes. The sequence goes on along the minus strand of JAZQZQ010000015.1, from coordinate 24,983 downwards.
TCAATCTGGATGACGTTCTGTATAGCGCGTCCCTTAGATGCGCGTGTACCCTCAGGAATCTGGTAAACCTTGAGCCAGTAGCAACGTCCCATCTCGGTAAAGAACATCATTGTATTGTGCATCGAAGCCACGTAGATATGCTCGATGAAGTCCTCATCGCGTGTGGCGCTACCCTTAGCACCCTTACCACCGCGGTTCTGTGTGCGGTACTCTGCAAGTGGTGTGCGCTTGATGTAGCCCATATGTGAGATTGTGATAACCATGTCGTCGTCGGCATAGAAATCCTCAGGATTAAACTCCTCTGAAGAGTAGATAATCTCCGAACGACGCTCGTCGCCATACTTCTCCTTAACCTCCAAAAGCTCATCCTTGATAATCTGCATCTGCATATCGACGTTAGAAAGCACTGCGTTTAGGTAGTCGATAGTCTTAACCAACTCGTCATGCTCGTTTATTAGCTGCTCACGCTGTAGACCTGTTAGCTGACGGAGACGCATCTCCATAATAGCAGCTGTCTGCAACTCCGAGAGTCCGAAACGCTCCTGTAGACGCTGACGAGCATCTGCTGCGGTCTTAGATGAGCGGATGATGTTTACTACCTCGTCGATGTTATCCTGCGCAATAAGCAAGCCATCTACGATGTGTAGGCGCTCCTCTGCCTTCTTAAGGTCGTAGCGTGAACGACGCACGATAACGTCGTGGCGGTGGTCTACGAAGTGGTGGATAAGGTCCTTAAGGTTGAGTAGCTGTGGACGACCATTCACAAGGGCGATGTTGTTAACTGCGAACGACGACTGCAAAGGTGTGTTCTTGTACAACGTGTTTAGCACTACGCTTGCCACCGCATCCTGCTTGAGGATAATGACAATACGCATACCCTGACGGTCCGACTCATCGTTGATATATGAGATGCCATCAATCTTCTTCTCGTTGATAAGGTCGGCGATACGTTTAATCATTTCCGCCTTGTTAACCATATATGGAATCTCCGAGATCACAATGCACTCTCTGCCCGATGCTGTATGCTCAATCTCGGTCTTTGCACGCATAACCACGCGACCACGACCTGTAAGCAATGCCTCCTTGACACCCTCGTAACCGTAGATAATACCTCCAGTAGGGAAGTCTGGACCCTTAACGTACTGCAACAACTCCTCGCACTCGCACTCTGGGTTGTCGATATATGCACAGCATGCATCTACTACCTCTGAGAGGTTGTGTGGTGCCATATTTGTTGCCATACCTACAGCGATACCGCTCGCACCATTAACCAAAAGCAATGGAATACGTGTAGGAAGTACGGTTGGCTCCTTTAGGGTGTCGTCGAAGTTAAGACCCCAGTCGATGGTCTCCTTCTCGATGTCAGCCATTACCTCGTCGGTAATCTTCTGCATACGAGCCTCGGTGTAACGCATTGCCGCTGGCGAGTCGCCATCCATAGAACCGAAGTTACCCTGACCCTCTACAAGTGGATAGCGCATAGACCAATCCTGCGCCATACGCACCATAGCCTCGTAAACTGAACTATCGCCGTGTGGGTGGAACTTACCGAGTACATCACCGACGATACGGGCGCTCTTACGTGTTGGCTTGTCAGATGTGAGGTTAAGCTCTGCCGCCATATCGTACAAAATACGACGATGTACAGGCTTCAATCCATCACGCACATCAGGCAGTGCTCGCGAGACAATTACCGACATTGAGTAGTCGATATATGCCGCTTTCATCTGCTCTTCAAGGTTGACCTGGACTATACGTCCTGTCGTACCTGTGTTGTTTAGTTCTTCAGACATAATTTGCTGTTATAGTTTCAAAATATTCTTACCTATTTTTAATAATATATATACGCGCAAAAATAGGCAAAATTTTCGATTTAAGCAACTTTTATTCTAAAAACTTGATGTCTCATTTTGTGTTGTTCTGCAATTTTTCGCTTTAATGCCCCTTTTTAGGCGATTTGGCGGAGTTTGTGATTGTTGACTGGGGAGGGTCGGAGAGAATAGAGAGAACAGAGAGGACAGGGAGAACAGGGAAACTGAGTATCACAATTTAAAATAAATCTCTGCTCTCTCTGTCCTCCCTACTCTCTCTGCCCTCTCTTAATTTTCCACAGCTAACAGCGATGGGTTTCTATGAGTTACTATGGGTTACTATGTGAATTTTATACTCATATTAACTCATCGTAACCATATTAACACATATTAACCCACTCCCTAAAAAGGCAGTCGCCTTTTACCAATTACCTCTGCACCGTCTCATAGAGTGTTACAGTGCCCTTAAGGCGTAGGGTAGTGCTACCCTCCACAATCTCGATGCACTGCTCAGGATGAGAGATAGTACCTTCGGCAAGGGTGCTGTTGTTGCCGTCCAATAGCTCGTATGCTATGCCCTCAGCAGGTAGTGTGCCAAGAAGAAGACGGAGTGATGTTGCGCCCTTGGCTACTGCGATATCAAGGCTCTCGGTGGTGCTAAATGCTGTGAATGGGTTGGCATCCCAGCCATAGTCGCACTTCTCTACTGGGTTAATATCGAACGAACGTATAGCGAGCCAGTTGCGCTTCTTAGACTCAAGTTTGCGGATACCCACATAACGTGCCATAAATGGCTCGCCCTTCCACAAGATGTCGTATATACCCTCCAGAGGCTCGGTAAGTGCTGTCCACTCCTCGCCATCAGCAGAGTACTCTACGATAACATTATCGAAGTAGTCCACATCGTCTACAGAGTTGCGACCCTGAATGATGCGTATCTCGCGTATCTCGCGCACGATGCCCATATCGGCAGCCACAAAGTCGTCGGTGCGCTGTGCCTGACCAGAGTGGTAGTAGGTCTCAAGGTCGTTGTCGAACATATACTTTGCCTGAGGCGCACGTAGCGAGATATAGTTGCCTACAGCAGTAAGTGTTGATGACTTCTCGCCTGTTAGATGCTCATAGTAGCGTGATACAAGACCATCCATCACGCGCTCATAGAATGGCTTTAGCTTCATTGTACCTATGCGATGTGCATCGTATGCCTCGATGTCTGCTTCGGTCATAAGGTTGCCAACATATGCCTCCCAGAAGCCCTCGAATTTGGTCTCCTCAGGGTTGTTCATGTAGCGATCGAGCATCTCCAACGCCTTACGACAGCGTGTGCCGAGCTTGCCAAACTCCACCAACCAAGGGCGTAGCTCCTCCAATAGAGCCTTGTTCTGCATAGCCTCCATCAGGGTAGGTACAGCCTCAATTCTTACCAACTCTGCCATAAGCTCTGCCGAAAGTTGTGGAGTGTAGTCCTCGAAACCGAAAGTTGTGGTCTCCCATGACTCCAAGCGACGGTAGCCAGTCTCGGTATCGCACGAGTGGATAGCGAAGAGGCGGTATGCCTCCTTGACCTCGGGTGCAAGACTCTCTAAGCCACGCTCCCAGCTATCTATAGGGTTGTATGCCTCGGTATTCCAAGTATAGTCAGCAACGCTATATAGTGCCAACTTCGAAGCCTCGCCATGCTCCATAGGATTGCTCACAAGACCGCGTGTCTCGTTGGCTGTGAGGATAGGCGAAAGACCATATACTGGTCCTTGCATCATAATATGACGTGCGTAGTCGGTAACAGGGTAGTTCCACCAGAAGAGTGCAGGGCGCTTAATGCGTGATGAGATCCACTCCATTGTTGAAGGTGTCATATCGCTACATACAGCATCGCCAGTCCAGAATACGTCGATAGAGGGGTTGAGCTCGTTGCCATAGATTACAAGGCTGCCACGCTCGGTAGGGTTAGCCCAGAGGCGTGTGTAGTCGGTAGGACAGACGATAAGTGGTGCCACATCGCCCTTAACCTTCACGAAGTCGTCATTAAGGATGTTCATCAACTCGGTCTGGTAGTATGGGTTTGTACCTGCACCAGAGATGTCGTCGAAGTGTACCGCGAAGGCACGAACGCCCAACTGGTACATAGACTCGAACTTGCGTAGTAGGTTCTGAATATCAGACTCCTCCCACTTAATATCCTGGCCGGGGTGTATCGCCCACACGAAGTTTACACGATTCTTGTTGCACGCCTCCACAAGCTCGCGTATCTCCTGAGCCTTATCCGCTGGGTATGGCTCACGCCAGTATGGAGAGCTGTGGTATGGGTCATCCTTAGGTCCATAGATATAGTAGTTCATCTTGTAGCGACCATAGGTGTCAATAAGCGATAGGCGCACCTCATGAGACCATGGTGTGCCATAGAAGCCCTCTACAACACCACGATACTCCAAGTCGGGGTAATCGGTAATAACGAGTGCTGGAAGAGTGCCATTTGCTGATGCAGGACTCTTCACGATCTGACGTAGGGTCTGGATAGCGTAGAAAGCGCCAAGCTCCTCGCCAGCAGTGATGTTAATGCCCTTGCGGTCGATTCGTAAGGTATACGAGCCACGCTTTTCATTAGCTGCTTTATCGTAGGTGATAGCGAGCTTTGTGCCACGTTTACCCTGTTTTAGGAATCTCAACTCCTCAGAGAAAGCTTTAGCCACGCCTTTGAGTATGATACCGTTGCTTATAGATACACCGCTCTCATCAAGGAGCTTGATATGCTGCGGTGTAGGATTTATAACGATACCCTTATGGTCGATTTTCTCGCCAAAGAGACCATCATAATTCTGCGACTCGCCACGCTGTGAAGATAGGTCCTGCGCACTAACAACCCCCGCCACAACTATCGCGACAAGAGCCAATGCCAATGTTCGTAGGTTTTTAATCATAGTTTTAGTTATAGTTTTAATTACACATTTTCTCAATGTGCAAAGATATATAAAAAAGTGGAAACCAAAAAGGGGAAGGAGCAGAAAGGGGCAAAGAGACCAAAAGGGGAATAAAGGGGCAGAAAGGGGTGTGCAGGTTGCTTATCCCCTTTGGTCCGCTTTAGGACTCTTTGGTGTTAAATCAAAAAAAGCCACCCTCTCGGATGGCTTAACTTATTCACGTAGTAGTTGATCGGGTGTAAGGTGCATAATCTCACCGTCGCGCATAACCACTAAATAGTCGTCATTCTTGCGCGTACGCTCAAGCAGTCGGCGTTGCGCCAGTAGAATGCCGGCATCTATACGTTCTATCAACTCTCTAATCTCAAACTCACTCATAACTCAATATTTTCTGGTATGCTAACGGGTCGACGATCTCTTTTATTTCGCCCTTAGTGCCATATGCAATCTTTTTTACTCCCTCAGCGGTGGAATTATCATATATAACCCAGTAGTCGCATATAGGTATATACATCTTCGTAAGGTTACGCATACTGCTCTCATAGCGACGACGGATGGTGTTTGTAGGGATGTTGTGTCCACCAAGGCTCACACGCTTTGCTACACGCTCGATAGCCTGTTCGGGCGATGGTAGCCAGAAGTAGAGCAACGAGACAAAATAGCCACGCTCATGCGCACGGTCGATAAACTTCTGGTAGGTGCGTGTCGAGAGTGTTGTCTCGAAAGCGAAGTCCTCGCCCTCTTCGAGTAGGTCATTTATGCGCTTTAGCATCAATCGTCCCGCCTCAATAGCCATACTATCGGGATTGAAAGGGGATAGTCCTCGCGCAATCTCATCGGCATTCACGAACTCGTGGCAGTGTAGCATCTCTGGCAACATTGTGTATGATGCAGTGGTCTTGCCCGCACCGTTACAGCCTGCTATGATATAGAGTTTCTGCATAAAACTTAACCCTCGCCATTATGAGGATGCTACAAATATACAAAATCTCGGGCAAATAAGCAAATATTTAGCTCCGAACTAAGAACTCCATCGTGTCTACGCCATCGGCATAGTCGCTTAATTTAGGGTGCTGTGCCTTGCCAAAAGCCACTGCATTCTCGATGTCCAAGTGTGATACCACACACTGTATCTCCTCTCTATGTTCCGCAAGCCATGCCCTAACCTCGGCAATATCGTTGTAGCGTTGCACTACCACATTTGCAAGGTTCGTGGCAAAGGTTGTGCCTTCCGAGGTTAGAAATGCACCATAGTCGCTAAAGGTGTGTCTCTGTATCGTCATTAGCGCTCGCATAGAGGCTATGTTGCGCCTAAGTTTGGGGTTCTCTGCATCGCGTTTAGGGAGTGCAATGTCGCAACCCTCTGGGATAAATAGCATCGATACCGAGCGACAGCCAAGACCCGAGTATGCGGTGATGTCCTTGAACAACCCCTCTAACTCCTCGCTACTCTCCATGCCATCAAGCACCGCAACCGAATGGCGACTACCGCGTAGGAGACGTTTCGTATATGCAAAATGGCTCTCGAAGTAGCGGTTTGCCTCTTCGCCACCAGTGGCAATAACCATATCGTAGTGTTCCGTAGGGGAGTAGTCGTATATTGGAATTGTGGGGTCTATACTTCGCAGTGTGTCAATAATATACTGCGTAAGAACTCTATCTTTACTTGAGGGCTTAATATGAGCCTCATGCCCACAACATAACACACATAGCAGGTCGAAGAAGCCGACAAGCGGGATATTGCCCGCCATGATGATAGCCACGCGCTTAGGGCTTGTTGTGGTAGGGTAGTCACCAAGCCACGTCTCTAACTTCACGCTATCGAGCATCTCGCAGCGTATAGCATTCATAGCATCGAGGATGTCGCGCTCGGTAAACCATGGGTTAGCCGCTACAGCTGAGTCGATAACAACACGACTCTCCTCGCTATGCCCAAACTTTCGTAGTCTCTCGCCTAAAGTGATGAATATGTTGGTTATGCTCTTCATAATCTGCTATATACGCATAAGTAGATTCTCAATATCAGCTACCGAGGTGCCATCCTTGATAAGCACACGCTTCTCTCTGTCCAGCAGATAGAGTGCAGGTATGGCGCTAAGGTTGTAGAGTCGCTCTTTGGTTAGCACCTGCCCCTTATCGTATGCTCTAATCCACTCCGACGGTATATTATCGAGATATTTGCGCCAATGAGCAATATCCTCGTCGGGGTAGAGGGTCAAGACCTCCAAAACACCATTTTGCATCAGTACCGATAGGAACTCCGAACACTCTATCTGACGCATTATCTCGCCACAGAGCGGACACTCTGGGTTGCTGAACATTAATATTGTATAGTTGGCTTTAATGTCGTAGAGCCTATGCTCCGAGCCATCCTCGAGAGTGTATACAAAGTCAGTTGCCGCCTTGCCGATGCGGTTTTTAAGAGCTATTTCGAGGTCGTAGGCGGGAGCGATGCGCTCATACTCATTGAGTAATGGCGATGCAAGAAGCTCCTCCAGCACTGGAATATAGTACTCGTCGTTGCGCAGTGGTGAGTTGGGGTTGTGCAGTACAATCTCACATACTGTGGCAAAGTAGTCGAGCATATCGTGCGATGTTGAGGCACGACGTATCAGCGCACGCATAAGAGAGTCGGCATCCTCCGCTGGAATTAGACTTACATACTCGCTTATGGCATATACCAACTGCTCTCTGTTTAGCTCCTTTAGTTGCTCTGTATCTTCAAAGTCAAAGCCATCCCAGTAGTGGTCGAGTACCTCGCGTAGCTCCTGCTCGGGGCTAAGTTCTATGGTTGTGCTTGGTGCTTGCACTGTGGTTTTCTGGCTTTTGCCACCACATCCCACTAACGCAAGGATTAGAAATATCGAGATTATTTGTCGCATACTCTAATAAAAAGGCTGACTTTATAGCCAGCCGTTATTCTTAGGAGAGTGAATAAAAAGATATAGTTTTAGGCTCGCGAAGCCCGCAAAAGCGGAGTTTACTTTGCGTAAATGAGCATTTTAAGGGCGAGCGTAACGACAAAATATACTTTTTATTCACTCTCTGTTTTACATTCGCTCTGGAACACGGATACCAAGTAGTGCCATCGCTGAGCGGATAACGCTCGCCACGGTAGATGCCAACATTAGGCGCAAAGAGCGTGTTATGGCGTTCTCCTCCTTAAGGATAGAGTGGTCGTGGTAGTAGCCGTTGAACTGCTTAGCAAGGTCGTAGGCGTATGCCGCGATTACCGATGGAGCGAACTGCTCACCAGCGGTGCGTACCACTGCTGGGTACTCCGACAAAGCCTTGATTAGCTCAATCTCCTCTGGTAGCAACTCTGCATCGGTGTAGCCCTCAGTAGAGATACCTGCCTCCGCAGCCTTACGCAAGATAGAGCAAATGCGGGCGTGGGTGTACTGAATAAATGGACCAGTGTTACCGTTGAAGTCGATACTCTCGCGTGGGTCGAAGAGCATAGTCTTCTTAGGGTCAACCTTGAGGATAAAGTACTTCAAAGCGCCAAGACCAACCATCTCGCAGATAGAGGCAGCCTCCTGCTCGGTAGCACCATCGAGCTTACCCAACTCCTCAGACATCTCGCGTGCTGTGCCAATCATATCGGCAATAAGGTCGTCGGCATCCACAACGGTACCCTCGCGAGACTTCATCTTACCCTCAGGCAACTCCACCATACCATACGATAGGTGGAAGATGTTGTCGCTCCACTCGTAGCCGAGCTTCTTCAACACAAGCTTCAACCCCTGGAAGTGGTAGTTCTGGTGGTTGCCCACTACGTAGATCATATCGTCGAGCTTGTTCTCCTCGAAACGGCTTAGGGCAGTACCCAAGTCCTGAGTCATATATACCGATGTGCCATCGCCACGAAGTAGTAGCTTCTGGTCGAGACCATCTGCCTCGAGGTCAATCCATACGGAGTTATCCTCCTTGCGGAAGAATACACCCTTCTTAAGACCATCCTCCACGAGGCTCTTACCGAGTAGGTATGTCTGCGACTCGTAGTATACCTTGTCGAAGTCTACACCCATAGCCTTGTACGTAACGTCGAAGCCCTCGTAGACCCAGCCATTCATAGTCTCCCATAGAGAGTAAACCTCTGGGTCTTTAGCCTCCCACTTACGCAACATCTCCTGCGCAGCAAGCATAATAGGAGCCTTTTTCTTTGCCTCGTCCTCGCTCATTCCTCCGTTTACAAGCTCCTTGACCTCCTGTTTGTAGTGCTTGTCGAACTCCACGTAATACTTACCTACGAGGTGGTCGCCCTTCATGCCCGAAGTCTCAGGGGTCTCGCCACCGCCATACAACTGCCATGCAAGCATAGACTTGCAGATGTGAATACCGCGGTCGTTAACGAGGTTTACCTTGATTACGTTATGACCGTTAGCCTTGAGGATTGTAGCTACCGAGTAACCGAGTAGGTTGTTACGGATATGTCCAAGGTGTAGCGGCTTGTTGGTGTTAGGCGATGAGTACTCAATCATTATTGTACGACCCGAAGGTGCAGCCATGCCGTAGTTCTCTGCCTCAGCAATCTCCTTGAAGCGTGCGCTCCAGAACGATGAATCGATAACAAGGTTTAGGAAGCCCTTGATGACATTGAAACTCTTAATCTCTGGGGTTGTAGCCACAATCTTCTCGCCAAGCTCTGTAGCTGTAGCCTCTGGTGACTTGCGTGATGCCTTCAAAAGAGGGAACACAACTACGGTGTAGTCGCCCTCGAACTCCTTGCGAGTCTTCTGTATCTGAATATTGTCGCTTGTACCATACAACTCATCGGTTGTACGCTTTACGACGCTTGAAATAAATTCCTCGATGTTAATCATACTAATAATCTTACACTTTATAATATTAGGCGCAAAGGTAAGTTTTATTTACGAAATAACCCAAATCTATAATAAAAAAGTGCTGTTAAATAGTACTATTTGTATTTATATAGGTGTAAATAGTAATAAATAGGGGCAATCCCCATATTGGGAAATTGCCCTTGCAAGTTACTTATAGTCTGAATTTCTACCAATTATAGTCACTCTGTTCTTTGCCGAAACTATAGCTTTTGTACTCCAACTCCATAGGTGTATCTTCGTAGTGTGCCTCAAAATAGTTGTTACCCATTATGCCATCCTCACCATAGTATTCAAGGTTGAATACAGTCTGCTTTAGACGGTAGAAGTAAACATTGCTATAAGATTTCCAATCTACCACTGTCTCATCTGCCTTAGTCCACATAAAGTCTAATGAGGTATAGTCGTAAGCTTTTGACAAATCATCTTGGTCATACCAGTGTTGATGGCTAAAAGAGGAACTATTAGCATTGAGGTGATACGCATAAGTCTTCTCAAACTCCTTATTATCGGGTGTTAGAGTATATGATTTATTGAGTAGGCTAAATGTAATCTTGCCATTATCAAACCAATCTCCAATATTTACCTTAAAGCCAAAAATCATATGCTTAAAGTATATCGATAGTGTCGTTCCATTCTCTGTTGGCTGATAATTATTTATTTCGCCATAGTAAAAATCTATGCCTTCAGGATAGTTGAAAGCCTTGCCATCTGTTGTCTTTATGTAATAATTGTCGTAGAAATATCTATCCTCTGCGTATGAGAACTCATTTGTTAGCTTTGTGATAGAGTTTTCTGAAGCGCCATTATATTTGTTCTTTCCTCTAAATGGCTGGTCATAACCCAAGTAATAGTTGTTATCTACCAAGATAGAGTCGCAATAGATTTTGTCCTTACCATCATCAATAAGTGTGAACTCAAACTTATATTTGTAGTTCTCTTTAACCTCAAGCTCCATATCCTCTACATTGTCGAAGAGACCGTATGCGTAGCGCTCGTAGCTACCTGTTGTGGCAGGCTTATGCCACACCTGCACGCCGTAGAGGTCGCGGTCATCTGAAGTAAAGCGTGTTAGAGGATCATAGGTTACATCTGCCTCACCGCCTCTGCGGAATTTTAGAGTGTAGGTCTTAGGCTCTGATGGTTGCTCTACATCTGTGTAGTCATTCTCGCAAGCAGTAGCACCCAATGCAAGAGCGAAGATAGCAAAAAGTAAATGTTTTGCTTTCATAATTTATAAAGGTTTGTGTCCGCCACACCTCCAATGACGGGTTAATATAAAAAGAAAGTGTGGAGATGATCGTTTATCTATAGATAGGCATTTGGCGTGGCCCGACAGCGAATAAACAATACTCCACACCTGCACAGTATGGAGTGGGCACGGAACGTGCCAACCAAGCATACCAATACAAGTGATGTAAGCATCCGTTATCCCCACTGTCAAAATCGCCAAATTTTATCTATAAGGATTAGCGAAACACTTTCACTAAAAAATAAATATGTCCGTCTACGTCTGTTTTGAGGACATAGACAGAGCAAAGATAGAACAAATATTCAAAATGTCAAAACCACACGATAGTAAATATGTGGTACGGATATATTTTTGATTGAGTGGATAATTTAGTATCTTTGCCCCATAATTAATGATTATATGAAGATTGCCGATATAGAATTAGGCTCACAGCCATTGTTTCTTGCGCCGATGGAGGATGTTACCGACCCTTCGTTTCGCTATATGTGTAAGAAATTCGGTGCCGATGTGGTATATACCGAGTTCATCTCGTCTGATGGACTTATCCGCGATGCTTGGAAGTCGCGTGCAAAGCTCAATATCGCTGAGTTCGAGCGCCCTGTGGGTATTCAGATTTATGGACATCTTATCGAGCCTATGGTCGAGGCGGCACGTATTGCCGAGAGCGCTAATCCCGATATTATAGATATCAATTTTGGTTGCCCCGTGAAGAAGATTGCTAATCGCGGTGCTGGCTCGGGTATGATGCGCGATCCTGACCTTATGGTGGAGATGACACGTCAAATAGTACGTGCGGTGAATAAGCCTGTAACGGTTAAGACGCGCCTGGGCTGGAGCGACGAGATGAAGAATATCGAGGAGATAGCTCTGCGCTTACAGGATGTGGGTATTGCTGCGCTAACTATTCATGGTCGTACCCGCTCGCAGATGTATCGTGGCGAGGCAGATTGGACTCTTATCGGCAAGATTAAGAACGACCCTCGCATCACTATTCCTATTATCGGTAATGGCGATGTGGACTCGGCTGTAAAGTGCAAGGAGATGTTCGATAAGTATGGTGTCGACGGTGTTATGATTGGTCGAGCAACATATGGTCGCCCATGGATATTCAGGGAGTGTAAGCACTACCTTGAAACGGGAGAGTTGTTGCCACAGCCATCAGTTATAGAGCGTGTTGCAATTGCTAAGGAGCATTTGCAGAAGTCGTTGGAGATAAAGGGTGATAGGGTTGGAATTTTGGAGATGCGTCGCCATCTTACGAACTACTTTAAGGGACTTCCTGACTTTAAGCAGACCCGCCTAAAGCTCGTTACCTCGTTCGATGTAGAGGAGATTAACTCGACTTTGGACTATGTTGCAGAGCGCTGGGGCGATTTCGATATGCGCGAGGCAGTGCCAGCACCATTGTCGCACAATATCTAATTAAAAAAGACACATCGCAAAGATGTGTCTTTTCGTTTAGAACATAAACGATAGATATACTCTCCAGCCACGATGCTTAACCCTTTCGCTCAGTCTGTTCTCGGGGTTAGGCTTGAACTGCTCGATACGCTTTGCTGAGGCTATATTCTTATAGTCGCAGTTACCCAAGCGACTCTCAAATCCCAATGCGATAAAGCTATACGATACTGAGAAGCCAGTTACAAAATATGTGGCGTAGTTGCCATATATCTGCTTATCGCCAATAAGAAGCGAGTATGCAGGGGCATATCTAAAGTAGGTATGCACATATAGATTATCGATAGGGTTGAAATGTACCGATGGACCTATGTTTAGAGCGTAGTCGAGCTGATTAAATTTATAATCCTTCTTTTTGCCCTCGACTGGTAGCGTGCGGGTATATCTCGCGTATGTAAAGTCTGTCCACGTGCCATCGATAGCAAAGCGAACAAGTCCAGCTATCTCCTCCCCGTGAAGATAGAAGGTGCGACCATCTGTGTAGTTAATAGCTAAGTCGCTCTGAAGCCCCCAGTCGTCGTGATTTATAGTGTTTTTACCAAAGCTTATATGCGAGTATTTTCTGTGGGGTATATCCCCATTCTGTGCATATGCTGCAGTTATAGCAAATAAAGATACCAAAAGTAGAAGTAGCCCCTTTCTCATGTGAGTTTAGCGGTTTAGTTTCTTGTGGCAAATATAATCTAAAATATCGAAAAGAGATAGCTTAATCTTACATTCGACTTAGAAGTTCTGCCATAAGAACACCAAAGTAGTTGCCCGCAGCATAGCCCACGATACCGGCACCAAGACCTACGATAAGCACGCTCTTGTTCTTCATCGCTACAACCATCATAGGTACAAATGGAGGTGAGTTGATAAAGGCTACAGAGGATGCCACCATAGCATCAGCCTTAATGCGCATTAGGCGACAGAAGAGGGCGTGTAGTATCATAGAGCCAAAGACTGCAATCATTAGGAAGCCAATCTGGTTAAGACCATCCGAGATATTTAGTGTCGAGAAGTCTGCCATCGACGCCATCGCGATACTGAATATATATATAAGGTACATACCAATATCGAAACTGCGCTTAAGCTCACGCACTGGTTTTAGGAATGAGCATACTATGCCGAGAGTGCTGAGCATAAGGATAAATATAACCATAAACCACTCGCCAGGGAATGGTAGTGTGGCAGCTGCCGATAGGGCAACGACGATAGCTGTTATGCCTACGATTTTGCCAAGCTCTCGACGTCCCTCCTTGCTCCATAGACCCTTGTATGGGTTGCGTCCCTGCTCGGCTATCTGTTCCTCAAGTTCGAGACGCTCCTTTTCGGATAGCGTTGCAGTCTGCTTCTCTCCATATATCCATCTAAAGAATTTGTATCCCACCGACACAAGGAATACCAGATAGAGGAACGAGATAATCACGTCGTAGGAACACATGATGATATAGGATTGCTCCTCGACCTGGAATATCGACTGTAGGGCTGCTGCGTTGAGCATACCGCCAGTGTACATGCCCGACATAATACCGCCAATCTCTGCACCCTCTGCAATCTTATGTCCGTAGATAAGGTAGCCCACGATCACGGCAATAACTACCGATAGAAATCCGCTTATGCAGACTCTTAGCTGCTGGCTTGCCTCACTCAGTGTGAAACGGCAACCAAAAAGCATCATAGGGATAGCCAACGGGATGGAGATGCTTGTGGCTAACTCCTGCATAAGTGGTATCTCGGCAGGCTTCCATGGAGTATTGCCGAGGATAATACCGAAGGCGTAGAGAACCATAATAGGCCCGAGCTTCTCTAAAAATGAGATGCGTCGACATAGCCACAACGCTAAGGCTGGTGCAAGCACAAAGATAAGCGTTATTATGGTGTAGTTGAAAATAGCCATATTAGTATGTTTCGATTATCTATTGTTTGTTGTAGTTTGATGTTACAAAATTGGGGATAAATCGGCAGAATGGAGTAAGTATATATACCTATTTGTGTGGTGTTGGATGATAAAATACGGGGCGTTGTGAGTAAATTATGACAAAAATGTGGTATATTTGCTATGTTTTTGGATATTCAGTATAGTTCATGGTGTGAACTTTATGTTATATCCGATAGCTATATAAAACACAAACGATAATTATTAACTCTACAGCTCGCTGAGCTATACTAAACAACTCTAATTATGAAGGAACAATTGCTCTATCTTGACCAGTTAACTATTAACCTTGGAGCTACTGAAACAACACTCGTTAATATCATCCTCGCCTTTGTTATGTTTGGCGTGGCACTCGGTATAAAACTCGAAACTTTTAAGGATGTCTTCCGTAATCCTAAGTCGGTGCTTACAGGTCTTGGCTTGCAGTGGGTGGCGTTGCCAGCTCTCACCTGCTTGCTTGCAATCGTTCTTAACCCTGTTATTACCCCTATGGTTGCTATCGGTATGATTTTGGTGGCCTCATGTCCAGGTGGTAATATCTCAAACTTTATCTCTTCGCTCTCAAAGGGTAATATTGAGCTTTCGGTGTCGATGACAGCAGTGTCAACACTCTTTGCTCCTATCATCACTCCGTTCAACTTCTGGTTGTGGGGTACACTCTACTGCCGCTTTGCAGCTGTGAAGAATGATATCCCAACACTCGAAATCCCTTTTGCCGAGATGCTTGAGCAGATTGTGCTTATCCTTGGTATTCCAATCGTCTTGGGTGTTATCGTTTCGCGCTATATCCCTCGTGTAGCTAAGGCGTTGGCTAAGCCTGCACAGGTGCTATCAATTCTCCTCTTTATGGCTATGGTTGTTGTGTCTGTAAATAAGGTGCTTACAGGTTTGGACTCTACTTGGGCTGTTTATGCTGCCCTCCTTACAGCCTTGGTCGTAGTGATTATCCACAACGCAACGGTGTTGGGTACAGGATATTATGGTGCAACACTTATGAAGGTGCCATCGGCAGACCGCCGTTCACTAACTATCGAGACAGGTATCCAAAATTCAGGTCTTGGCTTGGCGTTGCTTCTCAACCCAGCAATCTTCGACCCTACAGTATGGCACAATAACGGTGGTATGGTCATTGTTACAGCACTCTGGGGTGTATGGCATATTATCTCAGGCTTGACAGTAGCTACAATCTTCCGTCGTAAGCCATTGAACGAGTAGGGTATTGCAAGTTAATTGTAAAGTTGAGGTTCTATGGCTAAAGAAAGAAGAATTCAAGATAAGGATATAATATATAACCTTTTGCGTTGGTATATAGATATCACGCTTAAGTTCTCGTATCGTAATATTAGATATGTTGGAAAGGAGCGCATCCCAAAGGATGGTGCGGTGATATTTGCCCCTAACCACACGGGAGCCTTGATGGATGCTTTGGTTATCCTCGCTATGGATAAGCGTCCTAAGGTCTTTGTGGCTCGTGCCGATATGTTCAAAAACCCTACATTGGCGAAGTTCCTTAGCTTCTGCAAGATTATGCCTATTATGCGTATGCGTGACGGCATCGACGAGGTTAAGAAGAACAACGAGACCATAGAGCGTGCTGTCGAGGTGTTGCGCGATAAAGTGCCTTTCTGTATCTTCCCAGAGGGTACGCACCAAACTAAGTACTCGACACTGCCCCTTGCTAAGGGTATCTTCCGCATAGCACTTCAGGCGCATGAGCTTATGCCCGATACTCCGCTATACATCATCCCTGTAGGTATCCGCTACGGTAGCTTCTTCCGTTTCCGTTCTTCGGCACGTGTGCAGATAGGCGAGCCTATAAACATCGGCGAGTTCATCGCGGAGCATCCCGATATGACACCTCAGGAGCAGATGAATCATATGCGAGACTGCCTCGAAAAGCGTATGCAGGAGTCTATCTTCTACATCCCTAACGATGAGGACTACGATGCAACATACGAGATTTGTGCTGCGGTGGTCAAGAAGCAGGTAAATCATCTTCGTAACGATGAGGAGTATGGCAATCTCCGAGGTATAGATGCTCACTTTGCAGCAAATAACATGACCGTTAAGCATCTTGACTACCTCAAAAAGGTCAACCCTGAGCTTGCTTCGCGTCTTATAACCCTTGGTAACGAGGCATCTAAGCTCCGCAAGGAGGAGCATATAAGCCTTAACTCCGTGTCGGTGAAGTATCCACTCCTTTCGCGCATCCTTAAGGTCTTGTTTATGCTGGTGACTTTGCCATATACACTTGTTGCAACCGTATGTACCCTTCCAATAAAGATCGCTTGTTACTTCATCTTCAAGCTCTTCAAGGATCAGGCATTCCGTAACTCGGTGCGTTATGTGCTACACTTGGTGTTGTGGCCACTATTGATGGTCGTATATGGTGTTCTTTCGTTTGTCTACCTTCCAACGCTATGGGCTGTGGTGGCTACCGTTGCACTTATTCCAGCACCTATCTTGGTACATGAGGTCTATCGCTTGTTCCGTATTATGATTTCGGATATTAAGCTATGGCGTAATAAGAAGCTACGCCTTAAGTATCGTGAGATTAGAAAGATAATGTTTGAATAAAACCTAAAACGTATGATACGAAGAAACATTTTGGCACTCCTTTGTGCCTCATTGATGGCTGTTAATGCCTTTGCTCAGCAGAACGGTGACAATGCTGTCGCAGAAACAACAAAGAGTCAGGAGATTATTAAGACAGGCCTTAACTATGGTCCACTTCCAGTAGTGGCATTCGATGCCGACAAGGGCTTCCAGATGGGCGCTCTGCTTAATATTTATAACTTTGGAGATGGCTTGACATATCCTAATCCATACTCGCAGTGGTATTTCGAGGCATCATTCTTTACTAAGGGTTCGCAGTTGTTTGTAATTTCTTACGATAATAAAACCCTTATCCCTGGTGTGCGTTGGTCATCGAACTTTACCCTTACAAACGATAAGGCGATGGACTTCTATGGCTTTAACGGTTATATGTCGCACTACGATTACATGCAGGTGGGTGTAGGATCGGTAGAAGCAAATACGATTGACTATATCTATACGCCTAAGTATCGTGTGAATCGCGTTGCAGTATTGTTCAAGACCGACTTTACGGGTAATATCTGGAATAATAAGCTCTTCTGGGAGGCTGGTTATCACCTAAGTTATTTCAAATATGGCTATGATGGTAAGGCACTTAATCTTGATAAAATCAATAAGGGTAAGGTGGAGCATAAGCAGTTTCCAGAGACCGAGGAGCCTATCTTCGACCTATATAGAAAGTGGGGTATTATCTCTGAGGAGGAGGCATGGGGTGGTTTAAATAGTACTTTGCGTCTTGGTGTTTTGTACGACACACGCGATAAGGAGGGCGCTCCATCGCGCGGTATCTGGGCTGAGGCTCACACAACCATAGCTCCAAAGTGGTTGGGTACATCAATCCCATACTACCGCTACTCTGCAACATTCCGCCAGTATCTCCCTATTATCGACAACGATATCCTAACATTCGCATATCGTCTAAACTATGAGGGTACACTCGGTAAGGATGCGCCATACTATGTGCTACCATACATTACTGTTATGGGTCAGAACTACGATCGCGATGGTATGGGAGGCTACCGCACAATTCGTGGTTTGATGCGTAACCGCGTGCAGGGTCTCGACGTAGCATCATACAATGTAGAGCTTCGTTGGCGCTTTGTTAATTTCGCACTCTTTAACCAGAATATCGCATTTGGTCTTAGCGCCTTCAGTGACGGTACTATGGTTACACGCAACTTCGATATGACCTTCCGTGGCGACGAGCAGTATCGTGCCGAGTACGATAAATATATGGCGAAGGGTCTCGACTCTGACCGTCCACATATCACCGTAGGTGCAGGTCTACGCTTTATTATGAACCAGAACTTTATCGTAGCCTTCGAGTACGGTCTACCGATCAGCAAGTTCAGCAGTAATCCAGTTATTAAGGGTCAGGATGGTGATGGAGCGTTCTACATTAACACTGGCTACCTCTTCTAATTTCTTGTGATAAGGGGTCATCTGCGACCTCTCAATCATTGCCCCAAATGGGAAATACGTCAAGTATGTCCCATCTGGGGCAATTTCTTTATCGAGGTCACATCTGCAAAAAGGGCAGAAAGGGCAGAATATCATGAATAATCTCTGCCGTCTCGTACCGCACCTTTAAAACAAACAAGTCCCGAAGCATTATACCTCGGGACTCGTATTTTCTGCAAAACGACTATACTACTTCTCGATAAACACTTGGAATAGCAGTGGTGAGTAGGCTGGGATTTCAGTCGATGTTGTCGATGTTGTCGTTACATCGTCCTCTGTGAGATTGTAGTTATAACCGTAGTAGTATGGGTCGTAGCCATAATAACTATTATTATACATATTGCCATAGCCGTAGCCATAGTAGTTGTTCATATAATTCATATAGTTATAGTAGTTAGCGTAGTCGTAGTATGCATCGCTATAGTTGGTTGTTGTTGTATGTGAGCCCACCTGACCAGAGATGCCATAGCCATATGTCGACGCTGTGAGGATAACAGCCCACTGACCATAACGAAGTGTTGGTAGGGCGTAGTTCCAAGCCAAAATATATTTATTCTCCAATGGGGTTTTAGGATCAAAGGTAAGGGCCTCGCCTGGGCTGTCCACCTTACCATATACAATCTCCTTAACCTCGTCAATATTTGTGTCAAAGATAAAGCCATCCAAGAAGCGACCAACATACCATATCTTTGCCTCGGTCTTAACCTTTAGCGAGTCTGCCTCGGGCAACTCCTCCAAAGTCATACCCTTACCAAAACGCTTAACAAGAGCGGTGTTAATAAGGTTGTCAATCTCGCTATTGTTGTACACCTTACCAGCAGTATATCTGCCCTCGTTAGGGTACTTCTCGTTGCTCATATCCTTGAACTCGAGTGGAGTACTCTTGGGCGAGTATAGATACTTAACGAGCAGATGCTCAAGTGTATCAATAGGTTGATGCCAGCGACCATCGTAGAACTCAAGTGGGCGAGTATCTACCTCCTCCTCGCTCTCGGCATCATCTGCGCGTGTTATGTATCTGCGATATAGACTCTTGGTCTCGGTATCCTCAACTACCGTCTTATGCTCGGTGCAGAGACCTCCATTATCCTCTGCAAAGCCATTTACACGCTCGCCCTCATATTCTATAGGGTTAGCAACATGACCGTAGATCTTCATATCCACGATCATAGGCTTCGACGCATCAGCGGTATACTGACCCTCATAACCACCATCCGCAGTAGTTACGGTGCTACCAGTGACAGATGAAGGAAGGTATAGACGTAACTCTGTGCCATAGCGTACGTTGAAACTCTCGCCGTCGATATTCAACTCATTGAACGTCGCGAGATATGTCCCCTCCATAAGGGTGTGGCTATCCTTGCCACTAAAGCGTAATGCTGGCACGTAGTGTGCGTGAGCGTTATATGTAGCCAACTGCTCGGCAAGTGCAGCATTACGTGTCTCGTGGATATTACCCTGTAGGTCGCGTGCCGTAAGGTCAAACCATACCCACACATCCTCGCCAGTGATAGGCAACGAGTCCTGAACGCCTATATCAAGAACCTCGACATAGTAACCACCATCCTCTTGGTAGTTTCTCACCAAGTCAGGATGATACTTCTCTATCCACGCCTTTAGTGAGCGTTGCTCAATCTCGTTATATGATATTTCTTGCTCTTTTACACACGCTGTTGTTGTAATGATAAGTAGCAGGAGAGCTCCTGCGATGCTCTTAAAACTCATACTCTCTACTCTTGAACTTCTAATATCTCAATGTCCCACATCACAGCGGTCTTACTTGGTACCATACCTATATATTTCTTGCCGTATGCAGCCTCAAAGGTTAGGTATACTTCAATCTTATCGCCCTCCCGACAGTCCTCCAATGCCTTCTCCAAGCCGCTCACAAGGTCTTGGTGTCCTAATGTAATACGCATTGGTTCGGTAGACCATACATTTTCATCATCGTAACCACGATATAGCTCGTCAATCTTAGCTTGGTCATTAGTAGCGAACATGTCGTTGATGGTAGGGGCGCTACTCTTAAAGGTATACGCTGTGTATTTAATGTCGAATGTTGTGCCACGCTTAATCACTGGCTTAGACTCTCTGCCCTCGTCATAGTATGTGGCAATATATCTAAAGACATTCAAAGCCCAGTGAGTATAGAATTGTGGCTCCTCGTCCATAGAGTTGGGGATATTTATCTCCTCGATAAGACGCGGGTTATGTGAGTTCTTGAGGTAATTCTCAATAGCCTTCTGCTGCGATGTGAGCGTGGTATCGGTATCGTTGCTACACGATAGCGATAGCAACGCTATGGCGAGCATAGCGAAGATGGTTGTTATTCTCTTTGTTGCAAACATATACATATATATATCGTGCAAATATACAAATTATTTTGTAACCCGATATATTTTTCGATGGAAACATTGCTAAAATCTTTTGTTGTCTATTGTCTGTTTTGTGAAATTAGGATATTTTTCTGCCTATGGTGTCATAATGACACTCCTTCTACAATTTTGTTACATCAAAATATACCCTCTAAAGAGATGTAATCTAAATACTTTTTTGTACATTTGTGGCAACATAATATTTATTTTACGCGGAAAGTGTAAGTTTATTCTCGTATTATTAACTAAATACAAATTACTATGAAAAAACTATTTTTACTACTTGCTCTTTTGGGTATGGTTGCCACAGGATGCTCCACGGATGAGGTCGATAATGGCAACGACAACAAAACAGAGCAGCCTAATGAGAATGAGGGAGGTAGCGAGGATAATATCCCTGAAAATATCTTCTTTGATCTTGATAAGGAGAGCGTTACCATTTCTCCAGATGGCGGAAGCGTAGATGTTATCGTATATAGCAACTATAAGTGGGAGATTTCGGGTACAAGCGATTGGTGTACACCATCAGTAAAGGGCGGTGATGCTAATGAGGATGGTCAGAAAGTTACCTTCTCTGCTGATGTAACCTATGACGATAGAGAGGCTACCTTCTGGTTCTGCTGTGCCGATAAGCAGATAAAGTTTGTTGTTTCGCAAAAGTTAAATAATGTTATATATTATACATCAAGCAATGGTGAGATAGTACAACCTAATGATAGTTCAGCATTTGGTGCTACTATAATATCTAATACATATAAAGATGGTGTTGGTGTAATAGAGTTTAATGCCCCTATAACTACGATTGGAGAGAAAGCATTCTATGGTTGCACCAGCCTGACAAGTATTACTATTCCTGATAGCGTAACGACGATTGGAGAGTGGGCATTCGCTTATTGCAGAAGCCTTACAAGTGTAACTATTCCTGATAGTATAACTGAGATTGGATATTATGCATTCTTGAATTGCGTAAGCCTTACAAGTGTAACTATTCCTGATAGCGTAACTACGATTGGAGTTGCTGTATTCTATTATTGCAGAAGCCTTACAAGTATAACTATTCCTGATAGCGTAACTGAGATTGGAGGTGGTGTATTCGGATTTTGCGACAGCCTTACAAGTGTAACTATTCCTGATAGCGTAACTACGATTGGAGAGGCTCCATTCGCTTGGTGCATTAACCTACAAGAGTTTAAGAGTAAGTTTGCAACAGAGGATGGTAGATGTTTGATTATTGATGGAGTTCTAAATTCATTTGCTCCTGCAGGACTAACAGAATACACTATTCCTGATAGCGTAACTTCGATTGGAGAGAGTGCATTCGAAGGTTGCAGTAGCCTTACAAGTGTAACTATTCCTAATAGCGTAACTACGATTGGAGAGAGGGCATTCAATAATTGCAGAAGCCTTACAAGTGTAACTATTCCTGATGGCGTAACTACGATTGGAGAGGATACATTTAGTGCTTGCGACAGCCTTACAAGTGTAACTATTCCTGATAGCGTAACTACGGTTGGATGGCGTGCATTCAGTTCTTGCTTAAGCCTTAAAAGTGTAACTATTCCTGATAGCGTAACTACGATTGGAGATTATGCATTTAATGAGTGCAGCAGCCTTACAAGTGTATATTGCAAGGCTACAACACCGCCAGTAGCATTAATAAATGTCGGCTCTTGGTATGCATTTTATAACAATGCCTCAGATCTTAAGATTTATGTACCTATGGAGTCGGTAGAGGCGTATAAGAGTAAGTATGGTTGGAGTGATTATGCTGATTATATTGAGGGTTATAACTTTTAATTTTCGATTTATATAGGGCATCTTCGTCCTATCCTATACAAAATATCGCGGGCTGTACGCTTTGGTACTATCCCGCGATATTTTATTTATACGATAGAACAAATCTGCTCCTCTAAAATAAAAAATATAGTTTTAACTTTTCACTTTATGCAAATACCACCTCGTCAACCTTGATGTCGTGAGCATCGCAGGGTAGTGAATCGAAGATTTGAACACTGAAGGCGATGCCTATTTTATAGGCTCTAAACCCACTGAGTGACATGTATTTGTCGTAGAAACCACCACCACGACCAAGACGCTCTCCGCAATGCGTGAAAGCTCGCGCAGGAACAATGATAAGGTCTATATTTTCAGCCGTAACCTCATCATTGGAGGTAGGCTCCATAATGCCAAATGCACCCTCCTGCATAGTATCGGGAGAGTAGTCGTAGAAACGCATAATATCGCCCTCAACACGCGGTACAACGATACGCTTGCCCATTTTTAGCCACGCATATAGTGCATAATCCGTAGATACTTCATCCTTCATCGAGGCAAAGAGCGCGATGCACTCTGCCTTTGCAAAATTTAGGTTTTGCTCGATTGTGGTAAATATTTTTGTGGCGCTCAGACTCTTTTGTTCAGAGGTTAGCTCCTTAATTCTTCTGCGAACTTCGGCTCTTATTTCTGATTTCTCCATCATATCTTCACTATTATTCGCTACAAATGTACCAAAAATTTACTTTTTCTCAACATTTAAGCTATAAAAACTCCCATTTACTATTGTTATTATATAAACAATTCTTATCTTTGCAGTAATGTTTGCCACTATGTGCTGTTGTGCGAGGAGTGGCTGTTGATAGAGAATAAACTATTTATTTAATATTTTCTTAAAATTTTTACACTATGAGCTGTTTTTTAACTAATTCGTCAGTGGGAAAGAAGCTTGTTATGAGTATTACTGGATGTTTCCTTGTACTCTTCCTCCTTTTCCATATGTCAATGAACCTTACCATGCTTTTCAGCTATGAGGCTTATAACATGGTTTGTGAGTTCCTTGGTGCTAACTGGTATGCTCTTGTAGCAACAGTTATCCTTGCCGCAGGTGTTGTGGTACACTTCATCTACGCATTTATCCTTACTATCAACAACTACCGCGCTCGTGGTAAGCAGCGTTATGCTGTTACCGTTAAGGAGAAGGGTGTTGCTTGGGCTTCTAAGAACATGCTTGTTCTTGGTATCATCGTAGTTCTTGGTCTTGGTCTTCACCTTGTACACTTCTGGTCTAAGATGCAGCTTGTGGAGATTATGGGACACCACGCTGCTGTAGTAGGTGGCTTGGAGATTGCTGCTACTAATGGTGCTGCTCTTATGATGGTAACATTCTCAAAGTGGTACAACGTTGTTCTTTACATCGTATGGTTCGCTGCTTTGTGGTTCCACCTTACACACGGTGTATGGTCAATGTTCCAGACTGTAGGTTGGGCAAACGACACTTGGTATCCACGTTTGAAGTGTATTGCTAATGTTGTTGCAGCTCTTATCTTCCTCGGTTTTGCTGTAGTAGCTGTATACTGCTTCTGCGTTACATCGCCAGAGCTTATCATGACTCTTATCTAACCAACCAATAATTATTGATAACAATAAAAACTAAATAGATATGGCTTATAAATTAGATGCGAAAACTCCTGCTGGCGAGTTGGCCCAGAAGTGGAGCAATCATAAGGCTGCTATCAAGGTAGTGAGCCCTGCTAATAAGCGTAAGTTGGATATTATCGTTGTAGGTACAGGTCTTGGCGGTGCTTCTGCAGCTGCTTCACTTGGTGAGCTTGGTTACAACGTAAAGATTTTCTGCATCTCTGACTCTCCACGTCGTGCGCACTCTATCGCTGCACAGGGTGGTATCAACGCTGCAAAGAACTATCAGAACGATAACGACTCTGTATATCGTCTATTCTATGATACAATTAAGGGTGGTGATTACCGCGCACGTGAGGCTAACGTATATCGTTTGGCTGAGGTATCTAACCTAATTATTGACCAGTGCGTAGCACAGGGTGTACCTTTTGCTCGTGAGTACGGTGGTTTGTTGGCTAACCGTTCATTCGGTGGCGCTCAGGTATCACGTACCTTCTATGCTCGTGGTCAGACCGGTCAGCAGCTTTTGCTTGGTGCTTATGCAGCATTGAACAAGGAGATTGCAGCAGGCTCTGTAAAGTCATACCCACGTCATGAGATGTTGGATGTTGTTATCGAGAATGGCGAGGCTTGTGGTATCATTGCTCGTAACCTTGTAACAGGTGAGATTGAACGTCATGGCGCACACGCTGTTGTTATCGCTACTGGTGGTTACGGTAACGTATTCTTCCTATCTACAAATGCGATGGCATCAAACGGTTCTGCAGCATTCCAGTGCTACCGTAAGGGTGCAGGTTTTGCTAACCCATGTTTCACTCAGATTCACCCAACATGTATCCCTGTACACGGTACACAGCAGTCTAAGTTGACTTTGATGTCTGAGTCATTGCGTAACGATGGTCGTATCTGGGTTCCTAAGAAGATGGAGGATGTT
>JAZQZQ010000014.1:0-10299 GCA_045634125.1 Alistipes sp. | reverse complement strand
ATTATGCTGATGCTATTGAGGGCTACAACTTTTAATTTTCGATTTATATAGGGCATCTTCGTCCTATCCTATACAAAATATCGCGGGCTGTACACTTTGGTACTATCCCGCGATATTTTATTTATACGATAGAACAAATCTACTCCTCTAAAATCAAAAATTCAGTTTTAACTTTTGACTTTTCAGTTTTCACCTTTCAGTTAGTTCGTGGTGCGGGTATTATTTTTAATACCCACAATAAACCTCGTCATTGCGAAGAATTGCGACCTCAAACCATGATGATACTCACAGAGTTACCATGCAATTCTGCGGCAATCTACCGTTGTGTTTGCCTCAAAAGTGTGGTGGTGCGCTTCGCGCAAGATTTTATTAAAGGGCCCAAAAGGTCTCAAAAGGGACTAAAGGGTAAGCTTAATACGAAAAGATCCTTTGGTCCCCTTTTGGACGCTTTATTCCCTTTTCCCAAAAAAGGCATAGCCTTTTAATCATTGCTAATTTATTTAAGCCCCTCCTCAGGATGACGATGTTTATTAAACTCAAAACTGAAAACTGAACTTTGCGATTAAGGCGAGAGCATAACAAGTAAACTTGTTCTGCCGAGCCGTAGCAAAGTCGAGGCATTACGAAGTTTTGCCTCAAAAGTGTGGTGGTGCGCCTCGCGCGAGATTTAATCTATTCAAAACCACAGAGAAACTAAACCACCAAATTCACGGTTGTCTCTCTCGTCTCTTAAACCTTAATTATCGCTCAATGATTTCATAATCATCTTGCGCTCCTTATAGAATCGTTTTGCCATAAAGGCAACAAACACCAACACAAGAGCAGATGATGTGATATAGAGCGGCAAGTAGTAGTGTTCGCTACCGATATACTCCATAAGTGGTTTGCCCGCATAGGATAGGATTTGCAGACCGTATGCTATCATATTGTTACAGATATGCAACAAGATAGGGAGTATTATAGAACGTTTCAAAAGGTACATATAGCTAAAGAGCATACCCGAGAGGAAGCCATCTATTATAATAATAGGTTGCATATGTATCACTGCGAAGACAAACGACGAGAGAAATGCCGACATAAAGGGCGAGGCAGTATGACCCAAGAGGTTATACAAGCGACCTCGGAAGATAATCTCCTCCATAATAGGCGAGATAATAACAATCGTAAGTAGCGTATATACCCCATCGCTAAAGACGCGCTCGTCACCAGGGAGATAATCCTTCAATGGCCAGAGGGTTATCGAGATGGCAAGAAGCAAAACCAAACCAGTTAATATCGCCATCGGGTCGAAGCCCTTTTTCGATCTCATTATAGGGCGCACATTCTGATACTCAGCACGTTCATATAATGTCGCAATTAGATATACAAGTCCCATCGAGAGTATATATGACAGCATAAATCCGAGGTCACCACTTAAGTTGAACATACCCGATAGCATCGACGCAAGAAGCTGCGATGATACAAATATCACCACAAACAATATCAGCAACTTAACCGTATTTACGACCTTCTTCATAAAATCTCTCGTTCCAAGTTACCCTATCTCAAATCGCAAAATAGTAGCACTCAGAGGTTATTTTCAAAAACCACACAAAGATACGATTTTTTTGAAAATTAGGCTGTCATATCGAATAAATTTACTAATTTTGCAAGGATTATTGGGTAACGTAATAGTAAGAAGATAAATAGATGGCAAAAGTTGTAGCATTAGCAAATCAGAAGGGCGGAGTGGGCAAGACTACCACCGCCATAAATCTCGCTGCCTCAGTGGCTTTGCTCGGCAAAAAGGTACTACTCATAGATGCTGATCCTCAGGCGAATGCCACATCGGGACTCGGCTTCGATATCAACCTTGAGGGCACCTACGAGTGCATCATTGGTGAGCGTGAGGCAAAGGATGTTATTCTCCACTCGGAGGATATCAAAAAGTTGTGGCTGCTACCATCATCTATCAATCTTGTTGCTGCCGATCCAGAGCTTGCAACAATGGAGAATGCTCACCACAAGGTAAAGGCTATAATCGATAGCATCCGCGACGACTACGACTATATCTTCATCGATTGCTCGCCATCGCTCGGCTTTACCACCGTGAACATTCTCACTGCAGCAGACTCTGTATTGGTTCCAGTGCAGTGCGAGTATCTCGCTCTCGAGGGCTTGAGTAAGCTGCTCAACACTATCAAGATGGTAAAGAGCCGCCTAAACCCAGAGCTTGCTATTGAAGGCTTCGTGCTTACTATGTACATGCGCAACCGCCTCAATAATCAGGTCGTAAACGAGGTACGTGAGCATTTTGGAGATTTGGCATATCAGACCATCATCCAGCGCAACATCCGTCTTGGCGAGGCGCCATCACATGGCAAACCTATCATGCTATACGATGCATCGGCAACGGGTGCGGTGAACTACCTAAACCTCGCTCGCGAGTTTCTAAAGCGTAATAAAACGAAAAAAGAGTAATTATATATGTCTGCAACAAAAAATAGAGGCCTCGGACGCGGTCTTGATGCCATTTTTGGGACTACAACACCCTCCCAACAGTCGAAGCCTATGACAGAGATGGCAGAGGTGGCACTATCAGCCATCGAGCCAAACCCGCTACAGCCACGTACAATGTTCGATGACGAGGCTTTGCAGGAGCTATCTGCATCTATCGCACAGCTTGGCGTAATTCAGCCTATAACACTTAAGCCTAACGGCAATGGCAAGTATATCATCATCAGCGGCGAGCGTCGTTGGCGCGCATCGCAGTTGGCAGGCTTAGAGACCATCCCAGCATATATCCGCGAGGTGGATGATGAGAATCTTCACGCAATGGCCCTTGTGGAGAATATTCAGCGCGAGAATCTAAACGCCATAGAGATTGCCCTCGGCATGAAGCGTCTTATCGAGGAGTGCGGTCTTACGCAGGAGGCAATGGCTGAGAAGGTAGGCAAAAAGCGCTCTACGGTATCCAACTATATGCGTCTATTGAGCATGCCTTCCGAGGTACAGCTTGCACTCAAGGATGGTATTATCACAATGGGACACGCCAAGGCTATCGGTGGTCTTGATCTCGACCTTCAACTAAAGGCGTTGAAGAAGTGCGTTAAGAAGTCGCTATCGGTACGTCAGGCGGAGGAGTTGGCACGCAAAATGGCAGAGACTACACCTGGTGCGAAGGAGAGCGAAGACGAAGAGTATCCTGAGTCATACTCACGTCTTGTAATGGAGTTAGAGCGCATCATCAGCGACAACATCTCCATCAAGCGCACCAAGAGCGGTAGCAGTCGCATTACTATCGAGTGCAGCAACGATGCCGAGGTGGAGCAGCTTATCGCAAAACTCGGCAAGATAAAATAAATCGCTTTTATAGGCGTTACACAAATGATGTTAAGGAGATTATACATATCACTTATAGTTGTAATTATCGCGGTGATGTCGGCAAACGATGTCGCAGCACAGAGTTATAACCGTGAGAATCTAAGAGGTAATATCCGCACCATCAATCAGGGCGGACTTGTGCCTATCGACTCTACTGCGATCTTGCTCGAAAGAGCCAGAGCTATTGCTGTGCGCGACTCTATCTACTACCGTCATATCGACTCTATTGCAAGGGGTAGCCACTCGCTATACGATGCGTTGCCAACCACTGCACGGGACTCTATACGCTCGATTGTAGCAGCAAAAGTTAAGCGCGACTCTATGGTTAGAAGTCGTGGCGACAGTATCGCTCCAGATGGCAGACGTATCCGATTAGACAAGAATGGTCAGGTTAAGGAGCCATTCTTCAGCGACTCAATGAAGATGTCGCGCGTATGTCTGCTCTCTGTGCCAATCCCTGGCTTCGGACAGATATACAACAAGCAGTACTGGAAACTTGGTGTGCTATATCCCGTGGTAGGTACTACCGCAGCGCTCTTTTTCCACGAGAACAAGCTCTACAAACCACTCAAAGCGGAATACGACCAATATCTCGTAGACAACGGATATTTACGTACCCATGAGTTGGATAAGATACAGACAGAGCTTATCCGTCATAATACACGTAGACAGATATACGCCGGTATGGCGATAGCATCGTACCTATATTTCATTGGCGATGCGGCATTAAACTTCCAGTCCAGCGAGGTTACGAAGGTTAACCGTGCAACTACCCTATCCACCATCTTCCCCGGTGCTGGACAGGTCTATAACAAGAGTTACTGGCGTGTGCCTATTGTCATAGGAGGTATGGCAACAACCATCTATACTATCGACTGGAATAATCGTGGTTATCAGCGCTTTAGAACAGCCTACTCACTACGTGTAGATTACGACAATAACCCCGAGAAGTATCCTAACGGTGCTGCCGACGAGTTCCATGGAGCCTACTCTGCAACATTCCTTAAGAACCTAAAGAATAGTTATCGACGTAACCGAGATATGTGTATCCTACTTACAGCAGGTGTCTACCTTCTCCAGATTTTGGATGCACACGTAGACTCACACCTTCAGGATTTCGATATCTCTGACGATCTTTCAATGAATCTCGAGCCATACTTTGGTTACTCATCCGTAGGCACACAGCCTGTCTATGGTGTAAATATGTCCGTCAATTTCTAATGATAAGAATAGCTCTTAAATACATACTTCTATTCGTCGTAATAGCCTCGTATGCCACACCAACAGTATACGCTTCTGATTACATCAAGCGACCACGACGCAAGACACATAAACAGTATACCTCACCGGAGGAGATTAGACAAAGTGCTGATACTATCATCGTCGATAGTACACTACTTCTAACAAGCGAAGATGCTGATGCTCCTGTTGAGATAATACGCACCAACACTTTACAGCAGATAGACTCTGTTCTTGCGATATGGCGAGCAACGACTAATAAAGAGTACTACGAAAAGTACTTCAACGAGTTTCTCTGTGCAAGCGAAAATATCGACGCTTTGGTTAAGAACGACAATATGGACTCGATATATGTTGAACGTCTCAACGCCCTTATGTCGCCCATACCATTGGAGTACAACCGAGATGTTCGTACCGCTATTGAGCGATATACCTCAAAGCAGTTCGCCAATATTATGGGGTACGCCTACTACTACTTCCCAATGCTTGAGGAGGAGTTGATATTGGCAGGCATGCCTGTTGAGTTACGTGCGTTGGCGATTGTAGAGTCGGCATTGAACCCTCTTGCAGTATCTCGCATGGGAGCTAAGGGGCTATGGCAGTTTATGCCGTCAACAGCTAGGGAGTATGGCTTAGAGATTAACTCTTTGGTCGACGAGCGCTGCAACCCACGCTTAGCCACACGCGCCGCATGTCGCTACCTAAAGACTATGTACGACATCTATGGAGATTGGACATTGGCAATTGCATCATACAACTGTGGACCAGGAAATGTTAATAAGGCAATCATCCGCGCAGGTGGCAACCCTAAAAGCTATGATGGTTCGTTCTGGGATGTATATGCATGCCTACCTCGCGAAACTCGCAGCTATGTTCCACTATTTATGGGCGCCACATACGCCTTTGCATATCACAAGGCGCACGGCATAGAGTTTCCAACACCTCCTATGCCATTGGCTGTAGATACCGTGATGATTACTCGCCCATTACATCTTGAGCAGGTATCATCAACAATAGATGTAAGCCTTGAGCTATTGCAGATGCTCAATCCAGAGTATCGACTCTCTATTATCCCTGCCACGACAAAGGCATATCCACTGACACTGCCTACAGAGCGCATTACTGAGTTTATTATCAACCAAGACTCTATCTTTGCAAAGGATAGCCTATATCTTGGCGAGTATGTCATCCACGCAAACCTAGACAAGAAGCGCCACGAGGCACCACCTGCGACATATCACGTTGTAAAGAAGGGAGACACACTCGGTGGTATAGCCAAGAAGTATGGACGTACGGTAAAACAGCTTATGGCATGGAATGGTCTTAAAAACGCCAACACCTTGCGTATAGGTCAAAGAATCCGCGTAAGCCCACAGTAGCCTATGTACCAACAGTTAGATACCACATCAACAATCGTTGCCCCTGCGACAGCCTCAGGAGGTGCTGTTATGGTCATACGTCTTAGTGGTAGCCAGGCTATAGCTATCGCTGATAAAATGTTCCGTGGCAAAAACCCACTCTCCGAGGCTAAGGGCTACAGCCTGCACTATGGCACGATAATAAACAACAATAACGAGACTATCGACGACGTTGTTGTGGCACTCTTCCGCGCACCACACTCATATACTGGCGATGACACCGTGGAGATTACCATCCATGGCTCGGAGTATATCACTGCCGAGGTTATACGTCTCGCAATAGAATATGGTGCTACGATGGCTATGCCTGGCGAATTTACACGTCGCGCCTTCCTTGCTGGCAAGATGGACCTCAGTCGCGCCGAGGCTGTTGCAGACATTATCGCTGCCGACTCACAATGGTCTCATAATGTGGCATCTACACAGATGCGCGGTGGCTACTCTGCGAAGTTAGCAGAGCTCCGTGGCGAGTTGCTCCGCCTATGCTCACTACTCGAACTCGAACTCGACTTTTCGGAGGAGGATGTGGAGTTCGCAGACCGCACTATCCTGCTAAATACGCTGAATCATATAGGTGCGCAAATCGAGAGCCTCACCCACTCATTTACCTTGGGCAACGTGCTTAAAAATGGCGTTAGTGTGGCTATCGTCGGCGAGCCGAATGTCGGCAAGAGTACGCTTCTAAACGCCCTTATCGAGGATGACCGCGCTATTGTTTCCGATATCGCAGGCACAACACGCGATACCATCGAAGCAACCACTACTATCGAGGGTATCCGCTACCGCTTTATTGATACCGCAGGCATCCGCACTACCGAAGATAGACTCGAACAATTGGGCATCGACCGTAGCTGCCGAGCTATCGAGAATGCAAATATCATTCTCCATATTGTCTCTGCTGAAAACCCTATATTCGCACCTATTACAGTAGCAAGCAACCAACACTATATCCGTGTAATCAATAAGATAGATACGGTTATATCAAATGTGGACTTAGATCCAGCCGCAATACAAATCTCAGCTAAGGAGAACCTCGGCATCGAGAGTCTTCGTAGCACGATACGACAGACTACAGACACCACACTGCTTGGCGCTGGTAGCATTGTGGTATCCAATATGCGACACTACTCAGCCCTCAAGAGCGCGAGCGACGCCCTTGCCAATGCCCGCCAGAGTATGCATGCAAATATACCATCCGACCTTCTCGCAGAAGAGATCCGTCGCATCATCCACCACCTCGGCGAAATCACCGGTGAAATCACCACCACCGACATCCTCCAAACCATCTTCTCAAAATTCTGCATCGGCAAGTAAAATTTACAATATATATTTAATTAAATCATAAAATAAAGAGAGGTCTTCACACAATATCCTCCTAATACAGTTAAAATTAATATTATTCACCAATTTCTAAAACATCCCTTTAATATATGAGCGAAATCACAAAGTGCCCTAAGTGTGGCGGCGAGTATGTATATTTCGATGGATCGCTTTATGTGTGTCCTGATTGCGCCTATGAGTTTGATGGCGAGAATAGTGCGGCGGCAGCAAGCGACGAGACACCAAGAGATAGCAACGGTGCAGAGTTGTTGGATGGCGACTCGGTTACCGTCATCAAGGATTTGAAGGTGAGAGGCTCCTCTATGGTCATCAAACGTGGCACCAAGGTCAAGAGCATCCGCCTAACAGACAATCCCGAGGAGGTAGATTGCAAGATTGACGGTAGCAGCATCGTGCTTAAGACCTGTTTCTTGAAGAAGTAACAACGCATTTCACATAGTTATTTGCTGTACAACAAAGCAAAAGCGCCCCGAGAGAGGCGCTTTTACTTTTTAAGAATATAGCTATAGCATAACAAAACCCTATTTCAGCCATACGCGATTGCAAAATTATATCACATACGGTTCATTATTGAGATTTTCGAGATATTGGTATTGGATTTAATAATACTTTGCATATCTTTGTAGTGCAATTCAAACTTAATGGTATGGAAAATGAACGTATAACGCTACTTATAGATATTGAAATTAACGATAATGAGGCGTATGGATGCGAGCGTGAAGATAAGCGTTTTGCGCAAGCTATAGAGCATGGACTTAGGAATATAGTTGTTGTTGAGGAGTTGGCAGAGATATGCTGCCAATCGGTCTCTACCTTTAAGCGCCACTTCCGTGCGCGCTATAGTATGCCACCCCACCGTTGGTTTACACTACGCAAATTGGAGATCGCCTACAAGATTATCCTCGAGCGCGATATCGCTATTGTTGAACTCACAAAGCTCTGCGGTTTCAACAACGCTTCGCACTTTATCGCAGCCTTCCGCAAGCGCTACGGTATCTCTCCTGCGCGCCTCGGCAAGCAACTCCGCAAAGAGAAGCAACAAGCTCCCACCACAGAGAAAAAAGAGTAAGGCGACCCCATTAAAAACAACGCGCCCACGAACTAATTAGCTCGCGGGCGCCAAAGTTGTATATTATAATATATTAGAAGTCGTAGCCAACAATATATGATTTATAACTACTCCAACCAAATGCCGACTTATAAGCCTCTACCGACTCTGTAGGCACATAAATTGTACAGCCAATAGGCTTGTTGTATCCAGGATCAAACATCCAAGAATTTCCAGCAGGCGGTGTTATAGCCTTGCAATATACACTTGTTAGGCTACTGCAAAAATAGAATGCATAACTTCCAATTTCAGTTACACTATCAGGAATAGTTACACTTGTGAGGCTACTGCAACCACGGAATGCCCCCTCTCCAATTGTAGTTACACCACTTCCAATAGTTACACTTGTTAGGCTATCGCAAGAACAGAATGCATAACCTCCAATTGTAGTTACACTATCTGGAATTGTTATACTTGTTAGGCTACTGCAACCTTGGAATGCATCATTTCCAATTGTAGTTACACTATCTGGAATAGTATATTCCGTTACACCGCAACCAATTGCAAATGAATTAAGTGTACCATCAATAATTAAACATCTGCCATCCTTAGATGCGAATTTACCTTTAAACTCTTGAAGTCTCATGCAAAAACTGAATGCACCCATTTCAATCGTGGTTACGCTATCAGGAATCGTTACACTTGTAAGGCTGTGGCACTCTTCGAATGCCAAAAATCCAATCGTAGTTACGCTATCAGGAATAGTTACACTTGTAAGGCTGTCGCAAGAATAGAATGCATAATTTCCAATCGTCGTTACGTCGCCATCAAAGGTAATAACACCCTTGCCATTATTATATTCGTTCGATATAATAGTAGCACCAAAAGCATTAGTTTTATATGGCGTTACAACATCACCATCGGATGAAGTGTACCAAATCTCGGTATTAGGTTGTCCTGGCACCACCTCGCCAGTC
This sequence comes from Alistipes sp., assembly GCA_045634125.1. GTDB lineage: Bacteria > Bacteroidota > Bacteroidia > Bacteroidales > Rikenellaceae > Alistipes. The sequence continues at coordinate 913 of JAZQZQ010000014.1, read as the reverse complement.
TCGAAGTCGTAGCCAACGATAGCATCGGCATAATCGCTCCAGTGCTCAGCCGTCTTGTATGCCCATACCGACTCCTTAGGTACGTAGATCTTACGACCCGAGGCGTTGCCATCAAATATGCCACCGTTAATGCTTGCGTTAATAGCTGGCGGTGTTGTAGGCTTGCAATAGACGGCCATCAGATTCGCACTTTTCAAGAACGCCTGTTCTCCAATGTTATTGACACTCGCAGGGATTACGACACTCGCGATATTCGAGCCTCTGAATACATATGACTCAACATACTTTACTCCGTCGGGGATGACGCAATCCTCAGCACCTGCGGGGGCATATGCCAAGTAGATGTTATTCATTACGACGTGACGAAGATCCGAGGTAGAGTACCTGCAGTTGATTGTGGTCAGGGCGTGGCATTGCTCAAAGCTCGCAGAGTGGAAGTCTGTGATTTCTCCTGGAATTACGGCCTTTGTTAGGTTGCTGCAATATCTGAAGCAACAATTGCGTAGCTCGGTAACGCTATTGGGGAGCAGAACCGAGAGTAGGGCTGCGTTACCCTCAAAGGCGTAATCGCCGATGTAGGATAGTTCGTCCTCGAAGAGCATCACTCCTGTTCCCGTCTCGGCATCCCAACTGCTCGAGATAAAAGTTGTGCCAAAGGCCTCGGGATTGGTGGGCGTAACCTGCTCGCTGGCCGTATAGAATATCTCGTTTGATAACGGATACGAAGGCGCGAAGTCAAACGCCGTCATCGGCTGGATATGGTTGCGCTCGATGGTGAGAGTCTTATCAGTTGACTTGGTCATAATGTGTCCATTCATAGCCTCAATCTCTACCGTCAAACCATTCTCAAACGTCTGCGGAGGAAGAGCTATATAGAATGCCGTGGCCTCAGCACCGAGCTCTACACCCTCGC
>JAZQZQ010000013.1:0-34952 GCA_045634125.1 Alistipes sp. | reverse complement strand
GGTCAGAACACTATCCCTGTAGAGAGTCTGAATGGCGAACGCATTATCGATGCTTCAAAAGCATTCTTCGCTGATGCCACATTCGCAGAGGACGGCAAGTTGAACCACACTATGAATGGCGAGGCAAAGGTGAAGAATTACACTCTCAATGGCAATAACTTGGTATTCAACCTCTACGAGGGCAGCGATGTTTATAAAATCAACGCCACATCGTTCCCCGACGAGGATGGTGACCGCCTCTTTATCATTATGCCAAAGCAGGCTGCGTGGATTGGTGGCTTTGTAAGCATTATAGAGGAGCAGAACGAGGGTAAGAAGTTCAGCGAGGCACAGATTGCCGAGTTGGAGGAGGAGTTTATGGCAACCTTTGAGACTTTCACTGTGATCCTCTCGCTCAGCAAGAAGTAAGCGAATATCAACACAAAAAAGTTGGTGCGTGTAGGGAACGATGTAGTCCCGTCACGCACCAATTTTGTTTATACATATCGCATCAGTGGAAGATGCTCGATTTCAGAGCCGTACTTTCAAAACTGCTATACATATTTTACTCGTCAGGAAATGGATTTAACCACAACCTCCATGTACTATTGTATGTAGGATTTCGCAATTTTCGTAAAAACTAACACTGAAAATCAATTAGTTAAAATTAAAAGCATAGTCCATTTGGACTGCCTATATTGTTATATTATATTCTCGGTGTATTCGACGGTGTGGTTGCCAAATGCATCAACCGTAACAGCGATAAGGTCGAACTGAAGGTTTAGCTGTATGCGGCGGATGGTGCGAAATGCCATAGCACCGCGACGCAAAGAGCGAATCTTTGCGTCGTTGATGCTATCGTAGGCGCTCTGCCAACCACTATCGCGACGGGTCTTGACCTCCACAAAGTGCAACGTGTCGTAGTGCTGGGCGATGATATCTATCTCGGAGTGTCCGATACGCCAGTTGCGCTCAACAATAAGATAACCACGCTCACGCAGCCACTGCATAGCGATATCTTCGCCACGTTGACCTATGTCGAATGTGCTCTCCACCAAGCCTATCGCTTAAGAAGGAATGAGATATCGTCGCCAGGGTTTACCTCGTATGTTGGCTGACCCTTCTTGAAGATACGCATTGGGCGTGAACCGATAAGTTCGATGCCATTGTCGTCGATGCGAAGCATACAGCCCTCACGAAGACCCACAACATAGCGGCTGCGGTTAGCCTCCAAGTACTCCAAGATGCGCTGCTCACGAGTCTCGCCAGCGTGACCCTCAGGGTTTGCATCCAAGTAGTGTGGGTTAATCTGGAACGATACAAGACCTATAGCACGGAAAGACTCTGGCTGCACGATAGGCATATCGTTAGTGGTGCAGATAGTAGGGCAGGTAACGTTGCTACCAGCAGACCAGCCCACGTATGGCATACCGCCCTTAACGCGACGGTGGATAACATCCAACAAATCCTCCTCTTGCATCTTCTTCAGCAATGCGAAGGTGTTACCGCCACCAATGACAACAGCTTCGGCATTGCGCAAGAAGTTGCGCTTATTCAAGGCGTGGTGGATAGATCTAACCTTGATGCCAATCTCATTGAAACGAGTCTGTACCTTTGCCTCATACTCATCGTACGAGAAGGTTACAGCTGCGTATGGGATAAAGACAACCTCCGATACGCCCTTTAGCGTCTTTGCAATCTCGGCGATAGGGTACTTCAAATACTCCTCACCCGCATTGGTAGAATTGGAAATTAGTAAAAGGTTCATAATGTTATGAATATTAAATGTTTAATGTAATTTGTTGCAAAATCGTTGATAAATTTTTCGCTCGTAATGTCAAAGATAATAAAAAAAGTGTTATTTTTGCACCGTTCAATGAAAAAATTATTGGACAAAGTTAGAGTAGGAAATAATTTACTACTATAATGTTTAACTAAAACTTATTTATTATGTCAGAAATTCAGTCAAAAGTTGTCGAGATTATCGTTGACAAGTTGGGCGTTAAGGAGTCAGAGGTAGTAGCTGAGGCAAGCTTCACTGCACACCTCGGTGCTGACTCATTGGATCAGGTAGAGCTTATCATGGAGTTCGAGAAGGCTTTCGATCTTCAGATTCCTGATGGCGACGCTGAGAAGATCCAGACTGTTGGTGATGCTGTTAGCTACATCGAGTCTCACAAGTAATAGACGATTCCTGTTATCGTAAGAAAGTGTTAGGACTAAACCTTGGGAGGAGACTCCCTCGGTTGGTCCTTTTTCGTACATCGTAGTTTTCTTGATAATCGAAATGTTTGATTTCATATTGCGACCACTACGCCGACGTTTCGGAAAGGATAGGGCTTTTTATGCCGCTATCGACGATATGTTTGGCTTTATACCTCACAATATCGAGTTGTACAAACTCGCACTAATACATAAGTCTGCGTCTATAGAGTTGGATGATGGCAGACATATTAATAACGAGCGCTTGGAGTTCTTGGGTGATGCAGTTATCGAGAGCGTTACCTCGGACTACCTGTTTATAGAGTTCCCCGAAAAGGATGAGGGCTTTATGACACAGCTACGCTCGAAGATTGTATCGCGTCAGTCGCTAAATCGCATAGCATCGAAGCTCGGTCTCGATGGCTATGTTATCTCGAATGCTGTGGGTAACACCACCCAGAAGCATATCTTTGGCGACGCCTTCGAGGCAATGATGGGTGCAATATATCTTGATCAGGGCTACGACTTTGTAAATAGATTGTTAATCAACAAGATATTCAAAAAATACCTCTCGATAGATGATATTCTTCGCTCTGAGACCGACTTTAAGAGTCGTCTTATCGAGTGGTGTCAGAAGAATCACTATACTATTGAGTTCCGCACCGATAGCGACCACTCAGCAAATATGTCGCGCCCGATGTTCCACTCTACAGTTTTTGTGGATGGTATCGCTGTAGGTCATGGTATTGGCGATTCGAAGAAGATGGCAGAGCAGAATGCTGCATTCTCAGTCTCGCAGGACTCTGCGGCAGTCATAGATGATGAGAATAGCGCACGTATGTTGGATGCCATAGATCGTATGTCGAACTAATATTCCCAACCCAATGAAAAACCTTACCGATAAGATATTTTCGCGCGGCGCTGAGGCTCTTAGCGACGAGGAGCTTATTGCTCTTTTGGTGGCTGAGACACTATGCGACGATCAGGCAGTGGCGCTCGGTAAGGATATTGTTAAGGAGTGTGGTGGTAGCCTGCTCGGCGTTGTGGAGCAGGATATCGCCCGTCTTAGGATGGTGTCGGGATTGGGTAAGCTGCGTGCGATGCGCCTAAAGGCATCAGCAGAGGTGGGTAAGCGCGTTGCGCAAGCGCGTGCAACGACACATAGCACAATCACTTCGGATAGCGATGTGGTGCGCCTAATGGAACCACAGCTCGGTGCCTTGCAGCACGAGGAGTGTTGGGCGTTGTATCTCGCATCGTCGGGTAGGGTGTTGGAGCGCATGCGTATTAGTCAAGGAGGAGTGCAGGCTACGGTGGTAGATTGTAAGCTTATTGTCAAACGCGCCCTTGAACTCCTTGCTGTGCAGATTGTGTTAGTTCATAACCACCCATCTGGTTGTGTAGAGCCAAGTTCGCAGGATATAGCCCTTACGGAGCGTGTCGCGGAGGCGGCAAGGCTCTTTGATATCCGTCTTTTAGATCACGTTATAATCTCTCGCGGCGCACACTTCTCATTCCGCGCGCGTAATATGATTAAGTAGCAAGTGAATAGATATAAAACAAAAAACCTGTCTAAGATTAGACAGGTTTTTTAGTGCCCAGGACAAGACTCGAACTTGCACGAGCTAATGCTCACTACCCCCTCAAAGTAGCGTGTCTACCAATTTCACCACCTGGGCTTTGAGGTTTGGGTGTGCAAATGTAGTAACTATTTTCGAATCTGCAAATTTTTTCGACTAAAAAACGCTAATAAAAAATCAGCTTAGTAGCTAATATCTTGCTACTAAGCTGATTGTGTTAAAAGGTTGTTTGCTCTTTACAAGCCAAATTCCTGCTTTAGGCGGTCTACCTCGTCGAGTTTCTCCCAGCCAAAGAACTCAACATCCTTAGCGAACTTCTTGCCGCCCTCGCCAACGAAGCATACAGTCTCAGTGTATGGGCGACGACCAAAGTGTCCATATGAAGCTGTAGCCTCGAAGATAGGGTACTTCAAGCCGAAGCGCTCAACGATAGCCGCAGGGCGTAGATCGAAGAGATTGCCAATCTTCTCGGCAATCTCGCCATCGGTGAACTTAACATTCGATGTGCCGTAGGTATCGACATAGATAGATAGTGGCTGTGCGATACCGATAGCGTAGCTTACCTGCACCAAGACCTCGCGTGCGATGCCCGCTGCAACCATATTCTTTGCGATATGGCGTGCAGCGTATGCTGCCGAGCGGTCTACCTTTGATGAGTCCTTACCAGAGAAGGCACCGCCACCATGTGCGCCACGACCGCCGTATGTATCTACGATAATCTTACGACCAGTAAGACCAGTATCGCCATGAGGACCACCGATAACAAACTTGCCAGTTGGGTTTACGTGTAGGATGTAGTCCTCGCCAATAAGCTCGGCTACCTTGTCGCCAGCACGCTCCAAGCGGGCCTTAACGCGTGGAATAAGGATGTTGCGAACATCCTCGGCGATGATGCGCTGCATCTCGCGCTCTGCCTCCTGCTCTGTGCGTGTGTGCGTTGGGAGGATAAACTCGTCGTGCTGTGTAGAAACAACGATTGTGTGTACACGCTTAGGACGGCGCTCGTCATCGTACTCGATAGTTACCTGGCTCTTAGAGTCTGGGCGTAGGTAGGTCATAACCTCGCCCTCGCGACGGATAGCGGCAAGCTCCTTAAGGATAACGTGCGAAAGGATAAGTGTCGCAGGCATAAACTCGCGAGTCTCCTCAACAGCGTAGCCGAACATAATACCCTGGTCGCCAGCACCCTGATCCTCGCCATCCTTGCGGTCTACGCCCTGATTGATATCCGACGACTGCTCATGGATAGCCGAGAGCACACCGCACGATGCAGCATCGAACTGGTAGGCGCTCTGGTTGTAGCCAATCTTATCGATAACACGACGTGCAACGCCCTGAATATCAACATAACCCTCTGAGCGTACCTCGCCAGAGATAACTGTTAAACCTGTGGTACAAAGAGTCTCGCAAGCAACCTTTGAGGATGCGTCGTAGCGAAGGAACTCGTCGAGAATAGCATCTGAAATCTGATCGGCAACCTTATCTGGATGTCCCTCAGATACAGACTCTGATGTAAATAGAAATGCCATAATTGTATTACGTTTTTAGTTATTATAATCCATACCAATATCTCTGTATGGAAAACGTATATGGCGGGATTTTATTACTTTCAATGCAGTAGCATTGGTGGTGTGATTACCGTTTTAGCACTTTTTTATTGTGGTTGCAATCAGTTCAAATCCCTCCACATTTGTTTTCGGGTGCAAAGGTAATAATTTTTCCTAATTCGCAAATCGCAGCAAACAATTATTTTCTTATAGTTGTATAAGGTGGGGTTATATATGTTGTTGCAAAATATTGCTTTCTCCATAGCGTTGTAGTATTAGGAACTATTATTGCATAGAAGTAGTAGTATATATATAATAAATGTGTATATTTGCTAACAAATTTTTGAGTATGGTTGATAAGCAAAATGGATTGCCTGAGAGATGTGATTTCTCGGATGAGGATAGAGAGTTTATGCAGATGGCGATAGAGCTATCTGTAGAGAATATCGATAGCGGTGGCGGACCTTTTGGTGCGGTTATAGTGCGCGACGGTAAGTTAGTCGCTAAGGGCGCAAATCGTGTAGTGCCAAATAACGATCCTACAGCGCATGCTGAGGTTGTGGCTATACGCAATGCTTGTAGAGAGTTGCAGACCTTCGACCTCTCAGGATGTACGGTCTATACTTCGTGTGAGCCTTGTCCGATGTGTCTTAGTGCGCTCTACTGGGCGGGTATTAGTCGTATATGCTACGCCAACACTAAGCGCGATGCCGCAGCTATAGACTTCGACGACTCCTTTATCTATGATCAGCTACGTTTGGACTACGACCAGCGCTCTATTAACTGCGAGCATTTTATGCGTGATGAGGCGTTGAAGGCTTTTCGTAAGTGGGATGATAAGACTGATAAAATAGAATACTAAGTAGTAGTGTACTAACCAAATAAAATAGATGAAACTTCAATATAAAATAGATGACAAGCTCCCTGTTGGTCAGATGTTTGTCTACGCCTTGCAGTGGTTTATCTTGTCAGTGGCGGTAATCTCCACAAGTGTCTTTGTGGCGCAGGGATCGCCCGAAGAGCGTCTCTTCTTTGCGCAGAAACTCTTTGCCGTGATTGGCATTACGGGTGTTATTCAAGTCTTGTGGGGACATAGGATGCCACTCGTTGTAGGTCCTGCATCAGTGCTGTTGGTGGGTGTGCTTTCCTCGCTAAGCGCTGGCGCACCAGTGGGGGCTATATACACGTCGATTGCTATTGGAGGTGCGCTAATATTTATCCTCTCGTTTGGAGGTATGATGAATAAGGTGCGCAAACTCTTTACACCACGCATCGTGGTTGTTATTTTGATGTTGATAGCCTTTACCCTTGCGCCTGTTATCAAGAACTTGATATTTCCAGAGCGAGCTACTCCCCAGGAGCATATCTTCGGTCTTATATTTACCCTTGTGGGCTGTGTGGGTATGGTAACCCTAAACCGTACGCTTAAGGGGGTAGCTAAAAGCCTTGTTGTGCCTATCGCGCTGATTATTGGTAGCGCAGCCTATTATGCGCTATTCCCTATGAATGAGGGTGTTGAGACGGTGGGACTCTTCGGTGGTAAGCTTTTGAACGACTTTAGCTTCGACTGGGGGCTTCTTATCGCCTTTATTATATGCTATATCGCGCTGTTAATTAACGATATAGGCTCTATCGAGTCGTTGGGCGTGATGCTTGATGCCAAGGATATGGGTGGTCGCCTAAAGCGTGGCGTGAGAATTACGGGCGCTATGAATATTGTGGCGGGTAGCATGGGTGTTTTGGGACCTGTGAACTACTCTATGAGTCCAGGTGTTATTGCCTCTACAGGTTGTGCTTCGCGTTGGGCGTTGCTCCCTGCAACACTCCTATTAGTTATATGTTCACTATTCCCAGATGTGATATTTATCCTTACCAGCATCCCAAATCAGGTTATCGGTGTGATACTTCTCTTCTTGATGGGTACGCAGCTGTCGGCGGGTTTGGAGATGGCTGCGTCAACAAAGTCGATAGGCTCGTTCTCAGGAGCATTGACTATAAGCCTACCTATTATGGTGGCTTTGCTTTTCCAGCTTATGCCACGTGGCATTGTGCCATCGGTTATTGAGCCTTTGGTGGGTAATGGCTTTGCTATGGGTGTTATTACCGTGCTTGTTATGGAGCACCTTATAAATCGCACGAAGGAGTAATTTTTATAAAGTGTTGATAAATTCCAGCGTTAGGTGGGTGGTTATTCTACAAAAATTACTAATTTTGTAGCCGTAAAATTATGCCACTATCTTAGGTGGATCTAAATAGTTTAAATTATGAGTAACACATTGGTTGTTGTTGGCGCTCAGTGGGGCGACGAGGGTAAGGGTAAAATTACGGACTTCTATGCAGGTGATGCAGATGTTGTAGTACGCCATCAGGGCGGTAACAATGCTGGTCACACCATAGTCTTCGATGGCAAGAAGTTCGCCTTGCAGTCTATTCCATCTGGTGTCTTCAATCCACACACCATAAATGTAATGGCTAACGGTATGGTTATCAATCCCGTATCGTTGCTCGAGGAGCTTGATCGTCTACATAAGGCTGGTATCACTGATTATCAGCTTTTTATCTCAGACCGTGCAGCTTGTGTGATGCCTTACCACTCTATGCTCGATGGCGCATATGAGGCGTTGAAGGGTGGCCGCCAGATTGGTACAACAAAGAAGGGTATCGGTCCTGCATATACCGACAAGTATAGCCGTGTAGGTATACGCATGGGAGACCTTTTGGATAAAGAGTACTTCGCAGAGCGCCTAAAGGATGCCCTTGCACAGAAGAATATCGAGCTTAAGGCACTCGGCATGGAGCCTTGCGACTTTGATACTATTTATAACCAGTATCTCGCTATTGGTGAGCAGCTTCGCCCACGCATTTGCGATACCTCAGTGCTTCTTAACAAGCTTATCGAGGAGGGCAAGCGCGTACTCTTTGAGGGCGCTCAGGGTGTTATGCTCTGCATCGACCACGGTACATATCCATTCGTAACATCATCAAGCCCTACAGCGGCAAGCGTGCCAGTGAACACAGGTGTTGCACCACGCTATATCGATAATGTTATGGGTGTGGCAAAGGCATATACCACTCGCGTTGGTGAGGGCCCATTCCCTACCGAACTCTTCGACGAGCGCGCAGACTATATCCGTGAGCGTGGTCATGAGTACGGTACTGTAACTGGTCGTCCACGTCGTGTTGGTTGGCTCGATGCTGTGATACTCAACCACGTGCGTCGCATAAGCGGTCTTAACTACCTATCACTTATGCTCTTCGATGTTCTCTCTGGCGTTGAGAAGATTCGTATCTGTACTGGCTATAAGCTCGACGGCAAGGCTATCGACTATGTTCCTTCAACTATCTCTCAGCTCTCGCGCGTAGAGCCAGAGTATATCGAGCTTGATGGTTGGACCGAGGATATCTCATCTATCAAAAACTACGAGGACCTTCCAGCAAATGCCAAAGCATATATCGCTAAGGTTGAGGAGCTTACTCGCACCGAGGTTGCAGTCGTCTCTGTAGGTCCTGATCGTGAGCAGACTATTATTCGCAAGAATATCTTTTAATTTCTTGTGAATTTCTTGTGATAAGGGACCGATTGCGTCCCCTAACAAAAAAGGCGACAATGGGACGTACGTCAAGTACTACCCATCGTCGCCTTTTTCGCCGAGTGTAGCACTCGGCGCCCTTCTGACAAGAAATTTGGTCGTGGTGCTTAGGTTGGTTTGTGTTATGAGTTCCGATGGGTTCAGATGAGTTTTATAGTAACTCATAGTAACCCACAATCCCCACAATTCCCAGTCTCCTCGCAAATAATGCCCCAATTTCACTTTGCTTTGCATTGTGCATTATTCTTCGAAAATTGATTGAATATTACAGGTTTTTTCGTACCTTTGCAGGTTGATATGGCGTAAAGCCTTTGCAATGAAATAAGTAACAAAAATATTATATTATGACACAAGAAGAATTGTTTAAGAAGCTGATTGCTCACTGCAAGGAGTATGGTTTCATTTTCCCTTCAAGCGAGATTTACGACGGTCTTGGTGCTGTCTATGACTATGGTCAGAATGGTGTGGAGCTAAAGAACAACATCAAGCGTTATTGGTGGGACTCTATGGTTAAGCTCAACGAGAACATCGTGGGTATCGATGCTGCAATCTTTATGCACCCAAAGACTTGGGAGGCATCAGGTCACGTGGGCGCATTCAACGACCCACTTATCGACAACAAGGACTCTAAGAAGCGCTACCGTGCTGATGTGCTTGTTGAGGATTGGATGGCTAAGCAGGAGGAGAAGATCCAGAAGGAGGTGGAGAAGGCACGTAAGCGTTTTGGTGAGAGCTTCGACGAGGCTCAGTACCTTGCAACATCACCTCGCGTATTGGAGGTTAAGGCTAAGATGGATGCTATTCACGAGCGCTTTGCTACAGCATTGAACGATAACAACCTTGACGAGCTTAAGCAGATTATCATCGACTGCGAGATTGTATGTCCTATCTCTGGTACTCGCAACTGGACAGATGTACGCCAGTTCAACCTTATGTTCTCTACTCAGATGGGTTCTACAGCAGATGGTGCTAACACAGTATATCTCCGTCCAGAGACTGCGCAGGGTATCTTCGTAAACTACCTCAATGTGCAGAAGACTGGTCGTATGAAGCTCCCATTTGGTATTGCTCAGATTGGTAAGGCGTTCCGTAACGAGATTGTAGCGCGTCAGTTTATCTTCCGTATGCGCGAGTTTGAGCAGATGGAGATGCAGTTCTTCGTACAGCCAGGTACTGAGATGGAGTGGTGGAACAAGTGGAAGGAGACACGTATGGCATGGCACCGCGCACTTGGCTTTGGTGACCAGAACTACCGCTTCCACGACCACGACAAGCTCGCTCACTATGCAAATGCTGCTACCGACGTAGAGTTTAACTTCCCATTCGGCTTTAAGGAGGTTGAGGGTATCCACTCTCGTACCGACTTCGATCTTGGTCGCCACCAGGAGTACTCAGGTAAGAAGATTCAGTACTTCGATCCAGAGCGTGGTGAGAGCTATGTGCCATATGTTGTTGAGACATCAATCGGTGTTGACCGTATGTTCTTGCAGATTATGTCTGCGGCATACTGCGAGGAGAAGTTGGAGAATGGCGAGGAGCGCGTAGTGTTGCGCATCCCTGCAGCCCTTGCTCCTACTAAGGTCGCTATTATGCCACTTGTTAAGAAGGATGGTCTTCCAGAGATTGCACGCCAGATTATCGACGACTTGAAGTTCGACTACAACGTAGTTTACGACGAGAAGGACTCTATCGGTAAGCGCTACCGTCGTCAGGATGCTATCGGTACTCCATTCTGCGTAACTATAGACCACGATACTTTGACCGACGGTATGGTTACCGTACGTCATCGCGATACTATGGCTCAGGAGCGCGTTAAGATTGAGGATCTACACGCTATGATCGAGAAGGAGGTATCGTTCCGCGAGTTGTTTAAGAAGATTAAGGAGGCATAGTCTATGACAAGCAAGCCATCATCTACACGTAAGTGGTCTGTGGTAATAGCCGTTCTTGCTATATGTGGCGTTGTTGGCTATGCCATAGGTTATCTCATAGGTAAGATGTTGTAGTATGCCACGATTGATAGCTATAGACTACGGCACTAAGCGCACGGGGCTTGCTGTTACCGACCCGCTGGGTATCATCGCCTCACCGCTTGAGACGGTAGATACCAAGCAGTTGGAGCGCTACCTTGCAGACTACTTTCAGCGCGAGGAAGTCTCGACTATCGTTGTTGGCCATCCCCGCCAGATGAATGGCGCCCCTTCCGAGACGATGCGCTTTATTGAGCCTTTAATGGGTCGCCTACGCCATGCCTACCCAGATAAGAGGGTTGTGGCCTACGACGAGCGCTTCACATCGGTACTCGCACAGCGTACTATTCGCGAGAGTGGCATCGGCAAGATGGCACGACGTGATAAGTCGTTGGTGGACAAGGTCTCTGCTGCGATTATATTGCAGGATTATATGGCGTCGCAGGGGTTATAATCAATTAACTAAACTTAGAATAAGATGATATATCCAATAGTAATATACGGCTCGCAGGTTTTGCGTAACAAGTCGGAGAATATCACTGCCGAGTATCCAGAGCTTAAGAAGCTCCTCGAGGATATGTGGCTCACTCTTGCTGAGGCTGAGGGCGTGGGTCTTGCAGCGCCACAGATAGGCAAGAATATCCGTCTCTTTATTGTGGACTGCACGCCATGGGGCGAGGAGGATCCAACACTTGCAGACTACCGTAAGGTATTTATCAATGCCGAGATTTACGAGCGCTCAGAGGAGACCTCTCTCTTTGAGGAGGGTTGCCTCTCGCTCCCTGGTCTTCACGAGAATGTGCGTCGCCCAGTCTCTATACGTATGCGCTACCTCGACGAGAACTTCGTAGAGCATGACGAGGAGTTTACTGGCAAGCCTGCGCGCGTTATCCAGCACGAGTACGACCACATTGAGGGTCTTGTATTCACTGACCACCTTGTGCCACTCCGCAAAAACCTTATCAAGAATAAGCTTCAGAAGATGGCGCGAGGTTCGTATAAAGCTTTCTACAAGACCAAAAGATAATTTCTTGTGATAAGGGGTCATTCTCGACCTCTCAATCATTGCCCCAAATGGGAAATACACCAAGTATGTCCCATCTGGGGCAATCTCTTTATCGAGGCCAAGCCTAACCCCTTCTGACAAGAAATTGGGTTGTGCTTCTCATTAAGCTGGAATTGCTCTTCTGACAAGAAATTTGGGTCTCGCGCTAAGGACGGTGCGTGTTGTTAAAAGGCTATGCCTTTTTATATTTTACCCTTTAAGCCCTTTTCTGCCTCTTTCTGCCCTTTGGTATCAGACGCAGTAATTAAACTCCGCGTGAAGCGCACCACACTTGTCGCTTCAATATAAAATAATAGGCTAACCGTTTGGTTAGCCTATTCTATTTATATGGGTTGTTGATTACAAGGTCTTCAAGTACTCCGAAACATTCTTCTCGATACGAGCCTCAACATCATCAGCCTCAGCACGAACGAACTTCTCGCCAGTAACAGCCTCATAAAGCTCGATATAGCGCTCGGTGATGCCTGCAACAACCTCTGGAGTCATATCTGGTACCTGCTGACCCTCCTGACCCTGGAAGCCATTCTCCATCAACCACTCGCGAACGAACTCCTTCGAAAGTTGCTTCTGCTTCTCGCCCTTAGCAAGGCGCTCCTCGTAGCCCTCCTTATAGAAGTAGCGCGATGAGTCTGGGGTGTGAATCTCGTCCATAAGGTAGATAACGCCATTCTTCTTACCGAATTCGTACTTTGTATCTACAAGGATAAGTCCCATCTTCTCGGCAATCTCGGTACCGCGCTGGAAGATAGCGCGTGTATACGCCTCCAACTGCTCGTACTCCTCGCGTGATACAAGACCCTGTGCGATGATCTCCTCCTTAGAGATATCCTCGTCGTGTCCCTCATCGGCCTTAGTAGTAGGGGTGATGATTGGCTCTGGGAACTTCTGGTTCTCAACCATGCCATCAGGCATCGCAACACCGCAGATGGTGCGTTTACCAGCCTTATACTCTCTCCAAGCGTGACCTGAGAGGTAGCCACGGATAACCATCTCAACCTTGTAAGGCTCGCAGCGATGACCTACAGTAACCATTGGATCTGGTACAGCAATCTTCCAGTTTGGAAGGATATCGGTTGTAGCATCTAGGAACTTAGCTGCAATCTGGTTTAGCACCTGACCCTTGAAAGGAATACCCTTAGGGAGTACTACATCGAAAGCAGAGATACGGTCAGAGACAACCATTACAAGGTAGTCGTCGTTTATGTTATATACATCGCGTACCTTGCCTACATAGTGGCCCTTCTGTCCCTCAAACTGAAAATCGTTCTTTACAATAGCATTCATATATTTAAGTATTTATTAGTTTCTCGTTGCAAATGTATGAAATTTCTCTGGTTTTACGCCATTATCTACCTCTTTTGCTTTGCACGTAGGCGTGTGATGCCATCGATAAAGCATAGCGGGTGTGTAGGGGCGCCCGGGAGCCAGAGGTCGACATGGTATTTATCGAGGAACCTACGGTCTACAGCAGGGCTATCTGCATACAAACCTCCCGATACAGCCTCAGAACCTGCAACCACCAAAATCTTAGGCTCAGCAATAGAGTTGTAGCATATATCTAACGCCTCTGCCATATTTGCGCTGATAGGACCTGTAAGCACAAGACCATCGGCGTGGCGTGGTGAGGCGGTGAAGCCAACTCCGAAGCGACCGAAGTCGAAGTTTACATTGCCCGTAGCGTTAAGCTCCATCTCTACCGAGCAGTCGCCACCCGCAGAGACTTCGCGTAGTTCCAGCGCCTTGCCAAAATACTTAGCTATTTCGGGGCGAATAACCGAGGTGTCGAACTTTGGCGCACTCTGACCAGCCTCGACCACCAAGTCCTCACGGCGTGTGGCAGCAAGGCGGTGCTCGTTGGTGAACTTAATGTTCTTAGGTGCGCACTTCTGGCACTCGCCGCAGAAGAGGCACTTACCCATATCTAAGGTAAATGGCGCAGTGGTAATAGCGTCTGTAGGGCATATCTTTGCTGCACGCTCTATATCGCTCTTATTCTCAGTGTCGGTAAGTAGAGGGAAGCCACGAAACTCCTCGGTAAGAGTTACAGCATCCAAATCGGGAATATATTGCCAGCCGTGACTACGAAGTATCTTAATCTTTTGAAATAACATAACTCACACTATTATAGGTCGTGACCGCAGTACGACAGGTTAAAACTCTTGTTGTTGATAGGGAAGTCCGAGATACCCTCCGAGCGAACAGCTATAGCGAGACCAAGCCAGTTGTGAACGCTTGGGTCCTTAATCTTGTACTTCGCGATATTGCCATTCTTATCGGTAAGTGCAACGTGGCATATCTCGCCACGCCAGCCCTCGATTAACGAGAATGATAAAGCCTCGCCCTGAAGCTGTGGCTCGTAGTTCGGCGCAGGGATATTGCCTGATGGCTTATAGGTAGATAGTACTTTCTCGATATAGTCGGCACTCTGCAACACTTCGTCGAGACGTATGGCAAGGCGCGACATAACATCGCCATCGCCCTTAACTACTGGCATATGGCTGACCCCCACAGCATAGTAGCCAGATGGGTGTGTAGTTCGGATATCGCGAGCAAAGCCACTTGCACGTGCTGCCTGACCCACGCCACCGATGCGCTCCATCTCCTCCTTTGGCACAAGACCGCACTGCTCGAAGCGGGCGAGTAGTGTGTGCGACTCGAGGATATCGGTGCGTAGCTCGTTGTAGCGACGACGTACATCGGCAATATTCTTTCTTATGAGAGCAATCTTCTCCTCAGTAAGAGGGTGGTTGCTACCAAATGGGCGGATAAGGCTCTTGCCGAAACGGTTACCACACCATGCCTGCGAGGTGTTGATAGTAACGGTACGCAAAGCCTCGCACACCACCTGATAGAGCTGGAAGGCGATATCTGTACCCAAAGCACCAGTATCGGCAAGGTGCATGGCGATACGCTCAAGCTCGATAGCTACCAGGCGCTCCAAGCGAAGGTCGTCGCCTACGTCTACCGTTGTTAGCTTCTCCACAAGTTCTGCGTATGCTGTAGCGTGTCCTACAGCAGTATCGCCAGCCACAGACTCTGCAATTAGGGTCTGGCGTAAGCGATTTTGGTTGCGCACCATCTCGCTCTCAACGCCACGATGCTGGTAGCCAAGAGCAATCTCAAGGTGGAGAACCTGCTCGCCATCGCAGATAAAACGGAAGGCGCCCGGCTCGATGATACCCGCGTGGATAGGACCTACGTTAACTTCGTGAAGCTCTTCGCCCTCGATAGTGTAGAATGGGTAGCTATCCATCGTAGACTCCTTATCGCGACGGTCGAATGGAAAGCGTAGAGGCTTAAGCCAAGGGTGATTGTCAAATGGCACACCATACAGCTCATGAATCTCGCGCTCGAAGGGGTGGAACTGATGATGTACCGCTGTAAGTGAAGCGAGCCCCTCTGCGTAGTAGTCTGGAACGAACGATGTTAGGTATACCTCCCCGCTCATATCGTCAAGAAGGATAAGGTAGAACTTAAGACCATTCTCTATCTCTGTAGCGAAGTAATGACCAATGTGGTAGCGCGAATCCTTCATGCGCTCCTTAAGGTCGTTGTATAAATCTACATACTCCACAATGGGGATGTCGCTGATAGCAACAGCCGAAGAGGTATTATTTGTTATATAGTAGAGTTTCATACTATTATCCGATATTTACAATTACATCAATAGCCTGCTTTAGTGGCTCTGGCATCCAGATACCTATTGCAATAGCCACAACAAGCAACACTGCTGCCGAGTACGAAAGGCGACGATTTACCTCCGAGAGGTGCAACTCATCCTGATTTGAGTGGTAGCCAAGACGAAGTGTACGACTCCAGATAGAGTAGATAACAACGCACATCAAAAGTAACATTGCTATAAGCAACCACCAGCTACCTACCGAGATAATCTCCGAGAAGATCATAACCTCCGAAAGGAAGAGTGGCGATGGTGGAAAGGCAAGAAGTACCAATGTTCCGATAATAAAGCCGATAGCACCCACGCGGTTGATGCTCATATAATTACCAATGCGATTGATGCTGTAGCTATCGTAGATATGGCGCATGATGCCCACCTGGAAGAACATAGAACTCTTAACAAATGTGTGGCAAATAACATGAAGCACTGCAGCCCATAGAGCTACACCACCAATACCCATACCGATAACCACGATACCCATATTCTCTACGGTAGAGTAAGACAAGAATCGTTTATAGTTATTCGTGCGACGTAGGAACATAGCACCTACAGCCAGCGATAGGATACCGATAAGAATCAAGGTGTGGCGAGCCCACTCGAAGACCTCGCCAGTAGAGGCGTAGAGGTCATAGATGCGGAAGATAGATACAAAGCCCGCATTGACCAAGGCGGTAGAGATAAATGCCGAGGCTGGTGCAGGAGCTGCATAGTTCGCATCCACACCCACGGTGTAGAGTGGGAAGATCTCCATCTTACAGCTATAGCCTACGATCATAAGCAAGAATGCAACCTTCAAATAGAGAGGGTTACCGTTCGCAATAACAGCCTTAAGGGCGTTGTAGTCCAACGCTCCATGCTCTGCAACAGTTGACAGTAGCAAAATACCGAGATATGCCATTGCAATGCCTGTTGAGCAGACGAAGATATACTTCCATGTAGCCTCCAGCGAGAGCTTGAATTCGCGGTGGTAGATAATACCTGCCGAGCAGATGGTTGTAAGCTCCAAGAATACCCATGTCATCGCCAAGTTATCGGAGTAGTAAACACAAGTGATAGCCACAGCGAGCAACATAAGGAGTGTGTAGTATGCCTTATATGAGCGTGTGGATACCTCCTCTGCTCGAAGATAGGATGATGAGTGGATAAGTGTAAAGCCAAGTACTGCTGTCATAAGTATATGGAACAGTATGGCAAGGGTGTCGGTACGGAATATCGAGAGCATAACCACGTCTGTATGCTTCAACGCAAAGATTAACGCTATGCCCGCAACCTGAGTTAGGAAGAAGCAACCTGCCAAGATGCGTGTAGTGCGCTCTGTCTTAACAAAGAGCGGTGCTATAGCAAAGATTAGCGATACGAGAATAAATATTATCATTTCCATAGTGTTAATCTTTAATAGAGGTTAGAGCATCAGTCTCGTCGGTGTGAATCTCATCGTCCATACGGCGTAGGAACATACCGAGAATAAGAATCGAAATCAAGATGTCGAGCATGATGGCGAGGTTGATAAGCATAGGAAGCTCAACACCGATAGCCATTGAGAATAGGAACACACCATTCTCGATAACCAAGAAGCCGATAAGGTGGGCAAAAATACGCTTACGCATAACGATAAGGATAAGTCCAGATAGTAGGGCGTAGAGTGCCACACCGAAGAATATCATATCGGTACGCTGGTCTGCCATGTAGTATGTGATGGTGCAACTTGCCACAAGTGCCACGATAGACATCACCAAGGCTCCAAACTGCGATGAACTGGAGTGGATACGGTTAATCTTCGTTAGGCGTATCACGCGCATAAGGATTGCGGGTATTACGATAGCCTTAAAGATTAAGGTCTCGGCGATGATAAAGGACATCTCCACTGGGTGGAACTCGTGTAGACGCGCCATGGCAATACCAAAGAGCAACAATCCCTGCAAGGCAAGAATAGTTGTATGGTTGCGGAAACGGTCAGCTATCGCAAGATAGATGAGCGTCAATACATATAGTATTATTAGTGATAGTATCATAGCTCTGCTGTTAGATTTCGATATTTTGGATTAGTAGGAAGCCTGTTAGTAGCACCAATGCCGACATCGCCATGATAGTAAGGATGAAGGTGGTGTTGCGTGAGAGCTTGTTGCGGGCGCGGAACGACTCCACACATCCGATGGTAATACCCGTAGCCAGGACTGCCAAAGGTGCTGCAAACCACCAGTTAAAGGAGAAGATTACCGCCACAGCATTAGCTGCGATAACTGCAAAAATAGCATTCTTGAGCCATGTGGCGATATGGATTAGTGCCATATCAACACCCGAGTAGTCGAGGCACATAACCTCATGGATCATCGTAAGCTCGAGGTGGGTCTTAGGGTCATCTACAGGTACGCGACCGCTCTCGATAACCATAATAACACCGAAGACGTAGGCTACAAGAAGCATAACAACGGTAATGTTCACGCTCATCTCCTGTGCCGAAGAGAAGATGTCGGCAAACGATGAGTAGCCGCAGAAAAGTGCCAAGGTTGCCATACCCATCATAAGGGCAGGCTCCACAAGTGCGCCATAGAGCGCCTCGCGGGCAGCACCCATACCCTCGAATGAGCTACCTGTATCCATTGCAGCGAGTACGATAGCAACACGCGATAGTCCCAACAGATAGGCAACAAAAATGATGTCGCCATGGAACGAGAGCATAGGCTCAAGGTTTGCCACTGGAATAAAGAGAAAGGCAAGGAGTGTAGCTCCGAGATATACCGTAGGCGCAATGCGGAAGAGCGCTGTTGTGGTAGTGGAGTATACCGATCCCTTTCTAAGTTGTAGATGTACGTTGTAGATGTGCTGGAAGAAGCGTATGCCCTTACGTCCAGCGCACAATGCTCTGGTGCGGTTGATAACTCCCGTGATAGAGAGCGCAACAGCAATCATAACAACCGTATTTAGTAGTTTCACTAACATAATCTCTTGGGTTAGAAGTTATAGAATACCTACAAGACTCAATATCAATACAAGGACAAAGAGAGCTAAGGCGTAGGTGATGTAGTTGTTAACACGACCTGTGCGTAGACGCATAACATACTGGTTGATGCGGTGCATAAGCTGCACCCACCATTGACCAAGCAATGAGTCGACCTTATCGCTGTGGCGAACACGGTACTTATGTGGTAGAGGGAATATCTCGCCCTTCTCCACCGCGCGACCATCAACTGTGTGCTTCATAAGTGGACGACCGATGCTCTCCAAACCCTCAGAGAATGATTCGCCAGTATACTGCATACGAGCATTTGGCGCAGTGAAACCGCAACCCCATGTTGGACCCTGCTCAATCTTGCGCTTGCTCTGTAGCTTATGCTTCAATGCGTATAGTAGCAATACGATTGCGATTAGTACCCAGATTGATGCACTCAAAGCCTTGAGTGTAGGTTCAAAGTGATTTACCGCGATGCTCTTATCTGCGCCCGTGATAGCCTCGGCAACGATGGCGATAGGGCGGATAGCAACCTGTGGGAAGAGACCGATAAAGAGTATCAACGTTGCAGGGATTGCCATAGCGCCAATACGGAGATTATCGACTTCACTACTCTCGGCCACATGATGCGAGCGTGGCGAGCCAAGGAATACAACGCCAAAGAGTTTCGTAAATACTAACACCGCAATACCACCGATGAGCGACAACGCGATAATACCCGCAACCGAGTACAACACCTCATGACCATCGCTTACACCGTTGAACATACCAATATAAATAAGTAGCTCAGAAATAAAGCCATTGAGAGGTGGTAGAGCGCAGATAGCCACTGCACCAAAGAGTGTGATGATGGCGGTAATAGGCATATACTTTGCAAGACCTCCCATCTCGTTCATCGACGTTGTGTGGAGCTTCGAGTAGATATTACCTGCGTTAAGGAAGAGAATGGTCTTAAAGAGCGAGTGGTTAACCGTGTGTAGCAACGCACCACACATACCACACATACCGATAAGACCGCTACCCGCTGCATGACCTACCGCAGCGATACCCAGACCAATAAGGATAACACCAACATTCTCGATACTTGAGTATGCCAACAAACGCTTGATATCGTTCTGCATAGCGGCAAGGATGATACCCCAAAGCCCCGTTACGATACCTGACAACAGCACGATAAGACCGATGGTATAGAGTAGTTCGATATTGTGGTCGATAGCCTGCATAAGACGCATAATACCGTAGACGCCAGTCTTAATCATCACGCCCGACATAATAGCCGAGATATGCGATGGCGCTGCTGGGTGCGCCTCAGGCAACCAAATATGCATGGGGAAGAGACCCGCCTTCATGCCAAAGCCGATAAATAGGATGACAAAGAGTGGCAGTGGCTTGGCAATTTTGAAGTAGTCAACAATAGCTGCAAAATTAGCCGAGCCTGTAACGTTGGCACATAGCACAAAACCTATAACAAGGAAGATAAAGCCGATGTGCATCATTACCAGATAGTTGAGTGCCGAACGACGTGTGTTCTGGCGCTCTGCTTCGAATGGAATAAGAATAAACGATGCGATGGTCATAAGCTCCCACGCAAAGAGAAAGGAGAAACCACCGCTCGACATTACCACAAACATCATCGACGCCACAAGAGTTGTGAGTGCTGTGTAGTGCATCGAGATATGCGCTTCAGCGTAGCGCTCTAAATAGCCCTTAAGATAGCCACGTGAGTAGAGTACCGTGGTAATTGAGGCTATCGAGATGATGATAAGAAAGAGTGCAGAGAGCTTGTCTACTGCAAAACTCTCCTGCCCGAATAGGGCAGTGGAGAAGGTGGCAAGAACGATGCGTCCTCCAATTAATGCCTTAATGGCAAGCGTCGTAGCAGCAACAGCTAACGTGGCAATAATGCCCGTTGTTACCCACACCTTCTGGCGCAGTGGGGTAAGAAATATTGCCGCAATAATGGCAATAGCCGCCAATAAAATATACAACAACATTATATTTAAGTATTGAGTTATAGCTTGTTAATGGTCGAAACAACTACCGTGGCAACCACTGCGGCTGTCTCGGTGCGTAGTCGCTCTCGCCCCAATGTGATAGGCTTAAAGCCATTATCGATTGCAAAGATAATCTCTTCTTCGGAAAAATCGCCCTCTGGACCGATTAAAATTAGGGTATTAGCCCCTTTATTTAGCAATGAACCTAAATATTTACGTTCGCCAACCTCACTATTGCAGTGGGCAATGAACTTATCTCCCTCGAAAGGCATTGTTACGATATCCTTGAAGCGAGTCATTGGGTGCAGAGTAGGGTGGTACGCCTTAAGCGACTGCTTCACTGCCGAAGAGATAACTTTCTCTTCGCGCTCCTGCTTAATCTCTTTACGCTCGCTATGCTCCGAAAGTAGCGGATAGACCTCCGAAATACCCACCTCGGTAGCCTTCTCCAAAAACCACTCAAAACGGTCAATATTCTTAGTTGGTGCTACCGCCATAGTGAGATTGTATGCCAAAGGCTCGTAGTTAGGTGTAGTCTCCACAATCTCTACAGTGCAGCGCTTTGGGTTGTCGCTAACCACCTTGCAACGGTACATATTGCCCTTGCCATCGGTAATGTGTAGCTCGTCGCCACATCTCATTCTAAGTACGCGGATGCAGTGTTTTGACTCCTCCTCGCCAAGAGTGTAGCAAGGAAGTGTAATTTCGGGTGCATAAAATAGTTGCATTGCAATAATTTTGTTTAACTTTGCAAAGTTAATTAAAAAATATTATAGATGAAACGCCTTTTAACATTATCGTCACTATTCTTAGTTATGACTATGACACTTTCTTGTGGTTCAAACATTGTTGGTGATAACCGCAATCCTCTTCTTGAGGAGTGGACAACAGAGTTTGGTGTACCACCATTTGATCAGATTCGTACAGAGCATTACGCCCCAGCATTTGAGGAGGCTATGAAGATGCACAACGCAGAGATTCAGGCTATTGTAGAGTGCGAAGAGGAGCCTACATTTGAGAATGTAATCCTTGCGATGGACAACGCTGGTGTTAAACTCTATGAGTTAAATCTTATCTTTGGTATGTTGTCATCATCGGATCTCGATGAGAAGATGCAGGAGGTGCAAAATAATATGATGCCTCGTATCGAGGAGCATTATAACGCAATTATGCTTAACGATGCCCTATTTGTTCGTGTGAAGGCAGTATACGATAAGCGCAACACGCTTGGTCTCGACGATGTGCAGATGCGCCTTGTGGAGAAGACCTACAACGACTTTGTACGTTCAGGAGCTTTGCTCTCGGAGGAGGATAAGGCTCGCCTTATGCAGATTAATGCAGAGCTTTCAGAGCTATCTATCCGCTTCGGTAACAACCTTCTAAAGGAGAATGGTAGCTTCTACATTGAGCTTGCACAGGATCAGGTTGCAGAGCTTCCTGAGGGTGTGCGCAGTCAGGCTCGTGAGGCTGCGGCAGCAATGGGTAAGAAGGATACTTATGTATTCACTCTCGATAAGCCAAGCATGCTACCATTCCTTACATACTCCAAGAATCGCGATCTTCGTCGTGAGCTTTACAATGGCTATATCATGCGTTGTAACAATGACAACGAGTATGATAATAAGCAACTTGCTGAGGATATGGCACGTTTGCGCGTGGAGAAGGCGAACCTTTTGGGCTTCAAGTCATATTCACACTATGTAACTGACGATCAGATGGCTGGTAGCCCTGATGCAGTATATAAGTTGTTGGAGGAGGTCTTCGAGCCAGCTGTGGAGTCTGCAAAGCGCGAGTTGGAAGATATGAAGGAGATCTTCAATAGAGACTATCCAGGTGAGACATTTGAGAAGTCGGATTGGTGGTACTACGCTGAGCAGGTGCGCAAGAAGAAGTATCAGCTCGACGAGGAGGCTGTGCGCCAGTACCTATCGTTGGACAATGTTCGCGATGGTATGTTCTACCTTGCTAACCGTCTATATGGCATCACTTTCCGTCCTATCGTAGCACCACGCTACCATAAGGAGTGTACTGTATACGAGGTGCTTGACCACGATGAGTCGCACGTTGGTGTTCTCTACCTTGACCCATACCCACGTAAGTCTAAGAGCGGTGGTGCTTGGTGTGGTAACTTCACCGAGCAGCGCTATGTTGATGGTGTGCGTAAGGCTCCAGTTGTAGGTATCGTATGTAACTTTACACCACCAGTTGGTAATACTCCATCGTTGTTGTCGTTCGACGAGGCGGAGACTATGTTCCATGAGTTTGGTCATGCGCTACACTTCCTCTTTGCTGATGTTCGTTACCGAGGTCTTGCGGAGGTTGAGGGCGACTTCGTGGAGCTTCCATCGCAGATTATGGAGAACTGGGCATTCCAGCCAGAGATTATGAAGAAGTATGCGGTACACCACCGCACGGGAGAGGTAATCTCGGATGCCTTGATTTCGAAGATTCAGAATGCATCGCTCTTTAATCAGGGCTTTGTAACAACAGAGCTTGCAGCGGCTGCCTTGATTGATATGGATATCCACTCGTTGGAGACATATACCGACATGGATATCAACGCCTTCGAGAAGTATAACCTTGCGACACGTCGTGGTCTTATCCCAGAGATTGAGCCACGCTACCGATATACATACTTTGCTCACATCTTCAACGGTGGTTACTCTTCGGGTTACTACTTCTACCTATGGGCAGAGGTTTTGGATAAGGATGCCTTTGAGGCATTTAAGCTAAGCAGCGACATCTGCGATAAGGAACTTGCTCGTAGCTTCCGTTACGATCTCTTGGCGCAGGGTGGTCAGAGACCAGGTATGGAGATGTATCGTAAGTTCCGCGGTGCCGACCCAGATAAGACAGCGATGCTTAAGGCGCGTGGTCTCTATCAGGAGCCAGAACCAGTGGTTGAGGAGGCTGAGGTAGAGGAGACAGCTCCTACATCGCCATCGGAGTTCGTACCTTTGAAGGAGCGTCGTCCTGCAAATGAGCCAGGTAAGGCGCTACGCCCAGAATTGTCAAAGAAACCTATTAAAAAATAATCTATGAAAAAAGTACTTTTTATTATGTCAGCATTGACTTTGGGTCTTGTAGGATGTGGTGGTAACGACATTCAGAACAACCCATTGGTTAAGGAGTGGAACACTCCATACCAGACACCACCATTCTCTGAGATCAAGCTCGAGCATTACGAGCCAGCAATCGACTACGCTATTGCTGAGAATCGTGCAGAGATCGACTCTATCATCA
Source organism: Alistipes sp. (assembly GCA_045634125.1). Taxonomy (GTDB): domain Bacteria; phylum Bacteroidota; class Bacteroidia; order Bacteroidales; family Rikenellaceae; genus Alistipes. Next base: position 11,152 of record JAZQZQ010000013.1, on the reverse strand, counting down.
ACAATCCTGAGGCTCCAACCTTCGAGAACACTATCGTAGCTATGGAGCAGGCTGGTGGTCTTCTTAGCCGTGTTACAGGTCTATTCTTTGTGTTGAACAACTGCTCTACATCTGACCAGATGCAGCAGATTGCACTCAATATCACTCCTAAACTTACAGAGCTTTCAAACGACGTAGCTCTTAATCCAGAGCTTTTTGCTCGTGTTAAGGTTGTATATGACCAGCGCGAGAGCCTTAACCTCGATGTTGAGGATCGTATGCTTTTGGAGAACACCTATAAGGGTTTTGCTCGTTCTGGAGCTTTGCTCGAAGGCGAGGCTCAGGAGCTTTATCGTCAGTATACTACCGAGCTATCGCAGTTGACACTCGCATTTGGTCAGAACGCCTTGGCAGCAACAAATGCTTTCGCTCTTAACATCACAGATGAGGCTAAGGTTGCTGAGTTGCCAGAGTTCGTTAAGGAGGGTCTTGCGGCAGATGCAGCAGCTCGTGGCGAGGAGGGTTGGACTGTAACTTTGCAGGCTCCATCTTATGGTCCATTCATGACCTACTCTTCACAGCGCGACATCAAGGAGCAGCTCTACAAGGCTTACAATACTCGTGGTGTAGGTGGTGAGTTCGACAATATGGAGAATATCCGTAAGATTGCTAACTTGCGTCTTCAGATTGCAAATTTGCTTGGTTATGAGACCTATGCAGATTATGTTTTGGAGGAGAAGATGGCTGAGAACACAGCAACTGTCAACGACTTCCTTCAGGAGCTTTGCGATGCAACCCTTAACTACGCACACAAGGATGTAGCTACTGTAACTGAGTATGCTAAGTCACTCGGCTTCGAGGGCGAGCTAATGCCTTGGGATTGGGGCTACTACAACGAGAAGTACAAGGAGCACGCATACTCTATCAACGACGAGCAGATTAAGCCTTATCTACAGCTTGAGAACGCTAAGGATGCAGTATTTATGCTTGCTACTAAGCTCTATGGCTTGACATTCACTCCAGCACCTGAGATCGAGACATACGATCCAGAGGCTACCGTTTACGAGGTTAAAGATGCTAATGGCGAGGTTCTTGCCATCCTCTACCTTGACTTCTTCCCACGCGAGTCTAAGCGTGCAGGTGCTTGGATGACTGAGTTCCGCGGTGTTAGCGTTAAGGATGGTGTTGAGCAGCGTCCATTGGTACAGCTTGTGATGAACTTCACTAAGCCTACTGCAAACACACCTTCACTCCTTACTTTCGACGAGTTCACTACATTCCTTCACGAGTTCGGTCACGGTCTTCACGGTATCCTTGCTAAGGGTAAGTATGAGTCTATTAACGGTACTGCTGTAATGCGCGACTTCGTGGAGCTCCCATCACAGATTATGGAGAATTGGGCTACCGAGAAGGAGTATCTCGACCTTTGGGCTAAGCACTACCAGACAGGTGAGTCTATGCCAGCAGAGCTTATCGAGAAGCTTGTAAATGCCAAGAACTACCTCGCTGCATACTTTAATATCCGTCAGCTATCATTCGGTATGCTCGATATGGCATGGCATACTATCACTACTCCTTACGAGGGTGATGTTATGGCATTTGAGCTCGCTGCTCTTGAGCCTACAAAGGTGCTTCCTATAGCTGATGGTTGCGCTATGGGTCCTGCCTTCACTCATATCTTCAGCGGTGGTTATGCTACTGGCTACTACGGTTATAAGTGGGCTGAGGTGCTTGCAGCAGATGCTTACTCATACTTCCAGGAGAAGGGTATCTTCTCAGAGGAGGTATCTAACAAGTTCCGCTACGAGCTTCTTGAGAAGGGTGGTCACGAGCACCCTATGACTCTCTACGTAAACTTCCGCGGTCATAAGCCACAGACACAGGCTTTGATTGATCAGATGAACTTGAAATAATTTCTTGTGAATTTTCGATTTATATAGGGCATCTTCGTCCTATCCCTAAAAGTAAGAGGCTCAGGGCTGTAGGTCAAACTACTATCCCTGAGTCTCTTTTTTGGGGATAGAACAAATCTGCTCCTCTAAAATCAAAAATTGGGTGGTGCGGGCCGGTAGGTTTGTGTCTGTTTCGCTTGTTCCAAGCGACAGCTGCGCTGAAAGGGCCAAAAGGGCAGAAGAGGATTTTCAGTTTTCAGTTTTCAGTTTGTAAGAAGGCGTTGCCTTTTGGAAAGATAAATTCTCCCCTTCTGCCGTTTCTGCCCCTTACCACCCCTTAAACAAATTTCTCACGTTGTCGTGTCCTCTTACAGAGCAAACACATTGCCGCTATATTGCACGCTATTGTAGAACGGTGAGCTTATCGTGAGCAGAGCGCCGCCATAGTGGTAGGATATTTCAAGCATAAATTTGTAGTCCGTAGCGGAGTACATCGTGGACGAGAATGAAACATTCCAGCCATTAGGAGTCTGCTCGGCGGTGTAGTTTGCTACGCTCGGCAACACATAGTTAAAGACCACGGGGTAGTATGGCGGGGTGTAGCCCTTGATAAAGGGGATGCATACATCCACTGCATCGCTCCATACCGCCACCTCATACGAGGGGTTAAGGATAGGGCGTATCTGCCCTGCAGGGAGTTGTTGCATATTCTGTGGTACAAAGCGGAAGTTGTGCGATAGAATCAGCGAATCGAGAAATCTCTCATACTCCGCAAGCCTCTCGGCGCGTTTCTGTTGTCGTGCCTCGTGGTTAGCTTCGCGCTGTGCCTTACGTGCAGTTTTGCTATCATTCTGCGCATCAAGACTTACAGAAATACCCACAATGAGCATCGCAAACATCGCAAACATTACAAATAAAAATCGTTTCATAGAGCTTAAATTTTGGTTAGGAGCGATGCTCAAACACTATGCCATAATTAAGGTGAAAAGTGAAAGGTGAAAACTGAAAACTGAAAAGTATGGTATGCTTCGCATAAGTTTTATAAATATGCGTCGCAGACACCATACTTTTTAGTTTTTAGTTTTAACCTTTCCGTTTTTTTTGTATCTTTGCAATAGATACAAAAAAAAACCTATAACTATATGAGACGATTTTTTACACTTTTTGCCGTTATGGTAGCGGTATTGGTGTCATCATGTGCTTATGATGATACAGGTCTATGGAATGCCTTAAATAGCCTTGAGCAGCGCGTTGCTACTCTTGAGGAGCTATGCAAGGAGACAAATACCAATCTTAGTGCATTGCAGAAGATTGTGGAAGCTATCTCCCAAAACGAGCAAATCAAGAATATCGCACCTATCTACAAGGATGGTGCTGTTGTAGGCTATGCTATTACCTTTACGAGTGGCGAGAGCGTAACCATCTACAACGACAACAAGCAGGAGAGTGCAGGTGCAGTACCACAGATTGGTGTTGCAAAGGATAATGATGGCGTTTACTATTGGACTCTTAATGGCGAGTGGTTGCTCGATGCTAATGGTAATAAGATTAAGGCAGAGGGCGATGATGGACTAACGCCACGCTTTAAGATTGAGAATGAGTATTGGTATGTGTCATACGACAATGGCATTAATTGGGATGTCTTGGGTAAGGCAACCGCAGATAGTGGCGATTGTGATTGCCAGAGCATTATCAAGGGTGTAGAGTATGATGAAGAGTATGTCTATATTACGCTTGCTGATGGTACAGTGTTGACACTGCCAAGAGTTGAGAAACCTCATGAATGTGTTGATTTAGGCTTAAGCGTTAAATGGGCGACCTGCAATGTAGGTGCAAATGCTCCTGAGGAGTATGGTGATTACTTTGCTTGGGGCGAGACAAGTCCAAAGGAGAGTTATACCGATGATAACTGCTTAACTTATGGCGTGTCAATGACAGATATATCAGGCAATCCGCAATACGATGCGGCGACAGCCAATTGGGGTGGTACTTGGCGTATGCCAACACAGATAGAAAGACAAGAACTTATTGAAAGTTGCTCTTGGGAATTTATTGCAATTAACAATGTAAATGGCATGCGTGTCACAGGACCTAATGGAAATAGTATTTTTTTACCAGCAGCAGGTTATTGCGATAACGTGACATGGTATGATGTTGGAAGAGGGGTTAACTATTGGTGTTCAACATCTTATAACTCATCCAACACCCTTAGCTGGACTATATACGTTAATAATAATGAAACCTTTGGCATAGGATGGGATCTTCGTAGTCATGGCAGGTCTATCCGTCCAGTAATAGACAAGTAATCATAATACACAAAGGTGAAAGGTAAGGAGCGCTTCGCGCGAGATTTATAAACTGAAAGGTGAAAACTGAAAAGTGTGGTGTCTGCGACGCATATTTATAAAACTTATGCGAAGCATACCATACTTTTCAGTTTTCACCTTTCACTTTTTTTCGTACCTTTGTTCAAGATACACATAAATACTTTATACTTATGAAAAGACTGCCATTATTATTGGTACTTTGTAGCCTTGTTTTTGTCGCTTGTGAAAAAAGAGCACTTATGATACTCTCACAGCAGACTATCAACGTGGACTTTGAGTATGGTGAGTATGCTATGTCTGTTACTTCTATCGAGTCGTGGAATGTTATATCTATGAATACTTGGATAAACGTTATAACCACAAGTGTTTCTTCGGGAAAAGAGAAGTTGAGGTTTGCCGTGGCGCGTAACGAGGGTGCGGATACCCGCAAGGGTACGATTGTACTTCAAAACAAAATGGATGGATCGTGTGTTGAGATATCTATAGTTCAAGGTGCATATGTGCGAGATACAAATGGTTACCAATGGACAGATTTAGGTTTGACTGTTGATTGGGCAAGTGTTAATATAGGAGCTAATATTCTTGTAGATTATGGTGATTATTTTGCTTGGGGAGAGGTGAGCGTAAAGGAAAATTATAATGATAGTGTAACCTTTGAAGTCCCTATGCTCGATATTGCTGGCAATCCGCGATATGATGCCGCAACGGCAAACTGGGGTGGTACTTGGCGAATGCCTACATCGGCAGAAATGGAGGAGTTGATAACCTATTGCAGCTGGGAGTGGACTTCGATGTATGATGTCAAAGGTGTGCTTGTAACTGGCCCTAATGGCAATAGTATCTTCCTGCCTGCTGCAGGCTATTGCACAACTACTGTTACTAACGATATTGGTAAATGCGGTTACTATTGGAGTTCTACTCCTTATGATAATCCTATGCCTGTACCCACCTATTATGATAACAATTATGCTGATGTTTTATTCTTTAATAGCGGAACACGAGATGTTGGTATTGGATTTCGTATTAATGGGTTTCCAATCAGACCAGTAATCAAATAAGAAAAGCGAAATTGCTGTTTTACGGCAATTTCGCTTTCCACTTTTTAAGTTGAAAAGTGTTATTTCTTTACAAATCTGTCAACCACAGCAGCGCAAGCAGCATCGCCGGTGATATTGAGTGTCGTGCGCATCATATCGAAGATACGGTCGAGGGCGTAGAAGAGTGGTAGACCCTCCAATGGGATACCCGCAGCAACAAGAACTGCAGCAGCAAGGAGTGTAGGGCCTGGAACACCTGCCTGACCGATAGCACCCAAGGCGCATACGATAGTAATAGAGATATAGTCTGCCATCGCAAGGTCGATGCCGTAGAACTGGGCAAAGAACGTGGCGAGCAGAGCGTAGTATATCGCGTTACCCGACATATTGATAGTAGCACCCAAAGGTAACACAAAACCCGATGTCTGCTTCGATATGCCCATCTCATTACATGCCTCCATATTTACGGGTAGGGTAGCAAGTGACGAGGCAGTAGAGAATGATACAATCTGTGGCTTAAGCATAGCGCGGAAGTAGTCCTTGAGCTTAACGCGCGAGAAGAGCGCAACGCACAATGGGTATAGACCAAGACCGATGATAAGGATTGCGATAATATCAATCCAAACCACATTTGCAACTTGAATAAGTACGCCGAAGCCAAATGTGCCAGTGGCATCTGCGATAAGACCGAATACACCGAAAGGCGCAACGTACATAACCTTCTCGATACACCAAATAAGAGCCTCGAGAATGTAGTTTAGACCGTTGGAAATCTTGGTGCGCTTATCTGCAGATAGTGCCGATACGCCAAAGCCAAAGAACAAACCAAAGATGATGATTTGTAGGATATTACCCTCGGTAAGTGCCTGGATAGGGTTGGCTGGAATCATGCCTATAACTGTCTCCCAGAAGCCCATCGTAGAGGCTGCGCCATCGACATTTGTATAACTCTCTGCCAATGTTGCAACAACGCTACGGTCTACCGATACGCCTGGCTGGAATATCTCGCCAAGTGCCAACGCAAGTATGATGGCGATAATCGTCGTTACGAACATAAAGCCTATACTTACAGCACCAATCAAGCCTGCCGACTTTGTCTCACCAAGAGCCGCTGCACCGCTTATAATAGATACAAGTACCAAAGGAACAACGAGCATCTTAATAAGCTGAATAAAGAGGTCGCCTAAAGGCTTGAACATTGAGGCCTCTGGGCCCATAAAGATGCCGACTACAACGCCGATAATCATCGCAATGATAATCCAGAGTCCGAGATTTTTTAGCAATTTTTTCATTTTCGTAGTGTATATTTTGTGCAAAGGTAACAATTTCGTGCCATATCTGCAAAGTTCAAGGGGAATACCAATAATTTTCCTTATATTTGTAGAAATATTACGACTATGGAGAGAAAGAAAATCGTTGTCTTTACAAGTGCTGGCGTGAGTGCCGATAGTGGCATTGCCACCTTCCGTGATGCCGATGGTCTATGGGCTAATTACCGCGTGGAGGATGTCTGCACACCCGAGGCTCTGCGCAAAAATCGTAGCACCGTGATAGAATTTTACAATATGCGTCGCCGTGAGTCGCTAACAAAAAACCTAACGCGGGACATATCGCCATTGCCGAGATGGAGCAGTGGGCAGATGTACAGGTGATAACCCAAAATGTGGATAATCTCCATGAGCAGGCGGGCTCGACACGTGTGTTGCACCTCCACGGCGAGCTTATGAAGCTACGCTCGGAGAGTAACCCCAACCTTATATATAATATGGAGGGCTGGGAGCAGAGCCTCGATGCGAGGGCTGAGGATGGCGCCTTACTTCGCCCATATATTGTCTTCTTTGGCGAGTCGGTGCCGATGTTTGAGCTTGCGTGCCAGATTGTTGAGAAGGCAGATATCCTTATCGTTGTGGGTACATCGTTGGCGGTATATCCTGCGGCATCGTTGGTACACTATGTGCGCGACCGTCAGGTGCCAATATACCTTGTAGACCCTGGAACCCCCGATACGAGCCTTATACGCAATCCCGTAACGCATATCAAGGAGCGTGGTGCTGTGGGTGTGCCGGAACTTGTGAAACGTCTGCACGATGAGCTTGCTTAAACATATCCGTGAGCGCGTATGTATGCTCCGCGCGTGGTGCTATCGCCACGACTATAATACCCAAATAGCGATATTTGTTGACCTCTCGCTACACTCGGGGCGTAATAGGTTTGTGGTGTGGGACTTTGAGCAGGAACGCCCAATACTTGTCTGCCCAGTAAGCCACGGTAGCGGTAGTGTTAAACCACATAAGCTCTCCGCCTATGCCAAGGTGTCGAATGAGGATGGCTCACACCTCTCGTCTGTAGGTCGCGCTATTGTCGCCGAGCGCTATGAGGGTCGATATGGCGTTGCATACCGTCTCGATGGTCTCGATAGTAGCAACTCCAACCTACGCTCACGTTGCGTGGTACTGCATAGCTGGCAATATACTACGTCCTTCCCGATATTCCCACTGCCTACGGTGGGTAGCTTTGGCTGTCCTGTGATATCGCGCAAGATAATGAAACGTTTGGATAGGATACTTTTGAGCCACCAGCGCGTGGTAATGGAGACATTTATGGAGTAATTAGAGTCAGAAAAGATACCCAAAAGTAACTTTTTTGTAAAAATTTTAAGAAAAAGTTTGCAGAATAAAAAAAAGTCCTTATCTTTGCACTCGCTTAACCAAAGTTAAGCAAACAAATGTGTTGGTGCCATAGCTCAGTTGGTAGAGCAAAGGACTGAAAATCCTTGTGTCCCTGGTTCGAATCCCGGTGGCACCACAGCAAAGAAAAGCAAAACAACGTAAAATCCTGATTTTCAATGAAAATCGGGATTTTTTTATTTCTCCTAAAAACGCAAAAAAGTGCGGTTCACGACCGCCTTTGGTGGAGCAGAAGGTGGAGCAAACGGGTGTTCCAAACATCTCCACCTTGAAAGAGCGTTTTTCGCTGATTCACAACATTTTGCATAGCGTCAAAACGGACTCGGATTCCTACATTTGTCGAACTAATGTTTAACTTAAAAGTAGGAGAAAATGAGACGAGATTCATTTAATGTGCTTTTCTTTATCAAGAAAACCAAACTGCTGAAGAACGGAGAGGCTTCAGTATGTATGCGTATCACAGTCAATGGCGCAAGAGTAGAAACCAACATCCGCAAAAGCATTGAGCCTGTATCGTGGAATCAGGCTAAGGAGTGTGCAAGGGGCAAAAGCCGTAAATCAACAGAGCTTAACAACTACATCGAGGAGAGCCGAATCAAACTCCACCGAATTTACACGCAACTTGAAGAGAATGGAGAACTTATCACTGCCCGAATATTGCAAGAAAAGTTCTTCGGAGTGGACAAAAAGGTGGAGCAAGTACGCACCATCATCGGAACTATGCGTGAACACAACGAGCAATGTCGAGCATTAGTGGGTAAAGATTTTGCCCTAATCACCGTAAGGCGTTACGAAAGTTGTACCCGTTATCTTGCTGAACTTATCAAACTGAAATATGACAAAGAGGATTTGCCTATTACTGAGGTAAACGGCGAACTTGTGCGAGCCTTTGAGTTCTATTTGAAGACCGAGAAGAATTGTCAGCAGAATACCGTTATCCGCTATATGAAGTGCTTGAAAAAGATTATTAACCTTGCACTTGCCAACGAGTGGATAGAGAAGAATCCTTTTGCAGGTATCAAGTTCCACGAAAAGGAAGTTGTCCGCGAGTTCCTGACGATAGACGAGCTTATGACCATCTACCAAAAGGAGTTTGCGCTGCCCCGCCTTGCATTGGTACGTGATGTATTTATCTTCGCCGCCTTTACGGGATTGGCATTTATAGATGTTCAGCAACTCGCAGCCGAGCATATTGTGCAGGACAATAACGGACACTACTGGATTCGCAAGACACGCCAAAAGACGAATAATATGTGTAATATTCCGCTATTGGATATCCCTATGGCAATTCTCAAAAAGTACGGGAATCACCCCACCTGCATCAAGCGTGGCGTACTACTCCCCGTTCCTTGCAATCAAAATATGAACAGCTACCTAAAAGAGATAGCCGATGTCTGCGGAATCCAGAAGCATCTTAGCACACATGTAGCAAGACATAGCTACGCCACGTCTGTATGCTTGGCTAATGGTGTGAGCATAGAGAATGTGGCAAAGATGCTCGGACACTCTAATATCAAGATGACGCAACACTATGCAAAAGTGCTTGATAGTTCGATATTGAAGGATATGATGAATGTAAAGAGTGCGATAGTGAATTTAGGATAGAAGTCTGCGGTACGCTTCACTTGCTTTCGCCCCATTATAAAGTTAACTCGGAGGGCAATACCTGCGAGTTCAAGCCCACGGGTTTTCGAGCAAAAAATTCTCTTTGATAATTTTTCACCCGAAAAAACTCTCCGGTATCACCGTCCGAGTTGAGAATGGGATTGGGACGAAGCAAGCGAAGCGACCTACGACGCATAATAAGAAGCTGTTTTGAATTTTATTGAAAGAGTTTGTTCGTTGCTGCAAAAGATAGTTTCGGCTTCTTTGAGGCTCTTTTCGGCAACTTTTCATTTGTGATAATTGGAAATAGTCCACTATTACCTGCATACCCCAAATGAAAATTCACACGAAATTAGCTCTCAAATAATCTCGAAATAAAATTCAAACAGCTTCTAGGTCAAATCTATTAAGAGTATCAATCTTCAAATTACAATCAAGCCGCTATTATTATAGAAAAACAGAGTTGGGGACAAAGGCAGCTCGCTCCCAACTCTGCATAATAAGTTCAGTCAGTGTTTCCTTTACACTTATAATATACCCTATCGGGTGTAATTTGCAGGTGCTTAACCCATATTATACCTTATAGGGTATAATCTAAAACTTGCCTCGATAGCAGCTTTGCAATACTCGCTCAATATCGCTTTCACGATAAAGGATTTTTCCACCCAGTTGGCGGTATGGCAAAATACCGTTGTTTCGATAGTCCTGCAAGGTGCGGCGACTGATCTTCAAGCGCTCAGACAATTCCCTATCGGTCAAATAGTATTCGCCACCCAATAGCGGTTGATACTCATCAGCCACCGTTGCGGCATCTTTGGCAATGCGATCAAGTTCAGAGAATAGACCGCGCACCCACTCATGCTTGTGCGTGATAACTTCGTTACTCATAAGCATAGAATTTATAGGTTAAACATCATTTTCAATAAGTCGCTCCACATCCTCGAGACGATAGTAGATACGATTGTTAATTTTCGAGTGTGGCAGTCGTCCACTATCCCGCAAGGATTGTAATGTGCGAGGACTAATCTTCAACGCCTGGCAGACATCTTGATTATCCATCCAATCACTCATACGCATGCTACTACGCTTGCGATTAATACTATCCATTCGCTTAACGAACTGCCCGAGGCGCGACACAAGCTCCTCAAAGGTCTTTTTCTCAATGCTAATAATCTCCATAACTATTTCATTTTTACATTAAACATTTGCTTTTCGAGTGCTAAGTAAAAACAAAAAATAATACGCTCTGCAAACCCGACATTACGTGTCGTCAAGTGTCATTAGATTGCATTTTGGAGCGACTTCAGATGCTTGAAAGATTATTGGCTGGTCATATGGTCACATTGTCTGTTGGTCGGTTGGCTTATTGGCTACAACAAACCAACTAACCAACACACCAACCAACCATTATTTGTTAGTCATAACAGACCATATGACCAACATCATTCAAATAGGCTAAATTATTGAGCTAAAAAGAAGGGAATGTGTAATAATTTTCAGGCACTGGAAATTTATGTTCAAGCGAACATAGCAAGTTGTGTTTTGGGGCGCCCGAAATGTTTTCGGCGTCCCAAAACTACCAATCGGCATCCTACCCTCCAAAGTCGGGTGGAAATTCATCTATA
>JAZQZQ010000012.1:0-35277 GCA_045634125.1 Alistipes sp. | reverse complement strand
TTTAGTGGCATTCAAGGATATGTCGAATGACCACGTGTTTTTGTGCAGGTCCGCCGTTTCGACAAAGGAGACCATCGAGGTGAACGGCGAAACCTATCCCGTGTATAAGATGGAAATCTCTAACACATCTCACCCATTCTATACAGGTAAGATGAAGTTGGTTGACACCGCTGGTCGTGTGGATAAGTTTATGAGCCGCTACGCAAAACGCTACGATAAGAAGAACAAGTAATAGTTGCTTGTTTCTCCAAAAGCAAATAGGGCGATCCAATATTGGGTCGCCCTATTTTTCATTAACCACACAAATCGACTTTATCCAAAAGGTCGCGGTTTGGCCTATTGGTCAAATTTATCGGGTGAATTGTAGCTAACATATATAAACATTAGGTAAGCACTAATAAATTTACTTTGAACTTCGAGAAATTTTATATACTTTTGCAAGGAGCTATCCATAAGACAACAATTTTATAACACTTAATAATTATTAATTATGAACAAGTTATTTTTTTCTACAAACTACGAGAGTCCTGAAGTTCAGGTTCTCGAGGTACAGGTTGAGTTTGGCTTCCATCTTTCAGGAGGCAGTACAGGCGAGTCAGGTTTGCCTGAAGAGGAGATGTAATTTAACTAATTTAACACTACTAAAATGAAAAAGCAATTTTTATTTATCTTGCTTTGCGCACTATCATTTGCTGCGTGTACACAAAACGATCAGTCGCTTGACAGCGTTGTTGCACGTCGTACATTGAGCGCAAGTGTGGAGAGTGTATTGGATTACACTCGCGCTGGTATGGAGTCAAATGGCGCATTCTTCTGGCACGAGGGCGACAAGATTGGCGCCTTGATGACAAATGGCTATGTTCGTCCTATGACATTGGCTAACGGTGATGGTGGCAATAGCACTGGTACTTTTGAGATCTCTACAAACGAGACTATCGGTGGCTACGCATTCTTCCCTTACAACAAGGATAGTCGCGTAGATGCTGATGGTAACTTGACAATCAATTTCCCTGCTGAGTACAACTACGGTTCAGTTATTGGCGAGAAGGAGAACAGCTTCGGCTTTGCTATGTGGGGTCAGGTTGCACATGGTGCTGTAGGATTTAAGCACTTGGGCGGTGTCTTCAAGATTTATGTAAAGGAGCTTCCTGTAGGCGAGAACATGAAGTTCTCACTCTCTACTCCAGGTAAGAAGCTTACTGGTAATTTCACAACATTGCTTAACTGCGAGGCTCCAGTATTGGAGACATCTGATGATGAGCAGAACAACACTGTAGTTATCACATTCAGCAACACTGTGGAGAACGCAACAGCCGTGTTCTACGTTCCTGTGCCAGTGGGTACATACCCTGAGATCGATGTTGTAGTAAAGGACGCTAATGGCGAGGAGATAGCATTCGGCTATTGGACAAACCAGACCGTAGAGCGTCGCGCTCAGAAGAAGGGTACAATCGGCAAGAAGGAGGTAACTGGTGGCGAGATCGATGGTGTATACTCTCCAGAGGAGGGTGTATATGAGATTAGCAACCTTGCAGGTCTTAAGTGGGTTGCTGAGCAGGTAAACACTGAGACTACAACTTTCGAGGGCGAGACTATCGTACTTACTGCCGATATCGACCTTGCTGGCGAGGAGTGGACTCCTATTGGTTCTGCTAACGCAGCCCACGGTTTCATGGGTAACTTTGATGGTAATGAGAAGACTATCAAGAATTTGAATATCACCAACATCTCTCTTGATACTGATGGCTATGCTTATGCAGGTCTATTTGGTGTAACCGAGGGTGTTGATAAGGCTAACCAGAACTACATTAAGAACCTTACTATCGAGAATGTAAATATCGCTACTGAGGGTCATATAGTTGCTGCTGCTGTTGCTTACCCATACTATACTAACTTGGAGAATATCAAGGTTATTGGTAACGTATCTATCAAGGGTGGCGACTACACTTCTGGTGTTTTGGCTTACACAAGACGATGCGTTGATGCTAATAACATTACTATTGCAGCAAACGAGGGTTCTGTAATCGAGGGTAATATGACCATTGGTGGTGTTATCTCTGATATTCAGATGAATGGCGGTTTGACTGCTAACTACTCTAACTTCACCGCTGAGAACTTGACAATCAAGGGAGCTATGCACGTAGGCGGTATCTCAGGTATCATCTCTAAGCAGACTCTAAATGGCGCAACTGTAAAGAATGTAACTATCGTATGTGATGATGTTCGCAAGGGTCAGATTTCTGGTTCATTGGGTGAGGAGTCTGTTATTAACGACGCTGTTATTGAGAACGTTAATGGTGCTGAGAACTTGATAGGTGCTACATTTAAGTTGGATAGTATTTGTACTGTAACAATCAATGGTATAAAGTATCAATATAACAATGGTTGGAACATCACTGGTGGCTACATCTACGATGCAGAGGCAAAGCTTGCAACAATCTACGATGCTGAGGGTCTTAAGAAGTTTGCTGAGGAGGTAAATGGCGGTAAGAGCTTCGCAGGTGAGACTGTTGTTCTTGCAGCAGATATCGACCTTGCTGGCGAGGAGTGGACTCCTATTGGTACATCATCTAATATCTTCAAGGGTACATTTGACGGTCAGGAGCACACTATCAAGAATCTTGTAGTTAATGGTGGCTCTGAGTCTAACAAGGGTCTCTTTGGTGTTACAAACGATGGAGAGATTAAGAACCTTGTTGTTGAGAACGCTAAGGTTGCTGGTCGCTTGAATATTGGTGTTGTAGCAGGTCATCCTTATACAACTAAGTACACAAACATCACTGTTAAGGGTCACGTCGAGGTTAACGGCTTGGCGTATGTTGGTGGTGTAGGTGGTAAAAACGCTTATGCAAACTGGACAAATGTAACTGTAGAGGCTGACGAGACCTCATACGTTAAGGCTCACTCTCTTGAGAATGGCAACGCTTACCGCACATACGTTGGTGGTGTTGTTGGTTTCAATGGCGAGGGTGGTCACAAGTTCACTAACATCACATCTAATATCGACGTTCTTGGTTCTACTTGCGATGTTGGTGGTTTGTTCGGTATCGCACACTACGGTAACAAGTTCGAGAACTGCGTATGCACAGGTAATGTTGAGATCTACAACGCCGAGGAGGCGGCAGAGGCTCAGGAGATTGGCGGTATCGCAGGCGTATGGCACAACCAGACTGGCTACACTGTTGAGTTTACCAACTGCTCATTCACTGGTACTTTGAAGTGCAACATCGAGGGCGTTGAGTTCTACTACGACGGTCTTGTAGGTAAGGCTTACGATGCAATAGGCACTGGTAAGCTTTTCATCGACGGCAAGTGTGTAAGTGTACGCGTTGCTGAGGCAAACGGCGTGAAGTATGCAACTCTTCAGGAGGCATTCAATGTTGGTGGTGATATTACACTTATTTGCGATGTAACCGCTTCTGAGTCTATTATTCTTGCTGAGGGTAAGACTGCAGTTCTTGACCTTAATGGTTTTGCACTAAATGGTGGTGAGGCATCAACAAGCAAGCATATCTATGTTATTAAAAACTACGGCTCTTTGACAATTAAGGATACTAAGGGTAATGGCTCTATCAACTCTCGTGGTGTATACAACTACGGAGAGATGATTCTTAACTCTGGTAAGATTAGCGCAATCGATGGCAATGGTGGTTATGCTGTTAACAACCAGTCTGGTTCAACATTTGTGATGAATGGTGGCTGGATTGCAGCAGACTATGAGGATGGTGATGCTCCAGGCGCAGACTACGATGCTACAGCGTTGAATGTTCCTTCAAATGCTACAGCAACTCTTAATGGTGGTAAGATTACTAATGCTGGTAACTATACATATGCTATTAATTCTGCTGGCACATTGAACATCCCTGCAGAGTCTACACTTACAGTTGAGGGTCGACACGGAACCGTTGCAATCAGTGGTGGTGTAACTACAATCAACGCTGGCAAATATAGCGTCCCTGAGAACACAGAGTATACTGACAATGTTGTTTATGTATACAGCAGCGGCAAGGTGATTATCAATGGCGGTACATTTATCGCTGACAATGATACTCCAAATGGTGGCAGCTGTGTTTGCGACGTAGTTGGTGGTGCGACAATCAATGACGGTGTATTTGGCAACTCATCAGGTGGCGACGTTTGGGGAACAACAGGTACCGTCATCAAGGGCGGTCAGTTCAGCACCGACCCTACAGAGTATATTGACACAGAGTACTACAAGGTTACCTCAAACAATGGTAGCTACACTGTTGTTGAGCGATCATATATCTACCTTAAGCCTAATGCCAACTGGAAAGTTGACAATGCTCGCTTTGCTATTTATGTATGGGGTGGTACTCAAGGTGAGAAGTGGGTAAATATGACCGCTGTTGCAAGTGGCATCTACAGATGTGAGCTTCCTGAGGGCTACGACTACGGTTGTAACATTATCTTCTGCCGTATGAATCCATCTGCAACAGATAACAACTGGAATAACAAGTGGAACCAGACTGCAGACCTTAAGACCCAAAAGAACGGTCTCTATACCGTAAAGGAGAATACTTGGGATAACGGCGGTGGTACTTGGAGTACATATAGCGCTAAGTAAGAGATTTTAATCCCTAAACATTGAGTGGGTGTCCTGCGATTTCTGCGGACACCCACTTTTTTAACTGAAAGGTGAAAGGTGGGGTTGTTAATGGTGATTAAAGGTTGTTAATGGTGATTAAGGGATATTAAGGGGGAAGAAATAATGAGTAGTGAGTAATGAGTAAAGAGTAATCGTTAAAAGTCTTCGACTTTTTAGGGAAGGGGCAAAAGAGTCAGAAGAGTCCAAAGGGACATTTTTATTTTTAGATTAGCCATAGAAGGCTTATGAGCCTTTACAATTTTACTACCAGGTACTCTTTACATTTTTTCGACTAAAAAAGCGTGCCGCTATGAAGCGACACGCTCTTAATCGTTACACAAAATATCCGGCTCTACTTTATGAGGTTATATATAAAACATAGAGAGTCGGTATCCTCACCAAGTTGCACACCATTGAGGTAGGCACGACGAATGAATGTATAACCCCAGTCGCGCTCACTGTCGTTGCGATACTCTTCATTATATGTGTAGTCGTTCGAGAAGCCAAGCGTATCGGTAGTGCCATCACCCCAGGCAACCTCCACACCACGCATCTCACACTTCTCCAAAGCATCCCACTCGCCTATCTCCAAGCAAGCCTCGCCATCCACATCCTTCATAAGCCATATCTCACCGAACACAGCTAGATACTCAGAAGTCTCTGCGCTATATGGATTACAAATATTATACTCCTTACCCTCGTATGTCACAACAATCTTAGAGGTGTCGTAGCACTTCTCGTTGGTAGCATCGAGGAGATTATTACCCTCAGCATCGCGTAGATATACGCGCATAAAGATAGGTGCCCAATCAACAATAATATCCTCTGGCACAGCTACCTCTTTAAAGATATTAAAACCGATAAAACGGTTTTTACCATCATATGTAGTATACTCCTCACCATTTAGATATGCCTCACGATAGAATTTGTAACCCCAACTCTTATCTGCATCGTTGGCGTACTTCTCATTTATGCTGTAATCGTTTGAATAGGCAATAATATCCGATGTGCCATCGCCCCAAATAATCTCAATCTCACGCATCTCGCACTTCTCATCAGCATTAAACTCGCCAATCTCCAAATACTGATGGCCATCATTACCAGCAATAAATATTTGGCCAAACTCTGCTTTATATGCAGATGTCTGTGGGCTATCTGGATTGAATACAGAATACTCCTGACCCTCGTACTTAATCTTTATTACTGATGGATCATAGCAGTTTGGATTCTCTGGATCTAAGAGATTGTTCCCTTCAGTGTCACATAGCATTACCCCCAACTTGATTGGCGCCCAATCAACCATCACAGGCTCTTCCTTACCACAGTCTAAGAATGGAATCTTATCGCAAGATAGCGACATCAGCGACAGAAACATCGCAACAATAAAGAAATACTTTTTCATAGTCGTAAGATTTATGGTTTATAATAGGTTGTTTACAGTTTCGACTATTGCAAAGTTAGATACTTATTTCGAGAAAAACAAATTTTTGTTACACAATTTACCCCCCCCCAATAATTTTTTGGACACCACTGATTATTATATAGTTACGAGATTTGTGGGCATCAATAATTAAAGATATTAGTTTTTAAGTAAATTTTCTAGGGAATATGGGAATAATGGGTAGTATTCGGCGTACGCTCCATTATGCACTACCAATTTTTGATTTTAGTGAGACAGGGGGCAGTTTTCATTCCTCAGAAGCCACCGAAGCGCAAGGCAATTTCTCGTCAGAGTGGCGTAGTAGTGGTATATTGCAAAAGAAGATCCCCACGGGATAGTACCTAAGTACAGCCCGTAGGGTCTTACTTTTGGGATGTGCCGCTAATGAGACAACATCACGGGTTATGGATTTAACTTTATAAGGGTGGGAGTACAACACTCAACAAAAACCCCGACGATGGGTAGTACTTGGCGTACGTCCCATTGTCGGGGATTTTTGTTAGGGGCAGTAATCACCCCTTATAATGTTAAAGACTAGATGATACCCTGCTCAAGCATAGCCTGTGCCACCTTCATAAAGCCTGCGATGTTAGCACCCTTAACGTAGTTAATAGTACCGTCAGCCTGTGTACCGAACTTAACACAAGCCTCATGGATAGACTTCATGATGAAGTGGAGCTTATCATCAACCTCCTCACCTGCCCATGAAATGTGCATACAGTTCTGAGTCATCTCAAGACCCGAAGTTGCTACACCACCAGCGTTAACTGCCTTACCTGGAGCGAAGAGAATACCTGCATCCTGGAATGCCTTGATAGCCTCAGGAGTACAACCCATATTAGAAACCTCAGCGCAGCACCAAGTACCGTTAGCCAAGAGCTCCTTAGCGTCAGCCTCGTTCAACTCGTTCTGGAATGCGCAAGGAAGTGCGATGTCACACTTAACAGACCAAGCCTTCTTACCTGGAGTGAACTTACAAGCCTCAGGATACTTAGTAGCCATATCCTCAACCTTGTTGCGGTTTGAAGCACGCATTACGAGCATATAGTCGATCATCTCGTTAGTGATACCACCAGGGATCTCGCAAACACCGTCAGGACCAGAGATAGCTACAACCTTAGCGCCGAGCTCAACTGCCTTCTGTGAAGCACCCCAAGCAACGTTACCGAAGCCAGAAACTGCAACAGTCTTACCCTTGATATCCTTACCAGCCTTTGCCAACATATACTCAACGAAGTACAAAGCACCGTAACCAGTAGCCTCAGGACGGAGGATTGAACCACCCCAAGTCTCACCCTTACCAGTCAATACACCTGTGTGGTACTTACGAGCGAGCTTCTGGTACATACCGTTGAGGAAGCCGATCTCACGACCACCAACACCTACGTCACCAGCAGGAACGTCAGTATCTACGCCGATGTTGTTCCACAACTCCTGCATGAATGCCTGGCAGAAGCGCATGATCTCACCGTCTGACTTGCCAACGGGGTTGAAATCTGCACCACCCTTAGCACCACCCATAGGAAGGGTAGTCAATGCGTTCTTGAAAGTCTGCTCGAAACCGAGGAACTTCAACATTGAAGGGTTAACAGCTGGGTGGAAACGCAAACCGCCCTTGTAAGGACCGATAGCTGAGTTGAACTGTACACGGTAACCGAGGTTAGTCTGTACCTCACCGTTGTCGTCTACCCATGTAACACGGAAAGTGAAGATACGATCTGGCTCAACCATACGCTCTACGATCTTAGCCTTCTCGTACTCAGGGTGCTGGTTGTATACCTCCTCGATAGACTCCAATACCTCCTGAACAGCCTGCAAGTACTCGCTCTCGCCTGGGTGCTTGGCCTCCAAATTGGCCATGATAACTTTTACATCCATAGTTTTAGTTAAGTTAAAAGGTTATAATAAAATGAATTAACAACTAATTTTCTGTTTGTACAAGGCACTAAGTGCCATACATCACTACAAAGATATAACAAATAATCGGATTTGTATCTCTCTTTGCACTTTTTTTACAAAAAATTTGAAATAAAACATTCGGTACATGAAACAATACACCGAATGTCTACCTATAATTATATTATACGAACGGCAAACGTACCACCTCAGCCTTCAAAAGACGACCACGCACCTCAACTGCAATCTGAGTACCAGCCTTTGCAAACTCTGGCTTAACATAACCCATACCGATACCAATCTTTAGGCATGGAGACATAGTACCAGAGGTTACATGACCGATGTGGTTACCCTCAAGGTCTGTCAATGCATACTCATGACGTGGCACACCACGATCAATAAGCTTGAAACCTACCAACTTGCGACTAACACCGTTCTTCTTCTGATCCTCCATAAGCTCGCGGTCGATGAATGGCTTGTTCTCAACGAACTTTGTAAGCCAGTTAAGACCAGCCTCTATAGGAGATGTAGTATCGTCGATATCGTTACCATAGAGACAGAAACCCTTCTCCAAACGGAGAGTATCGCGAGCGCCAAGACCGATGTTCTTAAGACCAAACTCCTCGCCAACCTTCCACATTGCCTCCCAGATAGTATCGGCATCCTCGTTGTACATATAGATCTCACAACCACCAGAGCCAGTGTAACCAGTTGTAGAGAGGATAACCTCGCAACCTGCGACCTTGCAAATCTTGAATGTGTAGTACTCCATATCCTCAACCTGCTCCTCGGTCATCTTCTGCACGAGCTTCATAGCCAAAGGACCCTGAATAGCGAGCTGAGCAGTCTTATCTGAACTGTTCTCCAACTCCTCGCCAGCGCGCATGCCATACTCCTCACCCTGCTTGCATATATGAGCCCAATCCTTATCGATATTTGCTGCGTTCACGCAGAGCATATACTTATTCTCGTTGATTCGGTAAACCAAAACGTCATCAACGATACCACCCTTACCGTTAGGCATTGTAGTATACTGAACCTTACCATCGAAGAGATCGCATACGTTATTTGTAGTGATGCGCTGAAGGAACTCAGTAGCGCGTGGACCCTTAACCCAGATCTCACCCATGTGGCTCACATCGAATACGCCACACTTCTCGCGCACGTTGATATGCTCGTCGTTGATACCTGAGAACTCAATAGGCATATTGTAACCTGCGAACTCTGCCATCTTAGCACCATTAGCAATATGGTACTTTGTAAATGCTGTAGTTTTCATTTTAGTCTTAAAGTTTATTTAGTTTATAGTGTTGTTATTGCTTCTCTGAACGTGGTTTTAAACCCACACGTGGGCAACGTGTAAACTCCTTCTCTCTATCGAAGAGGTAGCGATATGTAGTATGCACCTTATGCTTACGAGCGCACACATAGTGTTCAATCATACGATTCATCACAGGGTTGAAGTCGCCAATCCACGCAAGCTCGATAGTGCGGTACTCGTTCTTATCGGTACGTATGTAGCTCTCCAACACGCTACGCATAATACCCGACTCTACACCCTTACCCTGAAACTCTGGAGTAATACCGAAGATGATGGCAAAGACTCTATCACACTTTTTACGCACTTTCAAATCCCACAACATACGGAGCTTATTTACAATGCCGAATTTGCCGTTGTACTTGCCGATAAGGCGGTTAAGGTCGGGTACCATAATGAAGAAACCAATAGGCTCCTCGTTGAAGTAGGCGAAATAGATTAGGTTTCTATCGACAATAGGTCGCATAGTATCTGCCATTGCTCGCGCCTCCTCCTTGGACATCGACTGCACGCCTGTAAATTGTGCCCACGCCTTATTATATATAACGCGGAACTTCTCCACTGCCGTATATAGGTTCTCGTCTCCAATAGGGGCAAAACGATAACCAGGAGTAGCCATAAGGCGGTTTACGCGCTCGTAAACAAGTTCGTTTACATCGTCATCGTATACCTTCCAGATATAAGTATTCTGGTTGAAATAATTTTTGAATCCGTAGTTCTCGAAGAGCTCCTTGTAGTAAGGTGGGTTGTATGGATTTTCAAATAGAGGCTGATGCTCGTAACCCTCCACAAGCAAACCCCACCATGCATCACGTGAGCCGAAGTTGATAGGGCCATCCATCGCCTCCATACCCTTACTCTGAAGCCACTCGCGCGCAGCATCGAACAGAGTATTAGCCAACTCCTGATCGTCGATAGCCTCGAAGAAGCCACAGCCACCCGTAGGTTGCTCGTAGCTGTAAGCGTGTGTCTTATCGTAGAAGGCTGCGATACGACCTACGCACTCACCCTCCTCATTGAAGGCAACCCAGCGTATAGCCTCGCCCTCCTCAAAAAGCTTATTCTTCTTAGGATCAAAAACGCCCTTGATCGAGCTATCGAATGGGCAGACCCAGTTTGGGTTGCCTCGATATATTCTCTTTGGGAGGTCGAGGAACTCGCGCTCCAGTCTCTTATCTCCGAGTTTTACCTCCACAAGCGTATACTTACCATTTGCCATATTCTAAACTTTTTATAAGTATAGTCATACAAAGGTATGAAAAATTTTCAAAGTGCGACACACTATCCCACATTTTTTTCTATAAGAAACCATTTATCCAACGCAATTTTATAGTTATCCCACAGCCCTTAGAGTAGTCTACAAGCCACATTGAAACCAAAAAAGTAATATTTTAGACCAATTTCTTGCATAATTCAAAAAATAGCGCAATATTTGCAGACGAAAATAAACATTAATTTGATTAAAAAACATATTATGAAACGAGTAACAGCAACCCTACTTGCGATTATCGCCACTGCAACAACTGCATTTGCAACATCGCTATACATTACTTCAGAGGATAGACCAGTATCTTATGATGAGCTTCCTGCTGAGGCAAAGAGTTTTATTGAGAACAACTTCGCCAACGATGAGGTATCGCACATCATCCTCGACAGAGATGTCATCTCTGTTGACTACAACGTGTCGCTCACCTCTGGCACAAAACTTGAATTTAACTCTCGCGGAGAGTGGAAGGAAGTAGACACACGCAACAGCATCGTGCCTAACAACATCGTACCACAGGCCATCGCAGAGTATATCAAGAAGAACTACCCAAACAGAGAGATTACCGAAATCAAGCGTAACCACACCTATACCGAGGTTACACTAAAGGGCGGTTTGGAGTTAACATTCAACAAAAACTACAATGTAGTGGATGTTGATGACTAATAAATTCAAGTTAAGATTATGAGACGATTACTATTTCTATTTACACTTCTCACGACCATTGCTCTTAGCAGTAGTTGCGAGAAATATGAGGCACCATCATCGGTGCGCAACACCTTCAATGAGCAGTACCCCACAGCGGTAGATGTAGAGTGGGAGCGCAAGCATGGCTACGTGGTTGTAGACTTCTACCTTCCAGGCTCTGGCGAGTGCGAGGCGTGGTACAAGAAGAGTGGCACGTGGGTTATGACAAGCTACGATATGCTATACAATAATCTTCCTCAGGCAGTGCGCACTGCCTTCGAGACTGCATATGGCACCAACACACCAGTCGACGACGTGGAGCGCGTGGAACGTAGTAAGGGCGACACGATATACATTATCGAGACTACAGCGGTAGTAAATGGCTTCCTTACGGATATCTATCTCGATTACTCGGCTGATGGCACACTGCTCCGCACGACGGTAGATATAGATAACTACGATGGAATCTATTACTACATTTAGAGAAACGGCACTCTTCGGGGTGCCGTTTTTTTTTAATTAGTAATTAGTAATTAGGAGTGAGTAATTAGTATTTTGGGGTGCTTGGACAAAAGCTCTAAAAAAGGCAAAGCCTTTTAATCATTACTAATTACTAATTCCTCTCTACTAATTGAATTTTTTTCCTACCTTTGCAGATTGTAAACCAAATAGTTCTATTATGAAACAGATTTTGGAAATATCGTACAACCACTACAACACATTGGAGGAGCTTGGTGCAGAGGATTTAGCCCTTGTTAGAGAGGCCGAGGAGGCGACGAAGAATGCCAATGCAGCATACTCTAAATTCCATGTTGGCGCTGCGGTGAGATTGCAAAGTGGTATTACACTACACGCATCGAACTTCGAGAGCGAGGTCTACCCAGCAGGATTGTGTGCAGAGCGTTCGTTGCTATTCTATGTAGAGGCAAACTATGCTAAAGACCCTATTGTGGCTCTTGCCATTGCTTCAGACCCATCGGAGCGTGAGTGCTACCCTTGCGGTCAGTGCCGACAGGTTATTGTCGATGTTGAGCGTCGCCAGAAGAGTCCTATCCGCGTGATTATGACTGGTGCAGGCACCGCAACCGTAGTAGACTCGGCAGAACTTTTATTACCATTTACATTTAAGTTGTAGGGATGTTTACTATTAACGACATATTATACGAGGACAACCATATCCTTGTAGTAAATAAGCAGGCTGGCGATCTTGTGCAGAGCGACCCTGATGGCACAGAGGCTATCGAGGACCAGATTAAGGCGATGATCAAGATTCGCGACCACAAGCCGGGCGCTGTATTTCTCGGCGTTGTACACCGCATCGACCGCCCCGTAAGTGGTGCTGTAGTCTTTGCAAAGAGTTCTAAGGCTTTAGCTCGCCTCAACGAGATGATTCGCGAGCAGAAGATTAAGAAGACATATTGGGCGATTACCGAGAACCGTCCTAACGATGAGGAGGGCACACTCCACCACTGGATTGTGCGCAATCCTAAGACTAACCGCTCACACGCCCACCAGCGCCCAAAGCAGGATGGCAAGGAGGCGATATTGGACTACCGTGTGCTTGGTGCATCGACAAACTATACACTTGTGGAGGTAGACCTCAAGACGGGTCGCCACCACCAGATACGCGCGCAGCTCTCAGTTACAGGATGCCCTATCAAGGGAGATTTGAAGTATGGTGCTAAGCGTTCAAACAAGGATGGTAGCATCTCGCTACACTCGCGTCGTGTGGAGTTCCTACACCCCGTAGGTGGCAAGCCAATCTCTATTACAGCACCTGTACCTAAGGAGGACAACCTCTGGAAGTTCTTCGAGGAGGCGCAGGAATAAATCATATTAGCTATTATTTATGCGATTACTTATTCAGCGCGTAACGAAGGCTCGATGCCACATTGATGGCAAGGTACACTCTGAGATTGGACGAGGTTTGGTTGTATTGGTAGGCATCGGCAACGACGAAACGAAGGAGGATATCGAGTGGCTTACCAAGAAGCTTGTACAGCTACGTATCTTCGATGACGAGGCTGGCATTATGAATCTCTCGGTGCAGAATATTGCGGGTGATGTTATGATAGTCAGCCAGTTTACGCTACACGCAATGACAAAGAATGGCAACCGTCCCTCATGGATAAAGGCTGCGCCAGAGGCTATATCAAAGCCCCTATACGAGGAGTTTGTTGCAAGCGTAGAGAGATATTTGGAGAGGAGTGTTGCTACAGGAGTATTTGGAGCAGATATGAAGATTGAGCTTACCAACGATGGTCCTGTAACTATTTGGATAGATTCAAAAAACAGAGAGTAATGAGATATAGATTTCTAATTCTAAGCATCATTGCGGCTATAGTAACCGCTCTTGCATGCACTGGCGAGGAGAAGGCATTTGACTGCTCGCTACAATCAATCGAGGTAGAGAATATTGGCGAGACCTCGGCAAAACTTACAGCTATCATCAACGCATCTGACTACGATGCAATAGACCAGATGGGCTTTATGGTTGCTCTATCGGGTAGCGAGGACTTCGAGATTTACCCCGTAAGTTGCAGCCGTCTTATCGAGCTTACGGTAGAGGATTTAACACCTAATACCACCTACGACTACCGTGCTTTTGTGCGCGCTGTGGGCGAGACTTGGCTATTCGAGGGCGAGCCATTCAAGACTCGCGAACCTCAGCAGGAGCCAGAGCCAACACCAGACCCTGAGCCAGAGCCAGACCCTACTCCTGACCCTGATCCAACACCAGAGCCAGAGCCTACCCCAACACCAGTAAGTGGAAATACATATCGTTCAGCATGGTACGAGCTACCTATCGAGACAGATAGTAACAAGGATGGTATCGACGATAAGAATAGTACATACTACTACGCTCACCACCTATGCGCTGGTGGCGAGAAGAATGCACAGCGTAACGGCACAGCGCGCAACTACTCGGTATGTTTCTCATCGACACACCACTGTCCTGTTTGGGTAGCAGCACCTCGCCATAGCTCATACGAGAGTGGCGCATCGCGTACAGATGCATACTCACAAGACCCTCAGATTCCAAGCAATATCCAGTACTCAAGCAAGTCTACTGGTGGCGGATGTAACAAGGGTCATATGCTTGGCTCTGCGGAACGTCTATCTACATCGGCTACAAATAAGCAGGTATTCTACTACTCGAATATCGCACCTCAGTATAGCGACACCTTCAACACTGGTGGTGGCGCTTGGAACAACCTTGAGGATCATATCGACGATTTTGTATGCCGCGATACCCTCTACGAGGTTGTAGGTTGCTACTTCGATCAGTACACCGACAAGTATGGCAATACAGGCAAGCCTGCGAAGATTTCATTCGGTGGTCGCTCGGATGTATCGCGCCCAACAATGTTCTACTACGCCCTACTACGCACCAAGAGCGGCAATACGGGCAAGAGCGTTACTGAGTGTTCGGCATCGGAGCTTAAATGTGTAGCCTTTGTAATCTGCCACGAGCAGGCAAAGGGACATAAGCCTCAGGCAAAAGATATGATCTCTGTTGCTGAGTTGGAGAAGTTGACCGGTTTCACCTTCTTTGGCAATGTGCCTAATGCGCCAAAGAGCACGTTTAACTCGTCAGAATGGTTGTAATACTATATAATTATGTTGATTGCATTACAGAAGCGTAAGGAGAATATCGCTGAGTACATATTGTATATATGGCAGATTGAGGACTTATTGCGTGCCTTGCAGTTTAGCCCCGAGGCGATATATGCTACGTTGGTGGCTAAGATTGAGGGTGCCGACGAGCAGCAGAAGGAGAATATCTTCAACTGGTATATGCAGATTGTGGAGCTTTTGCGCAAGGAGGGCAAGGAGGAGAAGGGACATATCGAGCATACGCTCCACCTTATCCAAGACCTGCACAACCTGCACCTTCAGCTAATGAAACTACCCGTAGGCGACCACTACCGTATGACATATACCCGTATGGCAGCAGAGCTACCACGCCTACGCACAATCCTCGATAACAACGAGATAAGCGATACGGAGCTTGCCTTCCGCGCACTCTATGCCGCTATGCTCTACCGCATCAAGGGCAGTGGCGAAAAGGCTATCGAAGATACCTTGGCTGTAATATCGCCATCTATAGGTGAGCTTGCAGCCCTCTACGGCAAGGTGGAACGTGGAGAACTCAACCTTTTCGAAGATTAAAAGGGGCTATCTACGATAAAAAGCAAAATATTTTTGCAGAATTGTTTGCAATTACAAAAAATCGTTGTACCTTTGCACCTCGCAAAAGAAGCGTTAAACGGAACAAAAACAATAAAAAACAGATACAACTATGGCAATGAAAAGAACTTACCAGCCATCTCGTCGCAAGAGAATTAACAAGCACGGTTTCCGTCAGAGAATGGCTACTGCTAATGGCCGCAAGGTATTGGCTGCTCGTCGTGCAAAGGGTCGCAAGAAGTTGACTGTATCAGACGAGGCAACATTCAAGTACAACTAATCGAACACCCTACGGGTATTCGTTAGTATCGCATTGGGCAAAAGCCCAATCAGATAAGAGTAGAGCTGTCCATTTGGACAGCTCAATTCTTTTTTTGGTAAGAAGATAAACAAGGGCTTTTACTACTAAATTAGAGGAGCATGAAATCTTAGCAAGATTTGCTCGTTTATCAAATCAGTCGAGCAATCAATAATTGGACGATTGAATTTAAATGTAATTGACATCTCTCTATTGTCCATTCTAATTTCAGCAGTATCTTCACTATACTTTACTACGTATATTTCCGTACGATTCGTCTCATATTCGTGTTCTGTTTCAGGAGCATAATAGTGATAATATATCTGAGATATTCTACCCTCTTCATCATACGAGTAAGTATACTTTCTTTTCTCCCCCAAATCATGATTTTCTATAGTCTCGACCAATTTACCGTCTAATTTACCTTCAGTAGATGAATCTGAATAGTCTCCTGTACCGCCTGCTCCATTTTCAATAGATGGGGTAACCTGCGAATAATCATCCGCGCACGCCATTACGCCAATAGTGATAAATGCTCCTAAGCAGAACGCTCCAAGAGCTGATACAGCCTTTTTCATAATAAAAACTATTTCTCCACCTCGACTCCAACGATGGGTTAGTATAAAAAGAAAGTGTGGAGTCGATTAGTCTATCTGCGTAGAGGTTCTGGAATACCTATGACCAAATAAACAATACCCCACACCCGTATTGAGCATAGGGTATAGGACACCCCAGACTATACAATACGAAGTGACGAGTGTGTTGCTTACCTTGGCCAATTGAAATTTTCCAGATTTCTACGCAAGGATAAAAGCTAATACACTTTCATCAATAATATGTCCGCCGAGAGCGCACTCCCCCGACAATACAAAGATAGAAAAATATTTCTTAACTGCAAAACACCCTACTCCAATTAAGAAGGGTCTTGTTTTATTTTCTTTACCATTAGGACTCTTTTGCCCTTTTACTACCCTTTAGGACTCTTTATATCCACCTTTCTCCTTTCAGTTTTCACTTTTCAGTTTTTTTTTCGTACCTTTGCGACCTAAAAATCAAATAGAAAGATATGGCTTTAATAGACGAGATTACACGACGACGAACATTCGCAGTTATTGCGCACCCTGATGCAGGTAAGACAACACTTACCGAGAAGCTACTCCTCTTTGGTGGTGCTATTCACGTGGCGGGTGCTGTGAAAAGTAACAAGATTAAGAAGGGTGCTACATCCGACTTTATGGAGATTGAGCGTCAGCGTGGTATCTCTGTGGCTACATCCGTAATGGGTTTCGAGTATAAGGATGTCAAGATTAACATCCTCGATACCCCCGGTCACGAGGACTTTGCCGAGGATACATATCGTACTCTTACAGCCGTAGACTCGGTAATCATCGTTATCGACGGTGCGAAGGGTGTTGAGACCCAGACACGTCGCTTGATGGATGTCTGCCGTATGCGCAAGACCCCTGTTATCGTCTTTGTAAACAAACTCGACCGTCCATCAAAGGATCCATTCGACCTTCTCGACGAGATTGAGCGCGAGCTAAAGATTCGTGTACGCCCATTGGCATTCCCAATCTCTTCGGGCGACACATTCAAGGGTGTATACAATATCTACGAAAAGAATATCTCGCTCTTCACATCCGACGAGCGCCAGACTGCCGATGCCTCAACCGTGGAGATCAACGATCTCTCTACACCAGACCTCGACAAGTATATCGGTGCTAAATTTGCCGAGCAGCTACGCGAGAACGTGGAGATTGTGGAGGGTGTATACGACAGCTTCGACCGCGAGGCATACCTCGCTGGCGAGGTAGCACCAGTATTCTTCGGTTCTGCGGTAAACAACTTCGGTGTTCGCGAGTTGTTGGAGTGCTTTATCCGCATCGCGCCATCTCCACGCACCGCTCCTACCGAGACCCGCGTGGTAGAACCTTCGGAGAGCAAATTAACAGGCTTCATCTTCAAGATTCACGCAAACATGGACCCTAACCACCGCGACCGTATCGCCTTTATGAAGATATGTTCGGGAAAGTTCGAGCGAAACAAGAACTACCTCCATGTGCGCAGTGGCAAGCAACTCAAATTCTCCTCTCCAACAGCCTTTATGGCGGAGAAGAAGTCGGTTATCGACGAGGCTTTCCCAGGCGATATCGTAGGTCTACACGATACTGGAACCTTTATGATTGGCGACACCTTCACCGAGGGCGAAAAGCTCAAGTTTACAGGCATCCCATCATTCTCGCCAGAGCATTTCCGCTATATCGAGAATGCCGACCCTATGAAGTTCAAGCAGTTGGCAAAGGGCATCGACCAGCTTATGGATGAGGGTGTGGCGCAGTTGTTCACATCATCGCTCAATGGTCGCAAGATTATCGGTACGGTTGGTGCGCTCCAGTTCGAGGTTATCCAGTACCGCTTGGAGCACGAGTATGGTGCAAAGTGTCGCTGGGAGCCTATCTCCATCCACAAGGCTTGCTGGATAGAGTCCGACAATGAGGCTCAGTTGAGCGATTTCAAGCGCAGAAAGCATACTAATATGGCGATAGATAAGCACGGCAGAGATGTATTCCTTGCCGACACAAGCTACGCCTTAGCACTTGCGCAAGAGAACTTCAAGGATATAACATTCAAATTCACATCTGAGGTATAGTGCTACGCAAGGAGAGGATAACAGCATTTCTGCTACTGCTCACGATAGGTCTCTATCTGGGCGGTAGTACGCTATTTATCCATAGCCACAATATTGATGGTAGGAGCATCGTACACTCCCACCCCTTTAGTGGTACCCCTGCATCACATAGCCACTCAGCAACCTCTTTTGATACCATCTCACGCCTTGCAAATAGCGATTACGTAGCGGTATCGACTATAAGCGTTGAGTGTAGTAGCACGACACAAACATCTCTTTACAGAGCCACTTTCTACGAGCATTACGACTCTGCGCAAGGCTCTATACGCACACTTCGTGCGCCTCCCTCATTGGTCTAAACGACTATAACACTACACAATCTACCCCCTTTTGGGGATGCTTTACACTACAAATATACCGCACAATGGCGATTGCGTCGTTGTGCCTATAAACCTACCTTTGCACCGCAAAAGGTAACACAAATAATTGGATACAATGAGGAATTTTATTTTTACACTATTACTTCTTACAGCCGCAACTATAACCCTATCGGCACAGGATATACCTGCAACAAAGCATATCGAGGCTCGTAACTCGCACCATAGCATACGCCCTAAGCGTAGCGACTCCAACATCTTCGGACACGTCATAGATGCACACTCCAAGGAGCATATACCATACGCTACAATATCTATTGAGGGTACCACCATAGGTTGCGCAGCAGATGGCACAGGGCACTATAACATCAACAACATACCTGTGGGTGAGCATACAATCGTCGTCTCTGCCATAGGCTACCAGACCGAACGCGTAGACTACGATGCACAATTCAGCACCTCAACAGAACTTAACTTCTCGCTTAGGGAGGCAACAACCTTCGTGGACGAGGTTGTAGTATCTGCTACGCGCAACGAGACTAACCGCCGTAAGACAGCTACCGTGGTGAATGTAGCATCGACAAAACTCTTTGAGGGCACAGCATCCTCAAACCTCTCGGATGCTATGAACTTCCAATCGGGACTACGCGTGGAGACCACGTGCGGTAACTGCGGTGCTCCACAGCTACGCATCAACGGCTTGGAGGGTCAGTATTCGCAGATACTGCTCGACAGCCGCGCTATATTCTCGTCGTTGGCCGGTGTCTACGGTCTTGACCTTATGCCCGTAGCTATGGTCGAGCGCGTGGAGGTAATACGCGGCGGTGGCTCGGCACTCTTTGGCTCAAATGCCATTGGTGGCGTGGTGAACATCATCACCAAAGACCCTATCCGTAACACCCTATCGCTCTCGAATACCACTAATATTATGGAAGATGGCACACCCGATATAAATAGCTCGCTGGGAGGTGCCTTCGTATCGGATGACTACAAACTCGGAGCATACATCTTCGGTCAGGTGAAGAACCGTGACGGCTACGACCGCAATGGCGACGCCTTTAGCGACATCACACGCCTACGCTCCGAAACTGTCGGTTTCCGTGGTTACTACAAGACCTCGGCACACTCACGCCTAAATGCCGAGTATCACCATATCCACGACTTCCGTCGTGGCGGTAACAACCTCGATGCTGCGCCACACATGGCAGACCTATGCGAGCAGGTAGACCACAATATCGACGGTGGTAGCATCAGCTTCGACTACTTCCCTAACCTACGCCATAGAGCAAGTGCCTACATCTCGGCACAGAACATTGGTCGTTCAAGTTATTTCGGTGCAGGCAATGACCCCAACGCATACGGCACTACAAGCGATATGACCTTTGTGGGTGGTGCGCAGTACACACTTAAATATAAGGCTATTCTACCCGCGGAGCTTACAACAGGTTTTGAGTACAACTACAACGCCTTGAACGACTACTACATCGCCACAAACCGCCGTATCGACCAGCAGACAAACGTCTACGGACTCTTTGCGCAGAACGAGTGGAAGAGCGACAAGCTTAACGCCCTTGTAGGCTTCCGCCTCGATAAGCATAATATGATTAACAAGCCTATCTTCTCGCCTCGCGTAACGGTACGCTACAGCCCTATCGAGGACCTCGGTCTACGCGCCAGCTACTCAAGTGGCTACCGCGCACCTCAGGCATACAACGAGGATTTGCATATCGATGCACTTAACAACACCGTATCTGTGATACAACTCTCGGAGACACTCCGCCCTGAGTACTCACACTCGTTCAACCTTTCGGCAGACTACTACCGCAACTTCGGTCGCCTACAGGCAAACCTCCTCCTCGAGGGCTTCTACACCATCCTCGATGATGTGTTTACACTTGAAAAGATTGGTACGAATGAAGATGGCATCATCATCAACGAGCGTCGTAACGCTGCAGGTGCCACCATCGGAGGCTTCACCATCGAGACAAAGCTCGGCATACCATCCATCTTCGATGTACAGCTCGGCTACACCTACCAGCAGAGCCGCTACGAGGAGCCTGAGCAGTGGAGCGAGAATGTCAAGGCACAGCGCACGATGTTCCGTTCGCCAGACCACTACGGCTATCTAAGCTCAAACTACTACATCACCAAGAACTTCGGAGCATCGCTCTTCGCGACATATACTGGCAGTATGCTCGTTCAGCACGCCGCAAATACCACTATTGATGGCGTGGAGATTGGCGATAGCGAGGTTAAAACACCATCGTTCCTCGATATGGGCTTTAAGCTAAGCTACACCTTCCAGCTTACGGACCTTATCCGTCTGGAGGTAAACGGAGGTATTAAAAATATCCTCGATGCCTACCAGAACGATATAGATAAGGGCGCAGGTCGTGATTCGGCATACGTCTACGGCCCATCACTCCCACGCACATACTTCTTCGGTGTGAAGCTCCACCTATAATAGTGTGGCGATATAAAGAGTAAAGGTTGAAAACTGATTTAGTTTTCAACCTTTACTCTTTTATGAAGTCGCACCGCTGTAAGCAGAGCAGCTGAGGTAAGACCTACAATCAAACCTATAACCAGACCGTGGCAACCCATGTCCATACCATAAGCAAGCCAGCAACCTATAGGTATATTTAGAAGCAGATAGCTACAAAGGACTATAGGCATGATAATCTTAACATCCTGCAAGCCACGCAGCATGCTGATAGATAGTCCCTGCACAGCATCCGAGAACTGATACACCGCAATAAGCAACATAAGCTCTGCCGTGAGGGCTACAACCTCGCTATTATCGGTAAAGAGTGCTGCCATAGGCTCCCTAAAGAGAACAAATACCGCAGCCATAAGCACACCCCAGGCTATACCTATGTGGTATGTAGCGTTGACCATAGGGCGAAGCTCCCCTCTTCGTTTAGCACCCGCAATATGCGAAACAAGGATTGTCGATGCCGAGCCTATAGCCACGGTTATCATCCACGCAATATTAGCGATGCTGAAGGCCACCTGCATAGAGCCTGCCGCAACCTCGCCAAACGAGAGGGCAAGGATAGATGTTAGGATAAAGGCTGCCGACTCCATAATCATCTGGAAAGATATTGGATAACCCACCTTCAAAAAGTTCATTAGGTAGCACACCTTAATTGCTACCCAACTAAAGAACTCACGGTAGAGCCTCAACCTACGCGATAAAAAGAAATAGACCACAATAGCCACCATCTGCATAAGGCGCGAGAGGAGCGTAGCGAGACCTGCACCCTCAGCACCCATAGCCTCGCAGCCACACTTACCAAAGATAAACACATAATTAAGTGCGATATTAAGCATATTACCCACAAGTGTTATCCACATCGCAGTCTTCGTATTGCCAATACCCTCCAAGAACTGCTTAATAGCAAGGAAGCACATCAGCGGGATAATACTCCATACCAACATATCGTAGTATGGCAACGCCATCGCTGCTACCGCCTCGATACTCTGTCCCGGAGCGCTCATCCACTCTCCTAACACCGCGATAAAGGGTCGCATTGCCACCGCCACGATGGTAGCCACAACACCTATAAGTCCGCAGTAGAGCGCACTATTCTGAAATAGATATCCGACCTCTCGATTATCCCTCTTGGCATACTGCTCACCCACAAGTGGCGTAATCGACAATGCCAAGCCCAAAGCGGCGAGATAGATTAACAAAAAGAGTGAGCTACCCAATGACACTGCAGCCAATGGTACAGGGTCTTCGCCACCAAAGTTTCCCACCATTGCAGTATCGGCAAACTGCGTTGTTAGCTGTCCCGCCTGCGCCAACATTACAGGCATCGCAAGAGCGAGTATTCGCTTATAGTATGGAGTATATCTTTTCAATGTTTTCATCGGGGCAAAGATAGTGAATTACCTAAGTATTTCTACCTATTTTTGATCACAATTTATATTGGAATGGATGAACGAGAGGAAAAAAAACTATCTTTGTCGGTGTTGAAGAATATTTAGCACTAAAACATAACCATAAAAGAACAAAATTTCATAACAAAAAGGTAGAGCAATGGTAGATATTTTTGATCGCTTATCGAAGAATGCCGGAGGTCCTATTGGTCAGTATATGTCGGCTGTGCATGGCTATTTCGCATTCCCAAAATTGGAGGGCGAATTGGGTCCTCACATGACCTTTAGAGGCAAGCCAGTACTTAACTGGAGCCTTAATAACTATCTCGGTTTGGCTAACCACCCCGAAGTGCGCGAAGCTGATGCTGAGGGCGCAAAAAAGTATGGCATGGCATACCCTATGGGTGCGCGTATGATGTCGGGACAGACAAAGTACCACGAGCAGCTCGAGCGCGAGCTTGCTGAGTTCGTAGGTAAGGAGGATGCCTTCCTTCTTAACTTCGGCTACCAGGGCATGATTTCGATTATCGACTGCTTGCTTACCCCACGCGACGTTGTGGTCTACGACAAGGAGTGCCACGCCTGCATTATTGATGGTTTGCGTATGCACCCTGGTAAGCGTTTTGTATATGCCCACAACGACGAGGAGTCGTTCCACCTACAGCTAAAGCACGCTACGGAACTTGCCGAGGAGCAGCGCGGTGGCGTCTTGGTAATCACCGAGGGTGTCTTCGGTATGAAGGGCGACCTTGGCTTCTTGGATGTGATTGTAAAGTATAAGAAAGACTATAACTTCCGTCTATTGGTTGACGATGCTCACGGTTTCGGCACTATGGGTACAAATGGCAAAGGTACGGGCGACCACTTCGGCGTACAGGACCAGATTGATGTCTTGTTCAACACCTTCGCTAAGTCTATGGCAGGTATCGGAGCCTTTGTATGTGGTCCACGCTGGTTGATTAACCTCTTCCGCTACAATATGCGCTCACAGCTATATGCTAAGTCGTTGCCTATGCCTATGGTACTTGGAGCATTGAAGCGTCTCGACCTTATCCGCAAGCACCCAGAGTACAAAGATAAGCTATGGGAGATTACTCGCGCTTTGCAGAAGGGTCTAACGGAGAATGGCTTTGATATTGGCGTTACACAGTCGCCAGTAACACCAATCTATATGAAGGGCGGTAACGAGGAGGGCACAAACCTTATCGTGGACCTTCGCGAAAACTACGGTTTGTTCTGCTCAATTGTTGTCTACCCTGTTATCCCTAAGGGTGAGATTATCCTTCGCGTAATACCTACCGCAGCACACACTATGGAGGATGTAGAGTACACTATCAACACCTTCAAGTCGGTACGTGCGAAGTTCGAGGCTGGCGAGTATATCAAGGATATCCCACAGATGGCAGACCCTGAGTTTAAGGTACGATAAAAGAGATTTTGACACATTGTAGATTAGAGTGTTTAGGAGGCTGAATGTTAGCCTCCTAAACTTTTTAATATCACTTTACAAATTTTGCAGATAAAAAATAAATACTTATCTTTGTAATGCTGAGAAATGTTCTTAGCAGACATATTTATTAGTGAAAGTGTTTCGCTAATCCTTGATACGAAATCTGGAAAATTTCTTTTGCGCAAGGATAACGATTACGCTCATCACTTGTATCAGTGTGTATTGTTGGTGTATTCTACACCTCCCCATACTGTACAGGTGTGGGGTATTGTTTATTTGCGCATAGGTATTCCAGAACCTCGTATCAGATAAACGAACATCTCCACACTTTCTTTGTTTTATAATCACCGCATTGGAGATGCTACGGTACACAAACTTTTATTATTATGAAGAGATTTATATTGATTTCTTTGTTTATCTCCATGTTGGGATTTACAGGTTGCGAGTATGTCGAGGACTATTTAGATTATTCGAAGCTGACAATCTTGGATGATGGGACTTCAACTCTAAATGGTGCGAGTGGATATAAAGATTTAAAAGTGACATTTAATGATACAGAGCATACTTCATTTGGTACTTATAAAATACCAAATAATACAGTTGTTAAATTATCGTGGTCATATGCAGATCGATATTATGATTATGGTTATAAAGAAAAATGGCGTAATTCTTCAGCAGAATTGATGATTGGAGAGAGAGAAACGGTAATTGCAAAACTAGTAGAGGGTAAAATTGAGGTAGAAAGAGATTTTCTATTTTAATTGAGAGGTACAAATAATCCATCCTTTTATAAAAGTTAAAGCTATCCGACAACATTTTCGGGTAGCTTTTTCGGTGTGCAAAAAGTGAAATGTGACACATCGCAAAAGAGACCACTCAGGGATAGTAGTTTGACCTACAGCCCTGAGTGGTTTGAACTTTTGGGATATGCCGCAGATTGCGGCTTATCACAAGAAATTTACTCGTTTGCAGTAAGAGCAGTGATAACAGCCTGAGCGTTAGCTACGTTGTTACCAGCAGTTACGTTCTTCATTGCTGCAACAGCCTGATCGAACTGCTCCTTCTCATTGTAAGCAACACCAAGCAAGTAGTAAATATCGCTACGACCCTCGTCTGTAGTCTGTGCTGCAAGAGCTGCCTCAGATAGCTCAATCATCTTGTTGAAGTCCTTCTTACCATAGTATGCCTGAAGAGTAATCTTTGCTGCCATAGCTGCATCCTCAAGCTCTGATGCCATAGCGATAATACCATCGTAGTCGTTAGCAATCTGAAGCTTAGCAACCTCATTGTTTGTGTAAAGATCCATCTTGTACTGTGCAGATGCAATAGCCTCAGCGAACTTATCTGCATTCATAGCTGCAATCTTAGTACAGATCTTCATACCCTCCTGATACATATCGCTCTTGAAGTAGCTCTCTGCAAGGTTAAGCGCCATCTCTGTATTACGTGGATCAGCCTCGTAACCCTTTGAGAATACTGCGATTGCTGTAGCGTAATCCTCAGAGTTGAAGGCATCAGCACCCTGAGCCTGATACATCTGACCAACGTATGCTCGATTCTTGTTCATCGCAGCAACATCCTCGAAAAGCTCTGCGAGGTTTGCAGCCTCAGAGAAGTTTGCAATAGCCTCCTCATAGTTCTTAACGTTGTAAGCAGCGATACCCATCTTGTTGTAGCAAGTTACGATAAACTTCTTAGAACCTGCAAAAGCCTTCTGCTGGTTTGCATCTGGCTCCTCTATATCCCAACTTGCGTCGATGATGCTCTGGAACTGAGCGATAGCCTCAGTATAGTTTGCTGCCTTAGCGTTTGCTGTTGCCTGCTGGAAGGTAGCTACAACATCCATCTGAGCGAAGAGCGAAGTTGCACCCATCAAGGCAACAACTGTCAAAAAGAATTTTTTCATAGTCTGTAAATTATTTTTTAAGTTTCAATTAGTTATCTTTTTTTGGCAAAAACCAACTACAAAAGTACAACATTTTTTGCAATAGCACATCCTCTGAGGACAATTATTTGCGTAAATCGCTGAAAAATTGTTGCATAAGAGCCTCGCACTCCTCCTTAAGCACACCGCTCACGACCTCTGTGCGTGGGTGCATAATGCGATCCGAGTATGTTGAATAACCTCGCTTAGGGTCTGCTGTGCCATAGACCACACGTCCTATCTGGCTCCATGCCAACGCTCCGCCACACATCACACAAGGCTCCACAGTAACATAGAGCGTGCAATCCGAGAGATACTTACCCCCGAGTGTCGACATCGCAGCAGTAATAGCCTGCATCTCAGCGTGGGCTGTAGCATCCATCAAAGTCTCCACAAGGTTGTGTCCACGACCTATGATTCTATCTCCCGACACGACCACTGCACCTATAGGCACCTCCCTCTTTGATAACGCTCGCTCTGCCTCGACTATTGCCATACGCATATATTTTTCATCTATTTCGCGCGAAACTCTATTTTTTTCTGCCATTATATAGTTAATGTTGATGTAAATTTATTACCTTTGTGGGTTACAAAGGTACAAAAAAAAGAGAAACAAAAGATAATTCAAAAATATATACTATGTACAGAACACATAACTGCGGTGAACTCCGCATTGAAAATGTAGGTCAGGAGGTAACTCTTGCGGGCTGGGTGCAGAAGGTTCGTAACCTCGGCGCTATGGCTTTCATCGACCTTCGCGACCGCTTTGGCATCACTCAGATTACTGTTGAGGAGCACTCTTCAGAGGAGGTTAAGGCTATCGCATCACAGGTAGGTCGTGAGTTTGTTCTTCAGGTTAAGGGTAAGGTTGTAGAGCGCTCTTCGAAAAACTCTAAAATCGCTACTGGCGATATCGAGATCTCAGCTAGTGAGATTAAGATTCTAAACCGCGCCGTAACACCTCCATTCACTATCGAAGAGGAGTCTGACGGTGGCGATGACCTACGTATGAAGTACCGCTACCTTGACTTGCGCCGTCCACCATTGCAGCGTGCGATGATTCTTCGTCACCGCATGGCACAGGCTGTGCGCCAGTTCCTTGACAAGGAGGGTTTCCTTGAGATTGAGACTCCATACCTTATCAAGTCTACACCAGAGGGTGCGCGCGACTTTATCGTGCCATCACGTATGAACCCTAACCAGTTCTACGCCTTGCCACAGTCGCCACAGACACTAAAGCAGCTCTTGATGGTTGCAGGCTACGACCGCTACTTCCAGATTGTACGCTGCTTCCGTGATGAGGACTTGCGCGCTGACCGTCAGCCAGAGTTTACACAGATCGACTGCGAGATGTCATTTGTAGAGCAGGAGGACGTACTCGAGATCTTCGAGCGCTGGGCACGCTATATGTTTAAGGAGGTTATGGACATCGAGTTCGCAGAGCCATTCCGCCGTATGCCTTGGATTGAGGCGATGGAGAAGTATGGCTCAGATAAGCCAGACTTGCGTTTCGGTATGACCTTCGCTAATATCACAGACCTTGCACATGGCCACGATTTCGTTGTCTTCGACTCTGCAGAGTATATCGTAGGCTTTGCGGCTGAGGGTTGCGCATCATATACTCGTAAGCAGATTGACGAACTCACCGAGTTTGTTAAGCGTCCACAGGTAGGTGCTAAGGGTCTTGTGTGGATTCGTTTAGAGGAGAATGGCGGTATCAAGTCATCTATCGACAAGTTCTTCTCTGCCGAGGATTTGCAGGCTATCGCTGAGCGCACAGGTGCTAAGGCTGGCGATATGATTTTCATCCTTTGTGGCGAGAAGTTTAAGACCCTAACACAGCTTTGCACACTTCGTTTGGAGGTTGCCGAGCGTCTTGGTCTTCGTGATCCTAAGAAGTTTGCTCCATTGTGGGTTGTCGACTTCCCTATGTTCGAGTGGGATGAGGAGACACAGCGTTTCTACGCTATGCACCACCCATTTACCTCTCCAAAGCCTGAGGATGCTAAGTACTTCGATACTGGCGAGTTGGGTAAGATGCGCGCTAATGCCTACGACTTTGTATGTAATGGTACAGAGATTGGTGGTGGCTCTATCCGTATCCACGATGCAGAGCTTCAGGCTAAGGTCTTCGACGCCCTTGGCTTCACTCCAGAGGCTGCAGAGGAGCAGTTTGGCTTCTTGATGAACGCCTTTAAGTATGGTGCACCTCCACATGGTGGTCTTGCCTTCGGTTTCGACCGTCTATGCTCACTCTTTGGTGGTTCGGACTCTATCCGCGACTACATCGCCTTCCCTAAGAACAACGCTGGTCGCGATGTAATGCTCGATGGTCCATCTCCAGTGGCACAGGCACAGCTTGATGAGCTATACCTTTCACTTGTTAAGCCAGAATAATTGAGGTAATAAGGTAGACATATATATACTGCCACTAACCAATAGTGAGGGTACCCAACAAATTGCTGGGTACCCTCGCTGTTTATTGGTATTGTATAACAGAGCTATTTTGAAGCTGCTCGCAGTACGTTAAAGGCATGTTAAATACAAGACTATTTGCAGATACTTCCCACAAGAACCTAAGAGAGCGAATAAAAAGATGTAGTTTTAGACCACCAAAATACATTTTTTTCGCTCCTATCTGTTTGTAGAAGTTGTATAACAAGAGCTATTTTGAAGCTGCTCGCAGTTCGTAAAAGCGGAGTTTACTCGACGTAAATGAGCATTTTACAAACAAGGCAGATGCCAAAAGAGCCTTGTTATACAGCTTCTTATTGCATTTTGAGGATATTCTCAATGCCTAACTCATCTACTTTACGGATTAGTTCGTCATTGTTGTCTGATACAACAAGAAGTTTATCGCCTTTGTGAAGCTCGGTATCGCCTTTAGGCACAAAATAATTACCAGAACGATAGACCATAACAACGAGTGTGTGTCCAGGAAGACGTATATCCTTGAGGGTCTTACCATTATGAAGCATCGAGTTATTAACTTCTATCTCTGAGAATTCACTGCGTATATGATCGGGAACGACAAGTTTGAAGGTGCGCTCCTTCTCCTTAAAGGAGAGATTAAGCCAGTTCGCCATACCGCTCACGGTAGTACCCTGAATAAGTAGAGATATGACGGTAACAACAAAGACTACATTAAACAGAAAGTCGGAATTCTCGACATTATGACTAACGGAGTATAAGGCAAAAATAATAGGCACGGCACCTCGAAGACCTACCCATGAGACATATGTACGCGCCTTTACGGAGAAGTTACGGAATGGCGCAAGGCTTAGAAAGACTGCCACAGGACGTGCAAAGAGTATCATAAAGAGTCCTATAAGTCCGCCCATAATAAGCACATCAGAGCTCAATAGTTCGTGTACATTTACAATAAGACCAAGTAGTAGGAATAGTACAATCTGCAACAGCCAC
This sequence comes from Alistipes sp., assembly GCA_045634125.1. GTDB lineage: Bacteria > Bacteroidota > Bacteroidia > Bacteroidales > Rikenellaceae > Alistipes. Next base: position 5,888 of record JAZQZQ010000012.1, on the reverse strand, counting down.
GTGAAACTATCGAAGAAGATTCGTAGCATATTGCGATGCACAATCTTCATATTTCCAACTACAAGACCTGCGATATATACTGCAAGGTAACCATTACCGTAGACCATTGTTGTAAAGGAGAATGCAAAGAAGGCGCAAGCGAGCAGCAGTACCGAGTATAGCGACTGGTTGCTACGGATATTTATCTTATTTATAATCCACACCGTAGCACGACCAAAGGCGTAACCAAGCACCGCACCCACAAGCATCTGCACGAAGAAGGTACCTACGACATTGCTTGCCGTAACATTATCTCCCGTAACCACACTTACAAGCACAACGGTAAGCACATAAGCCATCGGGTCATTACTACCACTCTCCAACTCCAACAAGGGGCGCAAGTTCTCCATAAGTCCCTGCTTCTTAGTACGAAGGATGGAGAATACGGATGCTGAATCGGTAGATGACATTGTCGCCGCCATAAGCAGCGCAAATGGGATAGATATCTCCTGCGACACGCCAACTAATGGAGCTACAAAGTATATAAAGAGTCCCACTATTGCCGCAGTAAGTGCTACACCGAGCGTTGCCATCACAATACCTGGCGCCATCACGGGGCGTATATCGGAAAATGTGGTATCCATACCGCCACCAAAGAGGATGATGCAGAGTGCTACCATACCTACAAACTCTGCAAAATCTACCGAGTGGAACGACACAAAATCATTATAACCAAAGAGTACGCCGACACCTAGGAAGAGCAACAAGGCAGGCGCTCCAAGCCTGTATGCCGCCTTACCTGCAAGCACCGCCACAAAGAGCAGTAACGCACCGATTAGCAAAAAATTTTCATTTAACATATATATTCTTCTCTATTTCAAAATATCGACCAGTATAGCATCCATATATTACTGAGCCACAAAGGTATATGTAATAGTTCCGCGATGCGATGTTGGAGCTGTGTCATCAATCTTAAAGAGCGTCTTACGATGGCGCGCCGCATCCAACGCCTGCTCATTTAGCTCCTTATTTGTAGATGATGCTATGCGAGCTTGGGTAACCTTACCATTACGGTCGAGCCATACATCTACAACCACAACGCCCCCTCCCTTACTGCGGTAGGCAGGAACATATAAATCGCGATGATGACGCACCGGATCGGAGAAATTGTAGGCAACGGTTACTGCTCCTGAGAATTTTCCCTTCTCGCCATTACCCTTATCTGCGCCAGCACCTTCGCCTTCACCACCTTTACCAATCGCGTTCACTTCGCGCATACCGTTCTCAAACTCCTTACGATTAGCTGCCATATCTGAGGCAATCTTATCCATCATCTCCTGCGTCTGGCTATCGTGACCGAGCTTACTCTGCGAACCCGATGTCTCCGAGGCATCGTTCGATTGGAGGTTTTTAACCTTTTGCACCTCCTGCAAGCGTCTATCAATTTCATCTTGCAACTGGTCTCGCTTACGCTTTAGCTCCTCTACTTCCGCCTCGGATGGCACCTTCTCGACAAACTCTATAAGGTACTCCATAGGAGGGAGCGTAAAGCTATATCGTGCTGTAGCCAACCACGTTCCGCCAAAGATAAATGTTATCAAAACTACGATTAAGCCCACACGATGCGTATAGAGCCACTCGCCCAACGACTCCTTACGAGTAGCACCAAGGTCTATACCTTTACGATGCGAAACGACTCTTTTTATATCTTTATTGCTCTTTTGCATTAAATTGTTGCGTTATCTTCATATAAATCAATGCAAAAATAGTAATTATTTTAGATTTTTTACTACATTTGTGGCATTATGACAAAATTAGGTTGTTAATATTCTCTCTTTTTAAGAGAGAGATAGATTGCTACAAAAAAAAATAGATATTATGGCAACAAAACAGCAGACACTTGCCTCGGCAATTTCATTCTCAGGCAAGGGACTTCATACGGGTCTTCAGGTCGATATGACCGTACACCCAGCAGAGGAGAACACTGGTATCATCTTCCGTCGTGTTGACTTGGAGGAGCAGCCAGAGGTACCAGCGTTGTGCGAGTATGTTACAGACACTTCACGCGGTACTACAATCGAGAAGGGCGCAGCTAAAGTTAGCACTATCGAGCATATTATGTCAGCGTTGTGGACTTTGGGCGTGGATAATGCTATCATCGATATCAACGCTCCAGAGACTCCAATTATGGATGGCTCGGCTAAGGAGTACGCTGAGCGTATCTTGGAGGTTGGTACTATAGAGCAGGAGGCTGATCGCAAGTACTACGAAGTTACAGAGAAGCAGGTATACACACTCCCAGAGAAGGGTGTGGCTATCGTTCTCTACCCTGATGATGAGTACTCAGTATCTGTACATGTAGACTACAACTCTAAGGTCGTGGGTAACCAGTACGCAGTTTATAGCAAGGAGGATAACTACACCGAGAAGATTGCGATGTGTCGTACCTTTGTGTTCCTACACGAGTTGGAGCCACTTCTCAATCTAAACCTCATCAAGGGTGGCGACTTGGACAATGCTATCGTCGTTGTTGAGAATCCTGTTCCAGACTCACAGCTCGAGCGTCTAAAGAACATCTTTGGCAAGGATAATATCGAGGTTACAGGCGGCTACCTTAATAACCAGCAACTCCGTGCAAACAACGAGCTTGCACGCCATAAGCTCCTCGACTTGCTTGGCGACTTCGCCTTGCTTGGTATGCGTATCAAGGGTCGTGTATGGGCTACACGTCCTGGTCACTATGCAAATACAGAGTTTATGAAGGAGCTTTCGCGCACTATCCGTCGTAGTGGCGAGAAGCCAATGTATAAGTATAGCTCTAAGGATCAGCCATTGATGGATATCAACAAGATTAAAACATTGCTTCCACACCGCCCACCATTCCTCCTTGTAGACCGTGTTGCTCACATCGAGGATAATTTCATCTGCGGTATCAAGCAGGTATCTATGAATGAGCCATTCTTCGTTGGCCACTTCCCTGAGGAGCCTGTAATGCCAGGCGTGCTTATCGTAGAGGCTATGGCACAGTGTTGCGGTCTTCTTGTACTTAACAAGGTCGAGGATCCAGAGAGCTACTCTACATACTTCCTCAAAGCCGACAATGTTAAGTGGAAGCGCAAGGTTGTTCCTGGCGACACACTCCAAATCGAGTGCCAAATGATTGATATGCGTCGTGGCATCTGCACAGCAATATGTAAGGTATTCGTAGGTGGTCAGCTCGCATCAGAGGCCACACTTACAGCCCAGATGGCGAAAAACAGATAAATGAAGAAATAAAGATTAGTGTTATGATTAGTAATTTGGCGTACGTTCATCCAGACGCAAAGATTGGTAAGAACGTTACTATTGAGCCTTTTGCCTACATCGAGGGCGATGTTGTTATTGGCGACGACTGCTGGATTGGCCCACACGCTATCATCTATGATGGCGCACGTTTGGGTAAGGGTAACAAGATTCACCCAGGTGCATGTATCTCATGTCTTCCACAGGATCTAAAGTTCGCAGGCGAGAAGACCACTGCCGTTATCGGTGACTATAACGACATCCGCGAGTGCGTAACTATCTCTCGTGGTACAGCATCACGCGGCACTACCGTTGTAGGTAGCAACAACTTGCTTATGGCATATGTTCACGTTGCACACGACGATGTTGTAGGTAGCCACTGCGTTATCGCTAACCGCGTATCATTAGCTGGCGAGGTTGAGATTGGTGACTGGGTTGTTATCGGTGGACATGCAGCTATCCACCAGTGGATCCACGTTGGCGACCACTGTATGATTCAGGGCGGTGCACTTGTATCACAGGATATCCCACCATATGTTATCGTAACAAATGGCGAGGCTCGCTACGCAGGTATTAATAAGGTAGGCCTATCGCGTCGTGGCTTTACAGCTGAGCAGATTGAGGCTATTCATAACACCTGCCGCATCTTGTTCCAGAGCGACCTTAACTATATGACAGGTTGCGATAAGGCAGAGGCAGAGCTTCCACAGAGCGCCGAGCGCGACTACTTGATTAAGTTCATCCGCGACTCTAAGCGAGGTGTTATCAAGCAGTATCAGTCTCGTAGATAATAAACACATTTCATAGTAATAAAGATGGGGTTGTCCAATAATATTGATGGACAACCCCATTGTTTATAGAGACAGACTACTTTACTCTATTGGAATCTGAATAATAGATAGCCACTGCTCTGGATCTTCCTGGTTCCATACGCCATCTATATAGCAAGTGCGTGGATGTCCCGCCATCTTATACCCCTGCTCTTCCATATACTTGAAGGCTTCAGTGTAGGACTCATAAAAACGTTCGTATGGTCCCACGTGCTTCATACACAGAGCCTTTGGCACAGCAGATAGGCGCTTAAATTGTATAATGCTGCTATCGACACCCATCTCTTCTACCTGCTCACAATACTCGATATCAATGTCTGTCGGATGATACTCCTTAGCATGCTCAATAGTAAAGCAATATCCTGGAGGCGGACATTTACAACCAAGACGCTGCATTTCTGGACCAATCTTATTTACACAGAGTGCCCCCAATGCACTATAGTCCGCAATGACTTCACGATGACTTGCCACGATAATCTCTGGCAACGATTGAATATTAAACTTTTCCATTGTGTTTTTTTGTTTGTGAGAGTCTAACCACCTGAGCAGCTGCCTGCGACGCTCCACCAACAATTGCAACTGCCTCTCTGTCTCCTCAATTTTTTGAGTCAACAGTTCAACTCCTGGTATCTGAACGCCATCATCGAACAACTCCTTGATCTCTTCCAGTGTAAAACCTTGTCGTTGTAAACCTCGAATGATGTTGAGCCTCTGCATCTGCGATATACTGTAGTAGCGATACCCAGTCCACTTGTCCACCTCTTCGGGCATAAGCAATCCTCTCTGCTCATAGTGGCGCAAGGTCTTTACCGTTACCTGCATCATCTTGGAAAACTCTCCGATTTTTAACTTTGTATTATTACTCATAATCGTACGATATTTTTGCTAGCGAGTGCAAAGTTAATATATGACCCAAGGTACGAGTCAAGAGAAAAGCAAAATAAATTTTAGAAAATAGTGCAGACAGATTACATATAGGTAACACAAATCTTGACACCTTGCGAATCTGAGGTATAGATTACCTTAGATAAAATGATAACTCCTCAAAAGAATCAACTATAAGTGCGACCTTCTGAGGAGCTAATATCTGAATAGTTATGTACTATTTCTGCTTAACATTTACGACTTGATAGTCTGGACCACTATACAATTCAATCCATAACTCGCGAGACTTTCCCATGGTATTAGGCTCTGCTATGATTGTAAGCTCGTTAGCATAGATATTCTCATGCTCGTTATAGATAATCGTCAACCACTTATAGGTAGAACGATGGTTTCCAACCTCATCTTCTGGCTCCACAGAGCCAGCGCCACCATTATCGTAGTCTTGAATGTATGCTCCATAGAAAGGCTTACTACTACTGATAACCTTCTCACCACCCTCTGATGAGAATGTTACCGCTGCTGGATATCCAAGATCTATCTCCTTTGAGCACGCCACGCACATCAGTGCGAGCAAACAAAATAGCACTCTTTTCATAGACAATCACAATTAGGTTAATACTTAGTTTAACACAAAGATAGAAAATTACACCGTAACGACCAAATATCGCCCATAAAAAACGTCACCTTGTCGCAGCATACTCTGTGTAACAAGCATACCCACTATCCCAATAATACCAAGCATCCCCCACACCGAAGGTGGCAAACCAGGGGTTGCAACAAGCCCCTCCTTTGACAAAGGTGGGGTTTGGGGTAGAATGTAAATATGACCGCCCAGGCGGCTCTTTAAGAGAAGATCTTCGGTCTCTCTATTTTTCTATTTGCGCAGAATTTATGGCGTGCCGCAATGAAGAA
>JAZQZQ010000011.1:0-39053 GCA_045634125.1 Alistipes sp. | reverse complement strand
GTAGCAATTCTTTCTCTAATACCCACCATATATGGCTATTTCTGCCGAAATTAGAAATATGGCGGGGTAACACAAAAATGGTATAACTACCAACCACTTATCACATTTTGCCCTCATTCTGCCATTTTTACGCAAGTTCTTGCTATCTTTGTATAATATTTTATATTATTGCGAATTATGAGGCGGTCGCTATTTCAACATATACTACGTTGGTTGCCTGCGGAGATGGCGCAGACGGTGCGTATGGCTATGCTCGGCATGGTAGGTAAGATGCCTTTGGGCAAGTGGTTGCTCAGGCGATGCTACGCCCCACCCAAGGAGGGGTTGGAGCGCGAGGTATTTGGCATTCACTTCCGCAATCCGCTTGGTGTAGGCTCTGGCTTCGATGCCAACGGCGATAGGCTCGCGGAGCTATCGGCATTAGGCTTCGGCTTTGTGGAGATAGGCTCTGTGGTGCCACGTCCACAGCCGGGAACACCGCGTCCACGCATCAAGTATCTGCGCAGGGAGCGCTCCTTTGTCGACAACTCAGGCTATCCGAGTCGCGGCATGGAGTATGTGCTACGCAAGGTGCGCAAGCGTACCAAGCACACCGAGGACCTTGTTATAGGTTGCAATATCGGCAAGCTCACAGCCTCGCACGTGGACAACGCCCCTAAGGAGTATCTGCGTGTCTTCCGCAATATGTATCAGTATGTCGACTTCTTCGTCATCAACATCGCCTGTAACACTGCGGCTAAGCGCTTTGTGCCACGCACACGCGAGGAGATACTTGTCCTTATAGAGCCACTGTTTGAGTTCCGTCGTGGTCAGCTCGACTACCGCCCCATATTATTGAAGATATCGCCCGACCTCACGCAAGAGGAGCTTGATACCGTCATCGACATCCTTATCGAGACCCCTCTCGACGGCATCGAGGCTGTGGCGGGGTCGCTCGACCTTATGCCTGAGTTTAAGGGTGCGGCAACGGGTGCTATGCTTACCCAGCGCGCCATAGATGTAGTGCGATATATTGCCGAGCGCACCGAGCATAACTACCCTATCATCGGCTCGGGTGGCTCTATGACCCCCGACGACATCGAGGCTATGATGGAGGCAGGAGCATCGCTCGTAACGCTCAACTCTGGTATCAAAGAGAATGGTTTTAAGCTACTTAGAATGGGGGCGAAACAGCTTAAAAAAGTAGAAAAGGTATGAATGCAACGATAATAACCATTGGCGACGAGATTCTTATTGGTCAGATTGTAGACACCAACAGCGTATCTATCGCCAAGCACCTCAACAACATAGGCATCACGGTAGCGCAGAAGCTATCCATAGGCGATGCGAAGGATGTCATCGTGGAGAGCCTCACAAAGGCTATGACCACCACCGACGTAGTTATCGTTACGGGTGGCTTAGGTCCTACGAAGGATGATATCACGAAGTACACCCTCGCCCAGATGTTCGACTCGGAGTTGGAGTACAACGCCACCGAGGGCGAGCATATACGCGCACTTTTGGAGCGCAGGGGCATACCCTTTACCGAGCTAAATCGCGGTCAGGCGATGTTGCCTAAGTGTTGCACCGTGCTACACAACGCCCATGGCACAGCACCAGGTATGTGGTTCGACACCCCACACGGTGGCGCTTTAGTGTCGCTACCGGGTGTACCCTTCGAGATGGAGCATCTTATGGCGGATGAGGTTATCCCACGCCTTAAGGAGCGATACAAGCTAAGTAGCATCGTCCACTCCACGCTTATCACACGCGGTATCCCCGAGTCGTTGCTTGCCGAGCGCATCGAGGGCTGGGAGGATGCCCTACCCGAATGGTTGCATCTTGCCTACCTACCAGCACCCAATGTGGTGCGTCTGCGCCTCTCGGCATACGATGTTGAGCGCGAAGAGGCAGCGAGCGAGATAGCACACCAATTTGAGCTACTGCGCGCGATTATAGGCGACAATATTGTAGGCTTCGAGGGTGCTACCGTAGAGCAACATATACACCGCATCCTCACCGAGAGGGGGCAAACGCTCGCCATTGCCGAGAGTTGCACTGGTGGCGCTATAGCCTCGAAGTTTACCGCTATGGCGGGAGCTTCAACATACCTTTTAGGTGGCGTGGTGGCATACTCCAACGAGGTAAAAAGCAATATCTTAGGTGTAGACCCCGTAAGTTTGGCGTGCTTTGGTGCTGTAAGCGAGGTTGTAGCCTTGGAGATGGCAGAGGGTGTACGTCGCATCACTGGTGCGGACTACGCCATCGCCACAACGGGCATCGCAGGTCCTACTGGTGGCTCGAAACATAAGCCCGTAGGCACGGTATGGATGGCTGTTGCCACCCCCAAGGGCAGTCGCGCTACGATGCGCAACTCTGGCACCGACCGTAGCCAAATCATCTCACGCGCCTCAGCATACGCTATTGAGATGCTATACGAGGAGCTAACAAAATAGAAACAACACAAACTACTACTAACATGATAAGATCTATTCTTGACACCGATTTGTACAAGTTCACAACTTCGTACGCCTACTTCAAACTCTACCCAGAGGCTATCGGCACATTCACCTTCAATGACCGCGCTAAGACCGAGTTCGACGACGACTTCTTGGAGGATTTGAAGGCAGAATTGAAGGCTTTGGAGCGCATCGCCCTCTCGGAAGATGAGTTCCAGTATATGATTAAGACTTGCAAATATATACCTCAAAACTACTTCGAGTGGCTCAATGGCTTCCGCTTCGACGCCTCGAAGATTAACGTATGGCTCGACGAAGAGCGCCATCTGCAAATCAACGTTACCGACTACATGTACAAGGTTACGTTGTACGAAATACCTATCCTCGCCACCGTATCGGAGCTATTCCACCTACGCAACAGCTACGATGCTGAGGCTATGATTGCCCGCCTTGAGAAGAAGGAGCAGATCGCCCGCGAAAACAACATCATATTCTCGGACTTCGGCACACGCCGCCGCTTCTCGTACGACGTACAGCGCATGGTGGTTAAGCACCTCAAAAACAACCCATGTGGCTGTGTCGGCACCTCTAACTGCCACCTTGCTATGGAGTTGGATATGAAGATGATAGGCACCTACCCACACGAGCTACCAATGTTCATCGCTGCTGTGAATGGTGGTCCACGTAACGCCAACTACCTCACTATGGAGGACTGGGTAAAGGTCTACGATGGCTACCTCGGCACAGCCCTAACCGACAGCTTTGGCTCGGAGGTCTTCTTCAACAACTTCTCAAAGAAGCACGCCTGCCTCTTCGACGGTGTGCGCCACGACTCGGGCGACCCTATCGCATTTATCGACCTCGCTATCAAGCGCTACAAGGAGCTTGGTATCGACCCTATGACAAAGAGTATCGTCTTTAGCGACTCGCTCAACTTCGAGAAGTGCGTCGAGATTAAGCGCGCCTGCGAGGGCAAGATTAAGTGTATGTTCGGTATCGGCACCAACCTCACCTGCGACACTGGTCACGCATCGTGCAATATCGTGATGAAGCTATCCTCTTGCCAGATTAACTCTCGCAAGCCAAAGGAGCTATGTGTAAAGCTCTCCGACGTGGAGGGCAAGGAGATGGGCGACCCACAGGAGGTGGCAGTATACCGCTATCTACTTAGAAATCAAAGTAAATAAAGACTAACCAAAACTAACCTAATTAACAAACAATTATAAGCTATGAAGAAAAAACTTATTTACTCACTGTTAGCAACGATACTAACAGCATGTGGATCATCCGACGAGGTCGTCGAGGTCAAAAATGAGCCTACACCACGACCTGATTACATCAGCATCAACTTCACAGAGGAGACCCGTGTAGAGCTTGACGATGACAAAAAGACTATCTGGAGCGAGGGCGACCAAGTAGTACGCTTTGGTACTGATATCTTAGATGTATGGAAGTACACTGGTCTAACTGGCGAGAAGACCGACCGCTTTGACTTTGTTAAGGATATGGAGATATTAGATAAGTTCGACTACAAGGACAAATACTATGTATTCTACTCCTACGACAGTTTTTTGGAAGTAATGTACACGCCTGATGGCGCAGAAGTTCTACATCAAATTGAGCCAATGCAGAATTATGTACCAAATACCTACGATCCAAAGAGCAATATAATGGTTGCTGAGAGTACTAATCGAGAAATGTTCTCACTCGACAACCTTATGGGATATCTACACATCCCTATGGTGGGCGACAAGACGGTCTCAAAGATTACCGTAACTGGCAACAACAACGAAATCCTAAATGGTCAACGCTGGGTTGTAATGAGCGACCCCGATACAACATCTTGGGATGAGAATACAAGCAAGATCACAACACTCAATTGTGATAGTGGCGTAAAGCTTACACAAAAGGCTACAGACTTCTACATTACCCTTGTACCAACTGAATTTTCGAAGGGTCTTGCGGTAGAGATTCTCTTCGATGATAAGACTTCTAAGCTCGTAAGCATCGAAGAAAAGATGACTATCAAGCGTAATCGCATCTGCCATATTGAGCAAATAGACACCGTGGAACCAGAGCCAGAGCCAGAACCAGAACCAGAACCAGAGCCAGAACCAGAGCCAAGTAAATATGACCAATTTATCACTATACAGCATCAGGGTAATGAGGTATATGTACCATTACTTGCAGGTGGTGATAAATTTGAAAGCTGGACTTATTGGGGTGATGGCTGGAAAACAAGTACAGTACAATTTTATGGTACCGATTATTATTCTACAGAATGGTCATACATTTACGAAGACAATAAGCCATCTCACACCATAGATATAGAGGCTACAGATGCATATCTGTTCTACATCGACTCATGTAAAGGCATTAGCGAAATTGACCTTTCTAAATTCTAATACGAAACATTATGAAAAAGATATTTTTAATTATAAGTTTACTCTTCGCCGTAACTAATATTATGGCGGAGCCTATTGGCGAGAAGCGTGCAAGAGAGATTGCAACAGAGTTCCTTTCTCAAAAGATGACACGCGCAACTATTAGCAACCTACAACTCGAGTGGGCTGGTAGTAACATCAATGGTGTAACACGCGCAAGCAACAACACCGACGACTCACTTATGTATATATATAATAGCGCGGAGAGCAAGAGTTTTGTTATTGTAGGTGGCGATACAAATGCAGACTTTGTTCTTGCCTACTCTCTTAATAACACCTTTGATATGGAGAATATGGCAGATGGAGCTAAGGCTATTCTCAATGCTTGGTGTCGCCAGATAGAGGATGCGCGCAAGAGCAATAAGCCTATCAATATCGCTCGCCAGTCAACACGAACCAACGACAACATACTCTACGAAACTGCTCTATGGGATCAGAGCGAGCCATATAACCGCAAAGCCCCTATCATCGATGGCAAGTGTTCTCTAACTGGTTGTGTAGCTACGGCCATGTCTATACTATGCTACTATTATAAGTGGCCTAATAATGGTGTTGGCACTACCCCAGAATACTCCTATAAAGTTCAGGTGGGTGAGACCATACAAACATACTCTGTGGAAGCTAATCCGCTCGGTCACCCATACGAGTATGATAAGATGATTGCGTGCTACGACTCAGAGAATGTAAACTATACCGAGGAGCAAGCCGATGCTGTAGCAGTCCTTATGAAGGATATGGGCACCTCTGTAAAGATGGCATACCATCCAACTGGGTCAGGTGCTCTAACCACAAATTTAGTAAAAGCCCTTGTTAACAACTTTGGTTACTCAAAAAGCACATTACTCGCATACGGCGATAATTACAGCTATGAAGAGTGGGCAAATCTTATTCGCGAAACCCTTCGCAATTATGGACCAACCTATTTTGGTGGATACGACCCAGACCTAGGTGGCCACGCCTACGTTGTAGATGGATATGATGAGAATAACTATTTCCATTTCAACTTTGGCTGGAGTGGAAACAGCAATGGATATTACGCTGTTCCAGGTCAAGCATTCTACAGACAGCAGGATGCCTTACTATACCTTGCACCCGATCGAGATGGAACATCTATGCATCGCGATAATATGACAATCAAGTATAATATCGAGTATGATCTACCACAATATTTCAATGAAAATAGATTGGTAAATGATTCCATATTTGTTCAAAATGATGGTTTTACCACTTTTAATGGAACCATTAAGTTGATACTATGTGACCAATATGGCAACTGGAAGCAAGAGCTATTTACCAAGGATTATTCTGTAGAAATTGGCGATTATGCCTACATAGCGTCTGAGAAAATTAACGTAGACATAACCTCACTAAACCTTAAGGAGGGGGATCGTTTAAGAGTATACTACAAAGGTGAATACTCAGATGAGTGGCAGTGGGCACTCGCCTGCAATGGATTAAAAGTGGATGAGCCTCTTGTTATGGCATCCCCAGAGGATTTGGCAGAGGGATTATCATTGATATATTACAAGACTAACGGAACTCTTTACTTTGAAAATAAACATAATATAAAGATTGCGGTGTATTATCTCAATAATAATACATTTACATATGTTGGAGAGGCGTATATCCCATCAAAAAAAGAAGAGTTCCTCGAACTAGCATCTGGCGACACATACAAACTCGAGTTTAGCCTCGGCAGCGATCCTTACCAGCTAATACTTAAACTCTAATCACGATATTAGAGTCTCTAATATATGGGGTGGCAGGGTGTTATCGCTCTGCAACCCCATATTTTTGTGGATAATATTACAAAAGGGGCAACACAATGTTTGCAGATTGAAAAAAATTGTGTATCTTTGTGCGCTTTTGTGCCACGGTGGCACTTAAGTTAAAATATAAGTACAATGAAAGTTTGTGAAATCACTGGCAAGGTAGCGATGGTGGGTAACAATGTTTCTCACTCGCACATCCGTAGCAAGCGTAAGTTCTCTCCAAACTTGAGAACAAAGCGTTTCTGGTCGGAGGAGGAGGGTCGCTGGATCACATTGAAGGTTTCAGCAGCCGGAATCAAGACAATTAACAAGAAGGGTCTTACAGCAGCACTTCGTGACGCAAAGGCCGCAAAGAAGGTTTACTAAAAACAGCTAACAGAAAATGGCAAAGAAAGGTAACAGAGTACAGGTGATCCTTGAGTGCACTGAGCAGAAGGAGAGCGGCGTTGCAGGTATGTCTCGCTATGTCACCACTAAGAACAAGAAGAATACTCCTGACCGTTTGGAGCGTAAGAAGTACAATCCTTACTTGAAGCGAGTAACTTTACACCGTGAGATTAAGTAATTTTAACAAGTAGTAAAGTATGGCAAAGAAAGTAGTTGCGACCCTTAAGACGGGTAATGCCAAGAAGTACACTAAGTGTATCAAGATGGTTAAGTCAGAGAAGACTGGTGCTTACGTTTTCCAGACTCAGAACATCTTGGAGGATGAGGATATCAAGGCATTCTTCGCACAGAAATAATTTGGATTAGTTCGCAAGAGCTAATACTAAAGGCGACCTTCGGGCCGCCTTTAGTATTTTACTGCTGTACCATTATAAGTTTCGATGTATCATACCCCCTATTCTGCGCTGTTAGGAGTATATCGTTAAGCACAACCTCTGGGAGCTTTTGGGTGCGCGATAGTATCCAGAGATACTTGGGCGACTGGCTACCGATAAGCGCCCACTCGTAGTTGTTGTCGAGGGCGAGGATATTGTAGTCGGAGTAGAAGAATAGAAAGAAGGAGACGCGTAGCTGTCCTGGATGGTCTCCGAGTTTTGCCTTGCCATCTGCAATCCTAAACTTACCATTGCGACTATCTACACCGCTATTCTCAACGAGAATCTTCCCATCTGGGAGGAGTGTATACTGCGCCTTGCAGTACTCCATATTGCGCTCGAAGCTATGGTCGTAGCGCGCAATCTCATACCAGCGCCCCATATAGCGCTCCACATCCAATGACGCGACGGTAGCACGATTTATCTCACTCTGTGCATTACACGATATTGTCGTCATAACAATAACAACTATTAAAATTAAGCGTTTCATACGACTGCTATGAGCAGATACCGTGCCAAAACAAACAGAAAGGTGAAAACTGAGAACTTAAAAGTGAGGTGCGCTTCGCGCGGAGGTTGATTACTGCGCCTGATACCAAATGGTAGAAAGAGGCAGAAAAGGGCCTAAAAGGTAAAATATAAAAAGGCATACAAACCTTATCAGGAGCACTACCTCTTTTATCGTTAGAAGCCGTAAGATGTGGTGCATCGCAAAAGAAACCACCTAAGGATAGTACAAATAGTACAGCCTTAGGTGGTTTGAACTTTTGTGATGTGCCGCAGATTGCGGCTTATCACGATAAAAGATTACTTGGCGTATGATACAGAACGCGTCTCACGTATCACCGTAATCTTAACCTGTCCTGGATAGGTCATCTCGTCCTGAATCTTCTTAGCGATATCGTGTGATAGTGCCTCTGACTCCTGATCTGATAGCTTGTCGGCGCCTACGATAACGCGAAGCTCACGACCTGCCTGAATAGCGTATGTCTTAATAACACCAGGGTATGAGAGAGCGATATCCTCCATCTCCTTAAGGCGCTTGATGTAAGACTCTACAACCTCGCGACGCGCACCTGGGCGAGCGCCAGAGATAGCATCGCAGACCTGAATGATAGGTGCGATAAGAGAGGTCATCTCAGCCTCGTCATGGTGAGCACCGATGGCGTTGCATACATCTGGCTTCTCCTTATACTTCTCGGCAAGCTTCATACCGATAATTGCGTGTGGCAACTCTGGCTCGTCATCTGGCACCTTACCAATATCGTGTAGCAGACCTGCACGACGTGCTGCCTTAGGGTTAAGACCAAGCTCCGCAGCCATGATACCTGCAAGGTTTGCTGTCTCGCGGGCGTGCTGGAGTAGGTTCTGACCATATGATGAGCGGTACTTCATCTTACCGATAAGACGGATAAGCTCTGGGTGCAAACCGTGGATACCGAGGTCGATAGTGGTACGCTTACCCACCTCAACGATCTCCTCCTCAATCTGCTTCTTAACCTTAGCCACAACCTCCTCGATACGTGCTGGGTGAATACGACCATCTGTTACAAGCTGGTGCAATGCGAGACGTGCAATCTCGCGACGTACTGGGTCGAAGCCTGAAAGAATGATAGCCTCTGGTGTGTCATCAACGATGATCTCGATACCTGTTGCAGCCTCCAAAGCGCGGATGTTACGACCCTCGCGACCGATGATGCGACCCTTAACCTCGTCAGACTCAATGTTGAATACCGTAACAGCATTCTCGATAGCTGTCTCGGTAGCAACACGCTGGATAGATGCCACCACGATACGCTTAGCCTCCTTCGTAGCTGAGAGCTTAGCCTCCTCGATAGTCTCCGACACGAATGCTGCAGCCTCTGCCTTAGCCTCGTTCTTCATATTCTCCACAAGAACATTCTTAGCCTCCTCAGAGCTCATACCTGAGATCTGCTCAAGACGCTCGTTCTGCGCCTTGATGGCTGCTGCAAGCTCCTCCTTACGAGCCTCAACGCCCTTAAGCTGGTTGTCGAGTTGCTCCTTGCGCTTCTCGCACTCAGCACTCTTGCGCTCAAGTTCGCGCTCCTTGTTCTGGAGGTTTGCCTCAATCTGCTTTGCGCGCTGCTCGCTCTGCTGGAGCTTTTGGTTGCGCTCGTTGACCTGACGGTCGTGGTCGCTCTTGAGCTGAATAAACTTCTCCTTCGCCTGGAGCATCTTCTCCTTCTTTATCATTTCGCCATCTGCCTCAGCCTTATGAACTATAGCTTTGGCGCGTGCGTGGGCTGCAAAGTAGGCAACGAAACCTCCAACGATACCACCCACAACAACACCGACGATTATCCATATTGATTCCATAGCAATAGTGATGTTATTATAGTTTTATTAAGTTGTTATTAAATAGTTTACAAATAAAAAGCCCGCATCTATTCCTTAACTTGTTTGACGAATCCAGTGATCAGTCATAGGTGGGGCTCCGAGGCACGCAACAGTCCACTGGTAGCACTTACGCACTACACCCGAGGGTTGAGGCCTTGTTTTGTGACATTACTCGAGAGTTGTCCCAATGTAATATTAGTTGTACAGATCGCAAAGCTTTTAAGGAATCTATGCGGGATAGATCTATCGAAAGAACCTATGCACATTTGGGCGTGCCACCCCTATATTAGCAAATATTAAGCCTAAAAGGCTTAAGCCTTCACATAGTTGCGAATAAGTTTTGTTATCTCCTCCAACTCCTCAACATCCTCATCTCCGAGCGAAGCGTTACGCTCTGATGTAAGGCTTAGTATCGAGTATCGCAATGCTGCCATCGCCAAACGGTCCTCACTACCAAACTGAGGCACACGGTTAAACTCAGCTATAGTCTCGTTCAGACGCTTTGCAGCTACACGGTAAAGCTCCTCATTTGCCACATCCACAGTCATAGGATAGCTCTTACCAGCTATAGATATGTTTATCTTGACCTTCTTATCCATATCCGCTTATATATTAACCTACCCTACTATTAGTTACTCTCCTGCTGATGCTTCACAGCCTCAATGCAACGGTCAATCTCCCGCAATAAATTGTTGACACGCTGTCTTGCACGCTCAACGTTACCCCCAGCACCTGCCATGACTCCAGATAGCTCCTTACTCTTTACGCGCTCCTCAAGCTCTCTCACATGCACCTCCAAAGCTCGCTTCTGGGCAAGGAGACGGTCGCGCTCCGCAATGAGTTCTCGACACTCTGCCGAGCTCTTTTCGTGCGACGCTATAAGGTTTTCCACCTGCTCGCGTAGTAGTTTTATGATATCTTTCTTCGCCATATGCAACCTCGCAACGGGATTAACAGCACAAATATAATAAAAATAAAGATATTATCAAAACTTTTATCGGCAAAAGAGCCTCCCACTATGACAATATCTCTGCATATAGGTCGTAGTCCTCGGCATCGGTAATCGCCACGTTGTAGAAACGGCCACGATACAAGCGCTTACCGAAGCTCTCAACAATAATCTCCTGATCGACCTCTGGCGAGTCGTACTCCGAGCGACCGATATAGAAATCGCCCTCCTTGCGGTCGATTATAACGCGCATCTTCTGACCTATGCGCTTGGCATTGTTCTCCAACGATATGCGCTCCTGAAGGCGCATAATGGCATCCACGCGCTCCTGCTTGGTCTGCTCTGGCACATCGTCCGATAGGCGTGTTGCCGAGTATGTACCCTCCTCCTCGGAGTATGCAAAGACTCCCAAGCGGTCGAATTTTGTCTCACGTACAAACTCCACCAACTCCGCAAAATCGGCATCACTCTCCGTAGGATAACCAACAAGAAGGGTCGTACGTAGTGCAATGTCAGGGATAGCCGTGCGTAGCTTCTTAATCAGCATCAATGCCTCTTCCTTAGTATGGCGACGCTTCATGGCACTTAGCTGATTATCTGAGATATGCTGAAACGGAATATCGAGATATTTGCAAATCTTCTTCTCACGTGCCATAACCTCGATAACCTCATCTGGGAAGTCGGTAGGATAGGCGTAGTGCAGACGTATCCACTCTATCTTCTCGATACGGCATAGGCGCTCAAGCAACTCCGCTAACATTCTCTTGCCATATATATCTACACCGTAGTATGTTGTATCCTGCGCAATAACCATAAGCTCCCTTACGCCACTCTCAGCCAACGCCTCCGCCTCGGCAATAAGTGCCTCCATAGGCAACGACTTATGGCGACCACGGATTAGAGGTATGGCGCAGTAGCCACACATCCAGTTACAACCCTCCGAAATCTTAAGGTAGGCATAGTGCGATGGTGTTGATAGTTCGCGCTTGGTCTCATTCTCCTTGCGATACTTCGCACCGAGGCGTTCCACAATGCCTGCCCAGTCGTTCACACCGAAGAAGTCATCGACCTCCGGAAGCTCTGGACGTAGCTCGTCGGCATAGCGCTGCGAAAGACAGCCCACAACGAATAGCTCCTCAATCTTTCCCTCGCTCTTAAGCTGTGCTGCGCGAAGAATAGTATCTATAGACTCCTGCTTCGCATCGCCAATAAAGCCACAAGTGTTGATTACCACAACATCGGCATCGGTGCGGTCGCTATCAAAGACGATCTTGTAATCCATCGCCGTTAGCTGTGCTGCAAGATGCTCACTATCAACGGTATTCTTTGAACAACCCAGGGTTATAATATTGATCTTTTTCACGTTATATATAATTTATCTTTGTTAACACATCCTTCACCTGCATCGCCAAATGGTAAGCAAGATTGATTGGAACGGCATTTCCAACCATTTTGTATCCGTAGTCTACATCGTCGTATATAAACCTAAAATCATCAGGAAAACCTTGAATTCTTGCCACCTCTCTAACACTCATTCGTCTATACAGCGACTCTTGCCCCTCAACAAAGGTATGTACATCTTTTGAAAGTTTAACCATCTTGGGAGCTTGCGGATGTAGCTGACACTGACGACCACTTGCCTGAACAGTAAAGGCAACATCATTCCACCCCTTAACACGATTGCGAGACATATACATTGAAGAGAATGAGCCTACATAGTATTCATGATTTGGCACGACACACCTATCGCCATTTGTTTTATTC
This sequence comes from Alistipes sp., assembly GCA_045634125.1. Lineage (GTDB taxonomy): Bacteria > Bacteroidota > Bacteroidia > Bacteroidales > Rikenellaceae > Alistipes. The sequence goes on along the minus strand of JAZQZQ010000011.1, from coordinate 26,507 downwards.
TTCTCCTTGGCTGGGATTGCATTATCTTTCAAATCCCATATACAATCCTTCAGCGTAATCCTCTCAGAAAGAGGTATTGGAAAATCGAATTTAGTTACGCCCAAATCCTTTCTAAAGCCAACATAAAATACACGCAAACGATCCTCTGCAACATTAAAGTCTTTAGCATTCAGCATCTGCATATATACATTATATCCAGCCTCATCGAACATCTTTATAAAGCTATCCACAGCCTCTGAATGACGTGCAGCTAACATACCCGAGACATTTTCAGCTACAAAAAAAGCTGGCTTAATATCTCTCAACACCCTAATATACTCATAGAATAGCTGTCCTCGTGCATCCTTTATTCCACGCAAAGAGCCAGCCTCACTCCACGATTGACATGGAGGACCACCTATAATACCATCGACATTTGATGGGAACTCAACAGAAAAGACATTACGAATATCCCCTTCTATCATATTTACTTGTGGAAAATTCGCACGAAACGTGGGGATAATCTTCTTATCCCATTCGTTAGCAGCCATCGTCGTGAATCCAGCCTTATGGAAACCAAGGTCTAAACCTCCTGCCCCTGAAAAAAGGCTAATCAGTGATAGTGTAGGCATAGGTAATTACTTTAGCATTCTTTAACTCCGCAGGATTGTTCGGATTCTTAATTCTCACATCTGCAATTTTTAAGTTAGAATTATCTTTTTGCAGCTGCTCCAATTCTACTCGATTCTCGAATGAATTATACTTCTGCTCATTAATAATCGCCACGAAATTGAAATCTGCATTTTCAATATTATAGTACGAAGAGAATACCTTGAATGGATTTTCTATATGCCACATTCCTCGCATACGCATATATGTAATACCGAGAGGATCTACTCTATTAACTCGACCCAACTCTTTAGTTTGACCAAGCTCTACACCTTCAATGCTCTTGACACCATGCTTAACAGCATCGTATATTCTCTCATAAGTCTCTTTATCTGCACAATAATCGCAACCATAGACAAAGATAAGAGACTTCAAATATCCTCTATTTACAACACCAACAGCATACAGCATATCCTTCTCTGTCCACTCTTCGCATTCACGACAAGCCTTGTTTATCATGCAACTATTAGAATATAGTTTCGCTTTAGGATAACTACTATTAAGGGCTAATCCCGATGTAATTTTTGTTATCTTTTTAACCTCAATTGCATCTCCACACTTAATCATTATATCTGGTGGATTATTAGTATTACCTAAATACGAAAAACATCTCGACAATTGTTCATCACGCTGTTGTATATCTGTGTAATGCAATGTTCCTGCAAACACATCCTTTATATAATCCTCTAAAGCATCTCCCTCAGCATTTGCGCGATTATTAGCAACCGCATACGCTTTAACATTATACTGATTGTTCCTAACGATTTCTATGATTGCATCAATAATATTACGTGGTCTCATACTTGCTACTCCTTATCACCAAACAATGCACGTACAAACTCTCTGCGGTCGAACATCTTCAACTGGTCGATGCCCTCGCCAATACCGATATAGCGTACTGGTATGTGGAAACGGTCGCTGATGCCGATTACAACACCACCCTTAGCAGTTCCGTCGAGCTTAGTGATAGCCAACGATGTAACCTGCGTAGCCTCGGTAAACTGCTTCGCCTGCTCAAAGGCATTCTGACCCGTAGAACCATCCAAAACCAACATCACCTCGTGTGGCGCATCTGGAATAACCTTCGACATAACGTTGCGTATCTTGGTAAGCTCCTTCATAAGACCCACCTTATTATGTAGACGACCTGCGGTATCGATAAGCACGACATCGGCGCCATTAGCCACTGCCGAGCGTAGCGTATCGTATGCCACAGATGCAGGGTCTGAACCCATATCCTGACGCACCATCGTAGCACCTGCGCGATCTGCCCATACTGCCAACTGGTCGATAGCAGCAGCACGGAAGGTATCGGCAGCACCGATATATACCTTGCGCCCCGCACGTGTAAGCTTGGCAGCAAGCTTTCCAATAGTAGTTGTCTTACCAGCGCCATTCACACCCACAACCATCATAACGTATGGATAGCCCGGCTTAACCTCGATACCGAAGTCCTTTGTCGAGCGGTGCGACTCCTCCATAAGTTTTGCAATCTCGTCGCGTAGGATGCTGTGTAGCTCTGAAGTGTTCATATACTTATCCTTAGCCACACGTGCCTCTATTGCGTTGATAATCTTAACGGTAGTCTCCACACCTACATCCGATGTAATAAGCACCTCCTCCAAATCATCCAACACATCAGCATCTACCGTAGAGCGACCTGCAATGGCACGCTTTAGGCGACCAAAGAAGCCCTCCTTGGTCTTCTCCAAGCCCTCTGCAAGCTCCTTGCGCTCCTCCTCAACATTGACCTCCTCGTCCTCATACTCCTCCTCTGCAGGGGCAGGCTCTGGTGTTGATACCTCCTGCTCACTTACCACAATATCCTCGGTAGTGGTTACCACATACTCCTCATTAACTTCCACCTTTGGTTCCTCTGGCTGTGGCTCTGTAGCAGGATCCACCACAGGCTGAGCCACACTCTCCACAGGCTTACTCTCCTCAACCTTTGGCTGCTCTGTTTTCTTACGCTTAAATAGATCAAAAAATCCCATAATCTTCTATTATTGACTGTTTTACATTTATTCTTCGTATATCAAATATCTCTTTCGCAACTCCTTATATACCTCCAGCTCCTCTTGCCACTGCGCCTCTATCTCTTTAGCTGTGCGACCCTCCTTAATCATCTCGCGCACATAGTCGACCCCTATCAGCTTCTCAAACATCGGAGTAAAGAACTTATCCCCTATGTTCAAGTCGCGGTAGGCATCGATAATGTATTCTAAATTAACGCCTTCGCGCCATATATCTTCATCTGCCACTTTGCGCAAGTCCACGCCATAGCATAACTTACCACTATGTGGTGGCGTCTTAGAGCCAGCATTAGGCTCAGGCGTAAACTCAAACTCCCTTCCACTCATAGATGGATGTCCGTAAATCTCAAATGGAGCATCCGTGCCACGACCCATACTTACAACCGTACCCTCAAACAAGCAGGTCGAGGGGTACAAATATATGGAGTGCTGCGTAGGCAGGTTTGGCGATGGCGCAATAGGCAACTCATAGAGAGTGCTATGGCTATAGTTGCGACAGCGCACAACCTCCAAGTCGGCGCCTTTTGCCCAGCCCTCGCCTATGGCCATTAGGGCAATCTCGCCCATCGTAAGACCGTGAACTACGGGTATTGGCAACCACCCCACGCCCGACTTATACTTCATATCGAGAACAGGACCATCTACATAGTGTCCATTAGGGTTTGGTCTATCCAACACCACGACCTTGACCCCAAAGTCGGCACAAGCATCGACCATCCTAAGCATAGATATATAATAGGTATAGAACCTTAGTCCCACATCCTGCATATCTACCACCAAGACATCAAACGAGCGCATAACCGCATCCGATGGGCGCTTAGTGTTGCCATTGTAGAGTGATAGTATCGCCACTCCCGTCTTAGCATCTACGCTATTTTCCACCTTTACCCCCGCCTCTACAGCACCACGAAAGCCATGCTCTGGGGCGAAGATACCAACAAGGTTAATACCCTCTCTGTGTAGCATATCCACGATATGCTCCTCGTTGCTATACATCGCTGTATGGTTTGCTAATACCGCCACACGCCTACCGCGTAGCACATGCATATACGCCATAGTGTCGGTAGCCCCCACCAACATCTCCTCGGCATAGGTGGCGACTGCCATACACATAGCACATATTACCAACAGCAACTTACGCATATTCAATCTCCTAATATTGAAGTAAGTACTCCTTAATAAAACCATCCAAATCGCCATCCATCACAGCATCCACGTTGGATGTCTGATATCCAGTACGATGGTCCTTTACTCGCCTATCATCAAAGACATAGCTGCGTATCTGCGATCCCCACTCGATACGCTTCTTCGTCGCCTCCAACGCCTGCTGTGTTGCCATACGCTTATCCAACTCGCGCTGATAGAGCTTCGAACGTAGGATGCGCATCGCATTTTCGCGGTTATTGAGCTGTGAGCGGGTCTCCATATTCTCAATCAGGAACTCCACAGGCTCGCCCGTCTCGGCATCCTTACCGTGGTAGCGCAGACGCACCGCAGTCTCCACCTTATTGACATTCTGACCTGCTGCACCACTCGCGCCGAAGGTATCCCACTCAATATCGGCAGGCGAGATATTAATCTCGATGCTATCGTCCACCGCAGGCGACACGAATACCGACACAAAGGTCGTCTGGCGCTTGTTGTTTGCATTGAATGGCGATAGGCGCACCATACGATGCACGCCACTCTCGCTGCGAAGGTAGCCATAGGCATACTCGCCCTCGAACTCCAAGGTGCAGGACTTAACACCCACCTCGTCGCCCGCCTGATAGTTCACCACCTTAACAGTGTAGCCGTGCGCCTCGCCCCAGCGAGTGTACATACGCATCAGCATCTGCGCCCAGTCCAACGCCTCAGTGCCTCCAGCACCAGCGTTAATATCCATAATAGCGCCGAGCCTATCCTCCTTACCCGAGAGCATCTGCTTAAGCTCGAGCTTCTCGATAATCTCTACCGCCTCGCCATACTGCACTTCCGCCTCCTCTTCCGTAAGGACTCCTTCAGCCACAAAGTCTGGCAATAGATCAAGGTCAGCAACTATACGCACCGCAGCCTCATAGTCATCTATCGCAGCCTTAATCTCCGCCACACGCTTTAGCTGCTTACGCGCTTCATCGGGGTTATCCCAGAAGTTCGGCTCCTCAGTGCGCTCCTGCTCATTTTGTAGGTCTATGCGACGCTGCTCGACATCTATTGATGCCGAGAGCTTCGCCACACGAGCCTTTAACTCATTTATTTGGTCTAAGTTAACCATCAACTATTTTGTAGTAGTTTTCACTTACTTTTTATTTGGACACTGCACATCCAATTAGGAAGACAGCCTTTATTATCTGTATGACCGAATTTCTTGTCAGAATGGGTTAGATTTGGTGCCAAGTCGAAATTGACACGGATGGGGGTGTACTCGGCGTACATCCCCATTCGGGGCAATGAGCTTGGTGCCGAAGATGCCCCATTATCACAAGAAATTATTCTATTTCCCAGTCAAATCCGTCCTTACGGTCTTTCACACGGATACCTATTGCTGTAAGGTTATCACGAATCTTATCGGATGTAGCCCAATCTTTGTTTGCCTTAGCCTCCATACGCATATTGAGGAGCATATCAACAAGAGGTGATACCATATCCTTACCGCCTGCGTCTGCAGCCTTCTCGTTGCGAAGACCAAGAATATCGAATACATAGCGGTTTACAATAGTCTTCAAGGTTTCAAGATCCTCAGCTGTGAATGACTGACCACCCTCAGCAGCCTGGTTGATGATACGCACCCAGTCGAAGAGGACTGAGATTACCATTGGTGAGTTGATATCATCTGCCATAGCCTCCTTACAACGGCGCTCCAACTCGCCAACATCGGCTGTAGACTTATCGGCTGGCTTTAGCTTACCGAGAGTCTCCACAGCCTTCATAAGGCGGTCAAGACCCTTCTCTGCTGCCTGCAACGCCTCGTTCGAGAAGTCAAGGGTTGAACGGTAGTGCGCCTGAAGCACGAAGAAACGGATGGTCATAGGAGTATATGCCTGCTCAAGAATTGGGTGTGTACCTGTGAACAACTGCTCCAAAGTAATGAAGTTACCAAGCGACTTACCCATCTTCTGACCATTGATAGTAATCATATTGTTGTGTACCCAGTAGCGCGCTGAGTCCTTACCCAATGCTGCAGTAGACTGTGCAATCTCGCACTCGTGGTGTGGGAACATAAGGTCCATACCGCCACCGTGAATATCGAACTGCTCACCGAGGTATTTTGTACTCATTGCCGAGCACTCCATATGCCAACCTGGGAAACCGTCGCTCCAAGGCGATGGCCAACGCATAATATGCTCTGGCGATGCCTTCTTCCACAACGCGAAGTCGAAGGAGTGGTGCTTGTCGCTCTGACCATCCAACTCGCGGGTGTTAGTAACGATATCGTCGAGGTTACGACCCGAGAGGCGACCATAGCGGTAGTCCTTGTTGTACTTCTCCACATCGAAGTAGATAGAGCCATTAGACTCGTAGGCGTAGCCTGCATCAAGGATGCGCTTTACCATCTCAATTTGCTCGATGATATGTCCAGATGCGTGTGGCTCGATAGATGGCGACTTAACGTTCAACTCGCGCATAGCATCGCGGTAGCGCTCAGTGTAGTAGTGCGCCACCTCCATAGGCTCGAGCTGCTCTAAGCGCGCCTTCTTAGCAATCTTATCCTCGCCCTCATCGGCATCCTGCTCCAAGTGGCCAACATCGGTGATGTTACGCACATAGCGCACCTTGTAGCCCAACGACTGTAGGTAGCGGAACAAAAGGTCGAAGGTTACTGCAGGGCGTGCATGACCCAAGTGTGGATCGCCATAGACAGTAGGACCACAAACGTACATACCTACATGCTCAGGGTTGATAGGCTCAAACGTCTCCTTACGACGTGTAAGCGTATTGTACAAAACAATCTTTTCCATATTATTTCTTAGTTTATTATTGTTCGTTACTTAATCTGTCCATAGATGCTTAAAATATCATACTGCGCAGGCTGAGAGAGGAAATCCTCCAACTCATATAAATACTCTGCAGGAGCATTTCTATTGCCAACTATACGACTAAGTGGCAGACCATCATATACCTCGAAGAGGTTGCATATATGTCCCTCCATAATAGCCATCTGCGGATCATCGATATCGCTCGGTGTGAGGCGACGTACCGCGTTGAGATAGCTATACACAAGAGCATCGAAGTTAAGCGGATTCTCCACCAAGCCTGCCTCAGCGCCACCATTAGCCACCCACTCGAAGCTACCTGCAAGCATATGGCTGGTATCGAGGGTCTCTATAATATCGAGCATCGCATTGTACAACTTCTCGCTGATCACTGTCGAGAAGCTATCATAGGTAGCAAACTGCAAGTAGTAGGCAACCCACTCGCCCTTAATCTTGATATACTCCGCAGCGAGCTTATCGCCCTTATTATAATCCTCCTCTGCCTTGGCAAAGAGTTCATCACTACGCAAGAGATAAGGGTTTACTTCCTCCACATTTAGACCGCGGTGCATGGCTGTCGAGTGATACTCCGCAGCAGCATCCGAAAGATCATAGAAGTATGTGAACTTATCTACACCCCCATCTATATTTGTGCTGATGCCGAGCATATCCTCAAACATTTCGTTTGCCACCTCAAGCTCCTCAATTGCCCTATCGAGATAGTAGTTGGCGATAGTGTAGTAGCCACGAATATATGGCATCGTATTGCTATGTGTATAACCAATCTTGTGTGATGGCAGCACCACAATACCTCTATCGAGGAGCTCCTCAGCCTTAACAATATCCTCCTCAGCGCCACGACGCAGGAACTCTGTAGCCACTCGCGCGAAGTTCTCACGTAGGCGCGATGCCGAGATATTGTAGCGGATAAAGTGGTCGGCAAGAACACCATCCTCTGCAATATTGCCATAGTACAACGGCTCAACCTCCGCATCGTTGCCCATAAAGCGAGGATAGAGCTTGTCAGCATCCAAATATCCCGTCTCCGAGCCTGAGCGGTAACGGGTGTAGATAGGTACAAAGGTATAGGCATAGCCATCGAAGCGAGCATAGTCCACAATACCGTAGTCCAACATAAGGTGCAACTGCGTAAATGATAGTGGGCGCTTCCAGTCGAAATTAGCAAATAGGTCGAGCATCATAAGATGATCCTTTGTAAGCAAAGATTTACCGCTAAGGGAGATATAGACCTCATCCACTGCGCGTTCAGCCTCCGCTTCCGAGAGTATTCCCGAAGCCACAACATTATCCTTGTCCACAGGTATCACGTAGCGCTTAGCAGCAAGAATATAATCGCTATCCAAACCATCGAAGTAGCTATCCACCTTTGCCTTAAGCTTACCCACCATACGATAGTCCTCCTGGCGCGCCTCCACAGGGATAGTCTCGCCCTCGCCCAAGATATAGATGCGACCCGCGTTGATTGCAAGGCTCATAGGCTCATCCGAAATAAAGAGACGAATGGCATCGCTAAGCAACATATCGCACTCAGCAATCGCATCGTTGTACTCCCAGTACTCCTCCATCTTATCGTAGTCCGCCATAAAGGCTGCATCACCAGTGATGGCATCGAGAGTAATCTGCGCCACAGCGTATGGCACATATACATCGTAGAAGCCATCCGACGAGGTATCGCCCTGAGAGATATACTCCTCGATATATGGCTGATACTCGGATATTATCTTCTGGCTCTCACCAATCTTCTTCGAGATATCGTTATACGTACCAGCAAGCACCTGCTTACGACCCGAGATATCGAGATATTCGATTTGATAGTAGCTCTCTCTATCAATACGACGACGCTCCATGCGTAGCTTACGCGCCTTATCCGTGTCAAGCACATCGATAGGGTTTGTTACAAGAGTCCAGTCGTTGACAAAGCTATACTTTGTAGATGGAATTGTGAATGGCACGCCATCAGCCTCGTTTGCCGCGAGCTTCATCTCGTCAATATACCACTCGCCACCAAGATACGAGGAATTCATAATTCTTACATCGGGGCGCACACCCTCAACCTCCTGGCAATACCACAATGGGAAGGTATCGTTATCGCCATAGTTTATGATAATACCATTCTCTGGCACCGTATTTAGGAAGTTGCGACCAATATCGCGCGCCATATAGCGGTTCGAACGGTCGTGGTCGTCCCAGTTCTCCGTAGCAAGCACCACAGGCACACTTACCGACATAAGCACCGCCACAATAGATGCTGTAAGCGCTACCCTATTACCCTGCTTCGAGAGCTTGTTAAAGAGCGACAACAGCACATCGCCAATAGCCATAACACCCAATCCGAGCCAGATGCTAAAGGCGTAGAAGGCACCTGCATACACATAGTCTCGCTCACGAGGCTCATCTGGTGCAGTGTTGAAATATACCACAAGCGCAATACCCATCATCACAAAGAGCAGACCTACAACCACGAAGTTGCGCCAATCTACATTTAGCTGATATATCAAACCCAACAGTCCCAATAGCAATGGCAAGAAGAAGTAGCCATTGTGGGCAGGGTTATTCTCCATCTCTGATGGTAGCAGTGTGCGTGGACCCACATAAAACTTATCCAACGCATCAATACCCGAAAGCCAACCTCCATTCAAGTAGATACGATTCTCGGCATCCGACTGTAGCTGGTTATCATCCTGACGACCCACGAAATTCCACATAAAGTAGCGCCAGAACATATCGCCCATCTGGTAGCCAAGGAAGTAGTTTATATCCTCAAGAGCTGTAGGCTCATACCACGCGCCACCAGTAGAGTCCTCGACATATACCGAAGGGTGACCATTGACCATATTTACCCAGCCCTCCTCGTAGTTGCTCCTACGCGAGTAGTACCACATACGTGGCAGGATGCGGTTAGCCTCCTTTGGATAGACATATCCATCGAAAATCTCGCGCTCTTCGTACTTACCCGTCTCAGGGTTTAGCCACATCATATTCTTGGCGCTGTAATTACCCGTAGGAAGATACTCGTCCTCCGACATATAGTCGAAGTTAGGCTCTACCAACGATAGCGGCATCGCCGAGTAGTATGGACCTACCAACAAAGGACGATCGCCATACTGGTCGCGGTTAAGCAGACTAAGCAACTTATGTGGCGTAGATGGGTCGTTCGAGTTCATCGGAGGGTTTGCCGCAGCACGAATAGATACCGAGGCATATGACGAGAAGCCAATCAATATCACCGTCACCGCCATAGTTACGGTATTCAACACCTTGTAGCCGCGCTTGTGAGTAAAGAGAATCAAGTAGCCAAGCAGCGCAAATACCGCAACCACAAACACCACCATACCGACATTCACTGGCAAGCCGAGAGTGTTTACCGCAAAGGTATCCACCGCAGCACCCAACGCCACGGTGTATGGTATGATAATGCCATTTATAGCACCCAAAATCACCAAAGACACTACAAGCGCCAAGCAAATCTTTAGGAAATAATCCTTCGCGGAGCGATACTCATAGCGACGGAAGAAGTATATCATCACCAACGCAGGGATAGTGAGCAGGTTAAGGATATGCACACCTATCGAAAGACCCATCAGGTAGGCGATAAATACTATCCAGCGCATTGATGTCGCACGATGAGCATTCTCCTCCCACTTAAGCATCAACCACACTACCAAAGCGGTAAACATCGACGACAGAGCGTAAACCTCGCCCTCGACAGCCGAGAACCAAAAGGTATCGGTATAGGCATACGACAACGCACCCACAACGCCTGCACCAAGCACAAGAATCGTATTGCTTAGCGACATCTCCTTGCCACTATCCGTTGTCGTTACCCTGCGAGCAAGATGTGTAATGGTCCAGAATAGGAACAAGATACAGAAGCCCGAAGCCACAGCATTCATCGCATTTATCATCATCGGCACAGCCTCTGGCGATGGTGCCAACATAGAGGCAAGACGTGCCAACATCATAAATAGTGGCGCCCCAGGTGGGTGCCCCACCTCAAGCTTATACGACGTAGCAATAAACTCGCTGCAATCCCACAAACTTGTTGTAGGCTCCATAGTCATCAAATAGGATAGCGTGGCAACAAAAAAGACCATCCATCCCACGATGTTATTCCAGCGATTAAATCTATTCAAATTTTCAATCATAGTCCGAATCAATATTAAACTCGCAAATATAATAATATTTGCCATATATACAAAACCGTGAGGAGAAAAAGTGGTATCATTAGCCTGAATTTCCCCTTTTACAACACCTAATATTCGCCTTACAATCTATTCGGAAATAGTCAAATATTCTACGATTTAACCACAGGTAAATTACCAATTTTGGGGCATTAAAATTACCTCCTATTGCACAACCGAAATTTGTTCAGTATATTTGCAAAAATATAGTATAGCAGCAGTATGAAACTCGATACAATCACCATTATAGACTTTAAGAATATTGCCGACGAAAGACTAAATCTCTCGGATGGCATCAACTGTTTTGTAGGCGACAATGGTGCTGGTAAGACCAATATATTGGATGCTGTACACTTTCTTGCAATGGCGCGTTCACTAAGCACCATTCCTGATTCTCAGTGTGTTATGCACGGCAAGGAGGCATTTCTAACAGAGGGGAAGTTTACATCGGATAGCGAGCGTAAGGAGGATATTATATGCAGTTATGCGCGTCGTGGTGGCAAGACTCTTAAGCGCAATGGCAAGGAGTACGACAAACTTTCCGACCACGTAGGACACATCCCTATCGTTATTGTGTCGCCAGCCGACTCGGCACTTATTAGCGACTCTGCTGAGGAGCGCAGGAAGTATTTGAATAGGTTTATTTCGCAGATAGACCGCAACTATATGGCGGCGCTAATACGCTATAACGCAGCACTTCAGGAGCGTAATAAGCTACTAAAAACCTCCCCATCGGAGGAGATGTTACTCATATATGATAGTATGCTTTCCGCCTCTGCCGACATCATCTTTAACCGTCGCACAGAGATTGTTGAGCGCCTACGCCCTTTGGTTGAGAGCTACTACGCCCTACTATCGGAGGAGCGCGAGAGCATCGACATCACATATAAGAGCGAGTTGCAGGAGACGCCACTTATGGATCTACTCCTCTCATCGCGCCAAAAGGACTTTGTAAACGAGCATACGACCTCGGGTATACACCGCGACGATGTGATATTTACAATGGGGGACTACCCTCTTCGCAAATATGGCTCTCAGGGACAGCAAAAGTCCTTCCTTATAGCCCTAAAACTCGCTGAGTACACACTACTTACCGAGCATTGCAACGAGCGCCCTATACTCTTGCTTGACGACCTCTTCGATAAGCTCGATATGCGTCGTGTGGCACAACTATTGAGGGTTGTTGGGGGTGATATTTTTGGTCAGATTCTTATTACCGACTGCAACAAGCACCGCTTGGAGCGCACCCTTGACGATGCCGAGGTCGAGTACCAGCTATTTAGTATCTCTAACGGCAAAGCTACAACACTATGAAACGTACCGAGCCAACCCTTGTAGGCGATATCCTACGTGAATTTTTCGAACGCCCATTTGTTGCCCGCAAACTTGCTGAGGGTCGACTTCCCGACCTTTGGCAGGAGGTTGTAGGCACACATATAGCCTCGCTTACGCACACCTTCGAGCTTAAGCAGGGTATCCTCTATGTGGGCATCAGCTCCCCCGTTGCCCGTCAGGAGATCTTCTTTCGCCGCGATGAACTAATGACCCTACTCAACCAGCGCTCTGGTCATCGCCTTATCAATGCTATTATTGTGAAGTAGCTATCTATACCAGACATTGAAATAATAGAGATTAGTAGAGAAACACACTACTAATCTCTTTTTTGTGCATAGGAGCGCTATAGCAAGTTTATAGTTACCCAACAACCAGATATCATAATAAGCCCCTAAGAAGAGGAGAGAATGTTTGTTCGCACCTCTTCTTAGGGTATAATACGAACTATATAAACGCGTAAAGAGTCCGGTGCAACACCGAACTCTTTACTAATAGATCTATTTTAATCTGTCCAAATATCTGGAGTCAGATCAAAAGGGAATGTATTTACAATATTACTTCTCTGCTACTGGCTGAAGTAGAACCTTGAACGATACAGTCTCCTCCTTAGTCCATGAGTGACGGATACCAACAGTAACCTCAAGCTCGATTGGCTTTGTCAACTCAATATCGTTAGTGTTATCGAATACCAACTCACCAGTCTTAGTATCGAATTTGAAGACCTCCTTCTCAATCATCAAGGCTGGAACATTCTTAGTATCGCAATAGAAGAATGTGTACTCAAGACCATAGATATTAGCAGCATTAGCACCTACAGCGAAGCCGTTATCCACACCGTCCTTACCCTCAGTCCATGTAGCGTTATTGTATACACGAGCCATGTCTGTATCCAGAACAATCTCACCTGGTGTAATCAACTCCTTACCACGATCATCAGTTAGAGACAACTGGTTAGCAAGGTAGTAAGTAAAGAACTTAGCATGCTTAGGAACTTCGATAGTAAGTGGCTTAGCATTCTCGAACTTAGATACTGGATTGTACTGCTTTACGTAGTAGCCCATGTACTTAGGATCAACATCGAACTTAGTGGTAATAGGAACCCTTACACCGTTTGAGTTAGTAAGGATAAGCTGACCCTTAACACCTACAGTCTTATCGAAACCATGGTAGTAAAGCTTGTTACCCTTGAAGTAGATACCCTCATAATGGTCTGGCTTAGTAGTGAAGTCGAACTTAACACTCAAACCAAGCTCCTTAAGCTCCTCCTTAGTTAGACGCTTACCCTCGCCATCAAGAGAAACTACATCAAATGCAGTATCCAAATCAAGTGAAATCTCAAGGTCTGATAGCATGTTATTCTTATCTGTTACACGGTGTGCCTTTGCATTTGAGTAGAAACCGTTAACGTTGTCATAAACGAACTCATCAATAGCCTTGAAATCGTAGATATACCAGTCAATTACAAGATCCTTAACGATAGTTACCTTCTGACCATACCAAGTTGTATAAGTAGTCAAGTAAGTAACCTTCTCTGGAATCTTCTCGAAATCAGCATAGTTGAACTTAGCAGTGGCGAAGAAGTTACCCTCCTTCTCCTTGTCCTCAGAAACAGACAAACGAGTCTCCTTGAGGTCGTTGAAGAATGCCTCACCATCCTGAACCAAGTAAGTCTCAGCAGTAGTCTTACCGAAGAAGTTCTTCATGTATGTAGCAGCATCAATCTTTGCCTTATCAACCTTACCTACCATGTCGTAGATTGCAGCTACTGACTCAGGCTCAGTCTCGATTACAAGATCCTTTGCAAGTGGGAACTTCTCAGCTGGAAGCTCAAGTCTAACTGGATCCAAACCGAGCTTCAAAGTCTTAGTGAACTTAATCACCTGACCGTACCAAGTCTTCATAGTGTACTCGTATAGAATCTCCTCAGGAACCTCGTTTCTGAACTCATCTACATTGTAAACTGACTTGAATGAGTAAGTATCAACATGTACAAGCTTAGTAGACTTTCTTGGCTCATCATTAGCCTTATTATCAAGACATACAACCTCATTAGTATAGAATACATCCTTCATGAATGAATCCTTATCGAAGGCATTGTTAACAGCGTGGTTAACCTTGCTTGCAACCAATGCATTGTATACTGCCTCATAGAATGACTCAGCCTTAGTCTCAGACTCGTATTCGAAGTCCTCAGTAAGCATCCACTCAGCATCCTCAAGTTTGATTACGATCTCCTTACGCTCACGGTTGACTGTAGTAGCATGAGCACTGATCACAATCTTAAGATCAGGCATATCGTAAACAGCCTCGATCTTGTAAGTCTCACCCCAAGCGAAATTCTTAAGGTCGATAGTAGGCTTAAGTGCAGTACCACCGAACTTAGCATCTACATTAACCTGTACAGGATCATCATTGCGCTCAGCACCATATGCAAATACCTTTACAGATGCAGGAGTAAGCTTAACAACCTCATCGTAAGTAACAGTAACATCCTTAGGGAACGATGTAATAGAAGCAGGAGCAGCAACACGCGCAGTACCTACCTTACCAGTATCGCTTAGAGCATCATCGTGGTAGTTCCAAACGATGTTATCAGCACGCATCTCGATAGTACGAGAAATCTTAACGATCTCAACAGTAGAAGTAGCAACGAACTCTGCACCAGCTACATTGTAGTTGTAAGTAACCTTCTCAACAGAACCAACAGCAGCACGTGCCTGCTTCTCGTCAGCATTATCAAGGTTTACATATACATAATCATAGTGTGGGTTCTCAGTATTTGTCTTATTCATGAAGATATTCTTACCACCAACAATCTTAACAGGCTCAACCTTAGTCTCCTTCTTAACCTCAAGATTGTAACCCTTCTCGATCATAGCCTCGATAGTAATGTCCTCCTCCTTAGTGTCACCATTCTTAATGTTGAACAAGAACTTCTGGTCAGGCAATACAAGAACATGATCCTGAGAATCCCACTCGATCTCGTATGCAGTCTGAGCAGGCTCAGCCATCTCAACTGTAATAACATGAGCATTCTTCTCAGATGCAGCAGCAAGGTTTACATAGTTTGAAGCGATGTTAACCAAATCATTCTTAAGTACAAGTGAAGCACCGTACTCAACACCATTCACTTTATAGAAATCCTCACCGAGGTTACGTGCGTTTACAAAAACGTTAATGATACCCTTCTTCAAGTCTGCAAGACCAACCTTAACAACCTCAAGAGTAGGAACAAGCTCCTCAGCGCCACGAGTAGTAGCCAAAGCGCCAGTAAGTACGAAATTTAGCTCCTTTGGATCGCAATCCTTAAGAGCAAGTGCGCACTCAGCTGGAGATACCTGGAACTGAAGAACAGACTGACACTCAACAAAAGTAGACTTTACCACTGGGCGAGTACCGCCAGGTACCCAAGGCCAAAAACCAGTATATGCCTCCTCTACCTCGTACTCAAGCTTAGCACGGTTGATAGTAGCCTTACCGTCTTTATGAGTAGGAACGAATACCAAGCTCTGGATACGATTCTTCAATGCGTCAACATCACCATTAAGTGCATCGATCTTCTCAGTAACCTTGTTGTAAACATAATCAGCCAACTCATTCAACTTGCTCTCAATCTCATCAAGACGAGAAGTAATGCCGTCGATGGCATCCTTAAGCTTGCTAATTTCCTGAGCGTTAACCTCGATAGCACCCTTGTTCTCTGCAATCTTATCCTCAAGACCCTTTACAACCTCAACCATCGCCTCCTTGTATGCCTCGAAAGCTTCGTTAGTTGCGTTGATGCTAGCCTGAAGCTCCTCATCTTTCTTCTGAAGAGATGCATTAAGAATCAGCTGCTTCTCATGCTCTGCATAAAGAAAATTGAACTTTTCAAGAGTCTCCGCTGCATGGGCATCTAAAGCTGCATAGCACTTCTTAAACTCCTCTTCAATAGTAACCTGATACTGCTCGAAATCACCTGCAAGAGCAACGTATGCCTCGTTCAAAAGAGTCAACTCGTGGATAGTAGCTTCAAGACGATCCTTAATACCATCAGTATCATCAGTACCATTGATCAACTCATCAAGTTCAGCATTCTTATCCTGCAAAAGCTCGATCTCCTTCTGAAGTCTAGCCTTCTCAGCATTTACTTCCTCAACGAAGAGTTCGTAAACATCCTCCAACGACATCTCATCAGTGTCCTCCAAGCCAGCGATAGCAACCATAATGTTTGTAAGATTCTCCTCAAACACCTCTGAATCTACCTTACCAGCGACATTATCATACAAAGTATCAATGTCGCCCTCAGCTGTATTAAGAGCTGTCTCCAAAGCCTCGATTGAAGCCTCGTTTGCATCAATCTTACCCTGCAAATCTGTCTTCGCAGACTCAAGAGCAGACTTAACAGCTTCAAGATCGGTCTTGAGAGGTTCGATCTTGTTGCTCTCGAGTAGATTTACACGATTATTCAGGTTCTCGATGTCCTGACTGTAATCGCTACATCCAACCGCAACAAAGCATGCTCCAGCAAGGAACATCTTCACGAGATTAGAAAATTTGATTTTCATACAATTAGAAAAATTAGAGTTAATAAAATAAAATTAGTTAAATGATAATATATTATTTGCTTGTTTTGCTCGTTATATATTATATATAGGTATGATTACTGAACGATACACAATACTACACGGTTCTCAGCTGGAACTGAAGATACCTGCTCTGTATCACCCTTTGCTGAAACAGTAATACGCTCAGCCTCAACACCATTCTTTACCAAACGCTTCTGAACTGCATTAGCACGCTTCTCAGAAAGTGTCATGTTGTAGGCAGAATCACCAGTCTGCTTATCAGCATAACCAACAAGAAGAACAGAGAAATCCTTATTCTCGTTGAGCCACTGTGCCAAAGTATCGATCTTCTTACCCTCAGCGCTGCGGATATAATATGAACCAATTGAGAATGTGCTATTTACTGAGTTCTCCTTTGCAAGAGCCTCGCGAGCCGCCTTCTCAGCTGCTGCCTTCTCAGCTGCTGCTCTCTCAGCCGCTGCCTTCTCTGCTGCTGCCTTCTCTGCCGCAGCCTTCTCTGCTGCTGCCTTCTCTGCTGCTGCTCTCTCAGCCGCTACGCGCGCAGCCTCCTCAGCCGCCTTAGCCTCAGCATAAGCCTTAGATGGGCGATTGTTCTCACCGAAACGATAAGTAACGCCAGCAAGAAGATTAAACTGCCAATCTGCAGTAGAAGACTTCTTTGAGTTAAACTTATCCGACATTACATTGGCATTTGCCTCAAGACCGAAAGAGATACGCTCATTGTAGCGGAAATCTACACCAGCACCAAGACGACCTACTGCTGAAAACTGCGAATCAGTCCAAAGGTTACCAAACTCATAAACATCTGCAAGAGCAACAGCCTCATCGTTGTTGAAAGCACCAAGTGCGCCAACACCGGCAAATGCATAAACATTAGCAAAACGATTGTGGTCAAAACCACCAATCAAAGTGCTAAGATCAAGCACGAAATCTGCGCTACCCTGAAGATAGTTGAACTTGTAGATCTCACCAATCTGGGCTGCAGCGCCTTTACCCTGCCAACCGCTAAGACCTACGCGTACACCATACATAGAGTGGAACTCGTAGATTGCAGAAAGACTTGCTGCTGGAGAGATCAACTTGCCAAACTTAGCCTCACCACGAGTGTAAGCGGCACCACCCTGCAACTGAACAGACCAATTTGGACGGAACTCTACTGAGAGATCGCTCTTGCTCTGCTGGGCCTCAGCGGTACCAATTGATGCCAACACCACTGAAACTACCAATAAAAACTTCTTGAAATTCATAATAATTACTATTAAGTTTTAGTTATTCTAAAATTCTTATTTTCTTCGCTTAAAATTGTATTTTCTGCTACACACAATAGTATGTCGCAGCACACATGCATACATACTATCACATATATTCGGGGCAAAGATACACTTTTCAACAGAAACTACCAAATGTTTTGACTTTTTTTTTGTGTAAAAAACAAATAATATCCCTCCCTATCAAACTAAATAGGTGTTTGTCGTCTGAAATCGCACCAAAATCCAGCAAAAAACGGGAGTAAACCATCAATAAAGAGGTCCCAGACAAGCCTACATCCATGCAAATCCATAAAAATATGACTCGCGAAAAGGTTATTGCCTTTTTGGAAAATAAAAAGAGTATAATACACCCTACAATATCCTGATTATCAGAACATCACCACCGAATTTAAGACATTCGTTGCGACACGCGCATTTACGATGGCTACCCTCGGCATAAGATGTTCAAAAACAGTTGTAATACGCACAATATATGTCAACTTACGAGTCCCCCCCAAACATGCCATATTTATATGTAAATTAGACCAATAAAACACCAAAAATTCAGGGGTATAATGATATTTATAAAAAGGTAATCGCGAACTATTTATTGATGAATACTTTAGACCAAAATTGGAGAGATAAACGCAGATATTCGCCTCTGTTTTTTTCACTATTTTTGACCAATATTTCGAGTGGTGGCATTACACGGCAAAGTTATATTTGTGTATTTAAACCTATACTTTGAGCGCTATATCCGGTGTTATTATAATAAAGACAACGCACTTTTCTGCCCGAAAATTTGGAAAATTAGTGGGGGGGGGGTAAATTTGGGCTAAAATGGAAATGATAAATGCGGGCAAATACCCGCATTTATGTACTATTTTTGACCAATAAATAAAAACTGCCACGATTTTATGTACTAATTTGACCAATAAGCCCAGAATCCTCCCTCCCCAGCCCTTTCAAACCTTTTCTCAAAACACCCTCTACTCTTAAAGTGATAATCGATTATAAACCTAGTTGGGCATAACATCCCAGCCATTGTGTATAGAATGATGTGGCACAATTTTGGGAATATAATGATAGATACTTACAAATTTCCGATATGAAACAGAACGATAAAAAACATCTTACGGCCGAGAATGGTCGCCCCATTGCCGAGAATCAGAACACACAAACTGCAGGTATACGAGGCCCTGTAACACTCCAAGACCCGTGGCTGACCGAGAAATTAGCACACTTCGACCGTGAGGTAATCCCCGAAAGACGTATGCACGCCAAAGGCTCGGGTGCGTATGGTACATTCACCGTTACGCACGACATCTCGGCATACACCCGTGCCTCGATATTCTCGGAGGTGGGCAAGAAGACCGACTGTTTTGTCCGCTTCTCGACCGTTGCGGGCGAGCGTGGTGCTGCCGATGCCGAGAGAGATATTCGCGGCTTTGCTATGAAGTTTTATACCGACACAGGCAATTGGGATTTGGTGGGTAATAATACGCCTGTATTCTTCCTGCGCGACCCGCTGAAATTCCCCGATCTCAACCACGCCATTAAGCGCGACCCTCGTACGGGTATGCGCTCAGCAAATAGCAACTGGGACTTCTGGACGTTGCTCCCCGAGGCGTTGCATCAGGTGACGATTACGATGTCTCCACGCGGTATTCCCGCCTCATTCCGCCATATGCACGGCTTTGGTAGCCACACATATAGTTTCATCAATGCCAACAACCGTCGTACTTGGGTAAAGTTTCACCTGCGCACCTTGCAAGGCATCAAGAATATGACCGATGCCGAAGCGGAGGCGGTGATTGCCAAGGATAGAGAGTCGCATCAGCGCGATTTGTTTGAGGCTATTGAGCGTGGCGACTACCCTCGTTGGCTAATGCAGGTGCAGCTGATGACCGAGGAGCAAGCGAAGGAGTATCATATCAATCCGTTTGACCTTACAAAGGTGTGGTATCACGGTGATTTCCCGCTGCTCGATGTGGGTATCTTGGAACTCAACCGCAACCCCGAGAACTTCTTTGCCGAGACCGAGCAGGCGGCATTCAACCCGATGAACATCATCGACGGCATTGGCTTCTCACCCGATAAAATGTTGCAGGGACGCCTCTTTTCGTATGGCGATGCGCAACGCTACCGCTTGGGCGTAAACCACCACCAAATACCCGTAAATCGCCCTCGTTGCCCGTTCCACTCCTACCATCGCGACGGTCAGATGCGCACCGATGATAACGCTGGGCGCACGATAGGTTACGAGCCAAATAGCTATGGCGAGTGGAAGGATTCGCCGCACCTCAAAGAGCCACCTTTGACTGTTTCGGGTGAGGTCTATAACTACGACGAGCGCGAACTCGACAGCGACTATTACACGCAGCCTGGCAAGCTGTGGCGATTGATGTCTGCCGAGGATCAGCGAGCGACTTGCGAGAATACGGCACGCGCAATGGGCGATACGGAACTCTTTATCAAACAGCGACATATCCGCAACTGCCACCGTGCCGACCCCGCGTATGGCGAGGGTGTAGCCAAGGCTTTAGGCTTGTCGCTCTCGGAAGCCTTAATCGCCGAAGACCCTGCCCACCCATCGTGGGATTGGAGGTAAGATAAACGCAATGGCGACTGCTCGAATACAAGCGGTCGCCATTGGTTTGTATATTTTTCACTGACTACAAGAGACTTCGCCTTAATATTGTGCGAAGATTATCGCCATTTGTAGTTGTCTCGTCGAGCACGATATAATTGTCGTTGCATCCAGTTACACGCCACTTATGATTATACTCTCCGCTCAATGTTAATTGGTTGCTCTCGGCATCGTAACTCCAATTAAAGTCATAGGTCATTGTCTCCATATCTGGCTCTGTGGGATTGACAGAATACCATCCTGTGCCGTCTGCATTAAAATTATACTTCTCGTAAGCAAGACCTTCGACGTAGTCGTAGCCTATAACTAGGTATGGCTCAATAATTTTAGACCAATCATCGTTGTATTTTAGATATGAGTATCCCTCATATTCGCCTTCAATGGTCTCGGCAAGAGTCTCGGCATCGAAATCTTTACAACTCTCGAGTAGCTCGTTGACAGCCTCATTCTCGTAATACCACGATCCCTCATTGGTGATGGTTACCTCCCAGAAATATGTTGAAGCACCCTTATCGAAACTGAATGCGTGATATGTTATACACAGCAAAGCCTGACCCTCGTATCCCCCTGTTTCAATATTAAATTTTAGGGTACCCTCTCCTGGTGTTATCGATGTGGTCTCTTTGTGTAAAACAGTTGAGCTATTCTTGACCATTATTTCAAACTTAACATCAGTCTCAAATTGACACTGATAGTTGTACGTTACATCATCTCCATTGAAGATTTTGCGAGTAAGATCTTCATATGAGAGTTTAATGATATTTGCTTCACGTTCTCTGTTTTTGTCGCATCCTACAAATGAAAGAATGCAACACATTGCCACAAGGCTGTAAATAAGTCTTTTCATAGTTGTTTATTTAAAGTATAATTCTATGGTTTATCTGTTTACAAAGATATTAAATCTTAAATCCTAATCTAAACTGCAAGTGGGGCTTGTACTTTAGATGGTGTGCTTTCCGACAACCATTGTTTGGCATAGACAGTTGCCGTTGTTGTCGATGACTTTTACAACATAGTTCCACGATGGATTCTCGCGGTATACGGGAAAGTCCTCAATGAAACTGAATGCAAACGAAGTGTTATTTCCCGCAGCTTTTATCTTGCAATCATTCGACAACAATTCGTCATACTCGGTCCATATCTCGATGCTACACTCACCAGTGTAGTGGTGTAGGTATCCGTTGCAGATATAAGTATGGCGTATGTAGTTGCCTCCTGTTACCATCGAGGAGAATGGCTCTTCGGTCATACACTCAATTTCGAGTGATAGTGATACTTTGTTATTAGGCCAATCTTTCTCGCACGATGTCATAGAGCAAACTGCAACCATTGCCATAAGGCAGTAAATAATGTTTTTCATAGCAATATCGGTTTAGTTTATTATTCTTCATTTACCTTCCACTGACCCGGATTGGCAATGACTTTACCATTCTCAACCTTGAGTGTTATCTCACCCGTTTCGGGGTCTTTGACCTCAAATTCAAACTCAAAATCTATTTCGTAGTCATAGGTAGGGCCCTTGTCGTTATCGTGTGTACGTTCAAGTCGAGTGAATTTCATCCAACCGAGAGTAGACTTCTGCAGTTCCATACCACCCCACATTGAGATGTGACCAGACGCAACTACGCCATCGCTTGTATCAACACCCTCAACATCGCCGAAATAATATTTTGTGTCTTTCTGTAGACGAATATCTTGTAATCCAAGACCAAAACCTATATAAACATAATGTACTTCATCCTCATTGTTACAGGGAATCGGAACATTATGTCTTGTAAGCGTAAAATTAGTCTGCTCCTCTTTTCCATCATAGTTCTCTTTCACCTTAAACTCAAGAGTATCTCCATTAACTACATTCCAGTACCACTCATTATAGGTTGAAACAAAAGTGTTGTCAAGCCCCCAATCATCATAGGTCATGTTCATCTCAATGAAATACTTAGTTGGCTCGGGTAATGCGCCAATTTGCTGTAACTTCTCGCACGAGGTCATTGTGCTCGCTGCGACTAATACCATAAGGCTAAAAATAAGTTTTTTCATAGTATATTATTCTTGTTGTATGCTTATGTTTGTGAAGGCATTTCGATTCCGCATTGTGATTGTTGCATAGCGAGGGTTAGAAGTGTTGTTTTCGCTAACACTAATCAGCACCTGATTGCTTTCACCTTTGTCGGGGACAACCACATAGTACCACCCGCCATCAAGCAGATCATAGGTACATGCATCTTCGCCATCGGTTGAAGTTGGATAGACATAGTTGGTGTATTCATTTTTCGCTTGGTCGAAATCCTCATAACCTCCGCCTATCCACCAACTGTTATAATTAACAGCAGTAACCGTTTGCTCTCCGCCAACTGATGGAAAAGTCAGTTCGGATTTATCCAACTTTATAGGCGTTTGTTTGCCGTCATACTCCTCACATGAGGTTAGCATCAGGGTTACTGCCAATACCAACAAAGTAAATATTTTCTTCATAATCGTAATAGTTAGTTATTTCTGTTTATTGTAAGAACGAGATAGACACTGCTACTACAAGCAATATGATGCTTGCGACATTGATTGCAACTCCCCAAAATTTGCCTTTTGATTTCTTCTCTTTTAACGCCCTTACGAGGTTGATTATTGCGATTAGCAGCAATACCAACATTAAAATATAAAATTTACTCATCGTGTTCATTCTTAATCAATTTGCCTACAAATTTATCCCCCCTAAATATTACTTTGGAGCATCAATCCTTGCTCAAAGTTATATAAATATTTAGCATTCTACAAGCTTCTCCGCTATCAATTTTTTAGGGGGGGGGTATTTGCTGATATACAGCAAGTTAACATTTTACATATTCCACAATTTTATGTGTCATTAGTTCGATTTCACCACATCCGCGGGGTTCTCGGTTGCGGCACGCCATGAGCGGAGGGTTACAAGGCCAACCGTAACGGCGAGGACAACGACAAGGGCAGCGATATAGAGCCACCAAGGCTGTGCGATGCGGTTGGCAAACGACTCTAACCAGCGCGAGGTGATATACCACGCCACAGGTGCTGCCACCACAAAGCAACCTCCAACAATCCACACATAGCGCAGGTTGAGCATACCTATCATCTGGGCGGTTGTTGCGCCATAGACCTTACGAACAGCTATCTCCGAGCGGCGGTGCTGCGTCTCAAACATCACGATGCCGAATACTCCCATCAGCGCAATAACGATAGCCAGCACAGCGAACATACCGATTGTTACAAGTTGTTGCTTGGTTGTCTTGTAGAGCATTTCAACCCACTGATCGAGGTAGTAGAGGTCTGCTCCCACTCCTACCGATGAAAACTCCTTAGTCATCTCCTTAACGAACTTGGCAAACTCCTTTACATCTGCACCTTCGACTAAACGGATATAGAAGAAACCTGGTTCATCACCACAATAAAAGGCGTGGTACTGGTTAGGGAGAGCAATAGAGGTTAGGCGTACATCATTCATAATACCTATAACATTGTATTCGAGACCGTTGTTAGTGCCAAGTGGGCAACCTGTATCGAGATGGAGTTGGCGCATAATTATCATCTCATCACGCTCTGCTGACGATGGTGTAAAGTTCGTACCATCAACAAGCTCGAAACCGAAGAAGTCGAGGAAATTCCATCTTACACTGTTGGCAACGAGCGTAAATGTATGACCATTATACTCTCTGCCCCACATCTGCATACAGTGGAAAAGGCTCATTCGTGAAGCTGTAACATCCACCACATCGGGATGGCGTTGTAGCTCTTCGATGATAGTCTCCGACTTAGGAGCAAAGTCGTAATCGGAAAAGGTAACGATATTTTCGCGGTCGAAGCCCAAGTCGTAGTTTATCATATAGCGATATTGCAAGAAGAATACAGCCGTAACGATAATTAGTACCATTGCCACGGTAAACTGCACGCCCACCATCACAGAGCGAAGACGACGGCCTGTAGCCGACTGAGCGAAGCCTCCCTTAACACCGAGTGACGCGTTAAAGCGCGTAATATAGAATGCAGGATATAGTGCTGCGACAACAGCAAGCAGAATCATTAGTCCCACCATCGTAACGATAACGGGGATGTTGTCACCAAGAGCCAACGACGAGGTTACATAGTTGGTGATAAAACTATCCTGCACAACTATCATCAGGTAGAATGTAAGAGCCATAGCAATTAGCACCAAGCCAATAGCCTCAAAGAGGAAGTTCCAGCGTAGTGTACCTTGGCTTGCACCAAACACCTTGCAGATATTCACCGAACGCATACGCACAGGAACAAGTGCAAAGAAGAAGTTTACAAAGTTTATGAAGGCAATGATAACAATAACCAACCCTATCACTGCAAGCGTTGCCGTTGCACTCTTCGAGCCGAATGCGAAACCATAATTGTCGTAGGTCTCGATATTAGACTCAAAGTAGAGTTTATTGATTGGAATTAGACGTACAGGTTGCTGTTCGTCACCCTCCTCAAAGATGTCTGCTTCTTCTGGATACTCTTTCAAGAACTCTTGCACCTCTCCCAAGAACCACTTTGCATACTGCTCGCTCCATATACGGCAAAAGGCATCTGTATCTGCACCCTCTTTGAGGCGCACAAAGCAGGAGTAGTTCCAATTGTTGTTTGTCTGACCCTGTGCGAGGTTGTCATTTTGGAAAATCTTACGACTATGAAGGAAACTATTTTTTGGAAAATCTTTGTATATAGCGACCACCTGCTGAGGTTCGGAAGGCTTGCCGTCGTTGTGCCACTGTCCACCCTCAAACCAAATCTCGTCGCCTACGCCAATACCCATCTGCTCGGCTGCCGACTCGGCAACGATGACCGTATTAGGCGCGGCAACTTGCTTCAAATCGCCCGCCACGGCTTCAAATGCGAAGAACTCGACAATATTAGTATTACCGAGGTGAACACCAATATTGTAATTATCGAAGTTGTAGCTATCGCGCTTCACCCATACACGCTGAATGTCTGCTGATGGGCGCATCGAAGCACCCAGCTCCACATCGGGGAAGAGATCCATCGTCTCGTAACTCACAGGCTGTGGACAGTTGAGTGACCACGTCTGCTCCGCTTCGCCCATTCTCGCTGATCCCCACTCAGCTGAGATAATATAGATCTGGTCGGAGTCTTTGATTGAGCGATTGTACGAAATAGAATACCACACCTGCGATGCGATAATGTAGAACGCCACAAAGGCAAGGGTAAGGTCCAACACATTAAGCAATGAAGCGACCTTGTAACGCTTGAGCGTCATCAAGAAATTTTTGAAAGCAATCTTCATAATATTAAGTTTTATTTGTTTTTTGTCTTAGTGATGTGGGAGGCGGTCAAGCCAACCCACACCTGAATGCGCTTATGGTTAGGTTTGTGATTAGGGAGTTTAAGGA
Source organism: Alistipes sp. (assembly GCA_045634125.1). Lineage (GTDB taxonomy): Bacteria > Bacteroidota > Bacteroidia > Bacteroidales > Rikenellaceae > Alistipes. Next base: position 484 of record JAZQZQ010000011.1, on the reverse strand, counting down.
ATTTAGAGAGATTAGGGAAGATAGTAACAATCGCTAAACTCCTTAATTTCCTTAAATTCATTAAGTTCTTTATAACTTTGACTTTACATCAGTAACGATTTTACCATCGAACAAGCAAATTGTTCTGCTCGCATACGAGGCGTCGTGCTGCGAGTGGGTTACCATAATGATGGTTGTGCCCTCCTTGTGAAGTTCCTGCAAGAGGGTCATAACCTCCTGACCATTCTTCGAGTCGAGGTTACCCGTAGGCTCATCGGCAAGGATAAGTTTAGGATTAGATACAAGGGCACGGGCGATGGCTACACGCTGCTGCTGACCACCAGAGAGTTGCTGTGGGAAGTGACCCGCACGGTGCGAGATATTCATACGGTCGAGCATCTTCTGCACACGCTCCTTACGCTCCGAGGCCTTCACGCCCATATAGATAAGTGGCAACTCAACATTCTCGGCTACCGACAACTCGTCGATAAGGTTGAACGACTGG